>CAZFWP010000191.1:0-2519 GCA_964522805.1 uncultured Synergistaceae bacterium | reverse complement strand
GAAGGCTCTCAGTGCCCCATATGTGACTGTTAAGGCTATCGGTGAACGGAGGTATAGAAGTAGTCTGGGCTATACGTCAGGTAGAAGATACTGGTGTTACTTTGACATGGCGCAAGGTACGGGATTTAACGAATATGCGCTGTAGAGATTTTGGAGCTTGTCTGCCGTATATCCCTGATTATGCAGATAGTGAGCTTGCTGAACAAATACTACACCTGCTGTGAATTAGTCAATGATTGTATAAGAATAGTGAACGTATTAAAAATATTGTAAGTTATTGAAGCATTTTATCTTTCCTTTTTAGGCTTCGTTTGTGGAAAAGTAAATTTGATGGTAAAATAAGCAAAGCCGCTCATTGCGGGCGGAAACAATAAGCAAACGATTAGGGCGGGGCGTTCATTGCGTCCCGTCTTTTTAAAACAAATTATAGGAAGTCGCAAGCAAACCTGGACAAAAAAGTTAAAAAGGACGTAAGCGTTGTCCTTTGACACCCTTTAAAAAACCTTAAATTATGGTAAAATTATTAGTAAGTAATTAATTAATGGGGAGCAACAGAAGTAATGAAAATTGCCATTTGTGACGATGTTTATCAGGATAAACACTGCTTATTTAATAGCCTCAGTAGTTTTTGTGCAACAAATTATTTTGATGCGGCTATCACTGAATATGATAGCGGCGAAGCTTTAGTGGAAACATTCGCTAAAGGAATGTTTGACATTATATTTTTGGATATCTATATGAATGGGTTAAGTGGTATCGATACGGCCCAAAAGATTAGAGAAATTGACAAAGAGTGCTTGCTTGTTTTTGTTACTTCCAGTAATGAACATGCAGTCGAAGGTTTTGCCGTCAACGCGTTGCATTATCTGATTAAGCCGATTAGTGCTGAAAAGCTAGCCGAAGTTTTTGCCCGCTGCCAGAAAATACTTGATGCTGCGCAATACCTTGAAGTAATGTCAGAGCGCCTGCTTGTCATAATTCCAGTTAACTCCATTCAATATATTGAAGTGTATGATAAAACCTGTTTTATTCACAAAGATTTGGAAGTGATAAAAACATATCTTACTTTGGAGGAGATTGCAAAGCAATTGGATAAGCGAACCTTTTTGCGCTGTCATCGCAGCTATATCGTAAATATGCGCTATATTGCAAGTGTTGCTGACAAGGATTTTATTTTGCAATCAGGCAGTCTTGTTCCTATTCGCCAGTCGGAAAAACAAGCCGTAAAACAAACGTATATGGACTTTTTATTTTCAGTAGCAAGGGGAGAACACCATGTTTGCTGATGCGATGAAGGTGCTGTATATAATACTCTACATTGTTCCCTTTAGTATTTTGCGCTACTATCCGTTTATTAACAAATTAAGAATTTCATTGCGCAAATTATGCGGTATCTATCTAGCGATACTTTTTATAGAAATTGTCGGTTTTCTTTGGCTGGCAAGACAAGATTTTTGGAATTTGCAATATACGCAGATTTACCGTGTGTTATTTAGCCTATTCTTTGCTTTATTTTCGTTTGCTGTTATTAAAGAAAAGTTTTTAAAGCACTTTTTTGTGTATTTGGTAATGTTTGTGTATTCGGCCATTGTCTGCCGGACTGCTCATATGTTTGAAGCTTTGCTCAACCCATACTTTCCGGGTATGCCGGATTATTTTATCACCAATATAATGATCCTGCTGCAATTAGGCATCAGCTATCCCGTAGTTTTTCGCTTTTTCAAGACTAAATTTACGCCGCTGCTAGCAGCAAAAAACGCGGAGGTGTGGAAATATATCTGGATAATGCCGATGATTCTTATTATATTCGGCTTTCTTTTCGGCGCTGATTTATCAAATGAGACAGTCAATGACTGGAGGCAGTTTGTCTCTAGGTGGGTAATGAGTATTGGTCTTTTTTGCTGCTGTTTTATATTAATAAAAGTGCTGGAGCAGACAAATCAAAATGCAATCTTAAATGAAAATATTCGGATGACAGGTAAGCTGCTTGCCGCGCAGAGCAATCATTATAAAATGCTTACAGATAATATCAATAAAGCGAAGGCGGCAAAGCATGATTTACATCATCATATTTTACTTATGCAGTCCTATTTGCATAATAAACAGTTTGAGGAGCTGGAAGAATATCTGAATCAATACCAAGTCCGACTTACGGCAAGTACGCAACCCAGCCTTTGCAAACACTATATCATTGATGCCATTTTGCAGCACTACCGAAGTGTCGCGGCCGAGTCCGGAATTCAATTCGCTGTCAAAGTGGATATGCCGGTGCAGGTAGCAATTGATGACCTGGATATCTGCATTATTTTAGGCAATATTATAGAAAATGCGATAGAAGCCTGTCAACGGATGCAGGATACGGGCCAATTTATTAAATTGCATATTAAAATCATTGGCAATATGGTGGTTGTTACACTGGATAACAGTTATGACGGTAGTGTAAGAGAAACGGCACTAGCGTTAGCTTCCAGCAAACGTTCCGGCGGTCAGGAAGGCATTGGCTTAGCCAGCGTTAAATC
>CAZFWP010000190.1:0-2583 GCA_964522805.1 uncultured Synergistaceae bacterium | reverse complement strand
GTTAATACCGATAAGCAGGACTGGTGGGATGAATATAGCTGGAGCGTTTTCAAGTTCACCAAAGAGATGAGCAACGAGTGGTGGAAGACTTACGATTTTCCGCTGGTTCAGCGCATTCAGGTAGTCTCCGCCGACAATGATGGTATCAAGATGACCATTACCGGTGAAAAACCTTTAAAGCTGGAGAGTATCAGAGGCATGGCCGGGTCTGACCACATTACTGTCACTTTAAAGGCGGAATCGGATATAAAACCTGCGGTGCTGACACCGCCAAGGCCATTATCTCAGGGAGACCCTTTGGGTATGAACTCTCCCGTGACTCTGGAACTGCGCGAGGTTTCTGTGCGTGATGTTTTCCGAATGCTGGCGGATATCAAAAAGTTGAATTTGGTTATCGATTCCACCGTACCGGATAACCCCATGACCTTCTCCTTTAAAAATGCCAAGTTCAGTGAAGTTTTTGCTTATATGCTGCGCATGAATGATTTAACCTACGCTTTGATGGGTAAAACTCTTGTTGTCGGAACCTCTGAGAGTATCGGAAAGACTCTCGGTCATAATGTGACCAAAGAGTATAAAGTCGCCTATGGCGATATTACCAAGATGTCGGCAATGATTATGGGGCTTGTGCCGCTGCCGAACGCCCCGGTGGTGGACGACAGGCGCAGAACGCTTTTTGTGACCGGTACTCCGCAGCAGCACCGTGAGATAGAGGCCTTGATAAACCGCATCGACCATCCGGGTCGTCAGGTAATGCTGCAGGCGCGCCTCATTGAAGTCAATGACAATGCGAGACAAGAAGTTGAGACATTGATTGCCAGCGTCTACAAAGGGTGGATTTTTACTTATGGTTCATCGGGGCTTACCGCTGATTATACATACGGCAACGGATTTGTACCGCCAAATGTAAACCCCACGGAGACCACAACACCGGGGGGATTGCCCATTCCGGGAGTAACTGACTCTACCTTCCCTGCCAACGTGGTTAATCCGGCAATGAAGATGCTGGATGCCGGACTTAAGGCGATGGAGACCAATAACAAAGGAAAAGTGCTTGCCAACCCATCTGTCGTTGCTTTGGACGGGCAAAAGGCCTCAATAAAGCTGACGCACAATTACCTTTATCAAACAGGCTTGGACGAGAGCCGCAACCCGCAGTTCGCCGAGCAGGAGACAGGCCCGACTTTGGATATCACGCCGCAAATCGGCCGCGACGGTTTTATTACCCTTAAGCTGACGATTGAGACAGGCGAGATTGTTCAGTTCCGTAAAAGCGGCAACTCAGAAATGCCGGAAACTACCAAGCGCCATGTTGATACGCAAATCAGAGTACGAAACGGCGAGCTTTTTGTCATCGGCGGTCTTTATCAGGAAAATAAGACAAAGGGCGTTACGCGAGTGCCTATTTTAAGCTATATCCCAATTATTGGCGAAATATTTAAGACCCGCAATGATAAGCATATAAAATCCGAAATGGCTTTTATTGTTGTGCCTTATATTTTGGATGTTCCGACAAGCAACGCGGAAATATATAATTTACCGTCAAAAAGTCTCATCCAATAACATTCTAAAGCAGGCGTATTAAACGTCTGCTTTATTGTGGTTCTGCGTGATGATTCCCGATTGGAGATGATTCTGTGGATAAACCTGTTAGAGTAATGCGTCTTGGTGAATTGCTGATAAACGCCGGTGTTATTACTAAGGCCAACTTGGAGGCCGCACTGGGGGAACAGAAGGTCTCTCAGATGAGGCTTGGCGAAGTATTGATAAAGAATGGTTATTTAACAGAATTGCACTTGGCGGAGGCTTTGTGTGAACAGCTTGAACTGCCTTTTGTTTCACTGATAAAGACCCGTCCGCAGCAGGAAGCACTTGCTTTGATCCCGGAGAACGTCGCTGTGCGCCTAAACGTTATCCCCATTGATATACCGGACAATCAACATATCGACCTAGCTATGTCAGACCCGATGGATGCCTTGGCTATTGATGAGATTCGTATGCTTACAAGAAGAGATGTGGATATTAAGGTGGCCACGGCCTCTGATATCAGCAAAGCTCTTTCCAATTATTATCGGGTGCAGACAAGTGTCCATGAAGCTATGGCGGATATTATGAAGCAGGAACGTTCCGTCACCTTGGGAGACTCTGTAACCATCTCCACTTCTACTGCCCAAGATGTCTCAACAATCGGCACTGACGACGCTCCTGTCGTAAAACTTGTCAACAGCATACTGGAACAGGCTGTCAGGGAGAAAGCCTCTGACATACATATAGAACCCTCCGATGGTGTTACCCGTGTCCGTCTGAGAATAGACGGTACTCTTTTCAGCAACCTTGAAATACCGAAGAACTTGCACCTGCCTTTGATAGCGAGAATAAAAATTCTTTCGGGAATGGATATCGCCGAAAAACGCCGCCCGCAAGACGGACGTATCTTAATCAAAGTATCCGAAAAACGGATAGATTTGCGTGTCTCCACTATTCCCTCAATGTTTGGGGAAAAAGCTGTTTTGCGTCTGTTGGACCAGAACAGTGAAAATGTGGGTATTGAAAAGCTGGGTTTTGAGCATGAGCTGGTAAGTG
>CAZFWP010000189.1:0-2616 GCA_964522805.1 uncultured Synergistaceae bacterium | reverse complement strand
TGCACTATCCAAAAAAGGGATGAAAATAGCCTTTGCGGAATCATGCACAGGGGGAATGGCAGGTGCTGCTGTAACGGAAATATCAGGCTCCTCGGCAGTTTTTCTCGGTTCTGCTGTTACCTACAGCAACGAGGCGAAGATGAAAATACTCGGTGTTTTGGATACGACACTTGCAGAACATGGAGCCGTTAGCTCTCAGTGCGCTGAAGAAATGGCAAACGGAGCCAGAAAAATATACGACGCGGATATTGCCATAAGCGTAACAGGCATTGCCGGCCCCAATGGGGGAACTCCTGAAAAACCTGTCGGTACCGTATGGTTTGCCCTCTCCACAAAAGATAAAACATCCTCATCTATGAGCTCATTTAAAGGAACTAGGCAGACAATCAGAGAATCATCTGTAAAAAAAATATTATCACTGATACTTGGGGAACTGGAACAAAATGGTCGGTAGCATCCCCTCTCTGACGGGGAGTCTCCTGCGTACATTCATCTGTGCTAATATCCCGGACAAACAGCGCCAAACAATCTCTGCTTGGCTTGGCGCTAGGAGAAGCGAATCAACAGAAGTACGTTGGGTGCAGCCGAAAACCATACACATTACCTTGAAATTTTGTGGAGAACGGGCACCTGACACCGTCTCTTTACTGGCTGAAAACTTGCTGAAAATAAAAAAAATCGGAGAAATTACGATCTCTGCCGGAAAAATCGGCGGATTCCCCGACATGCTGACCCCCTCTGTCATCTGGACAGCGGTAGAAGGGGACCTCTTGTCCCTGAAAGCACTACAAAAAGAGACAGAATTTGCCGCGAACAGGGCTGGGATACCCAAAGAATCACGTCCTTACACGCCGCATCTGACATTAGGACGCAATCCATCGCGCAAAGTCCTCTCAGATAAGCTTATGCGCGGTATCCAAGAACATCGGCTGGACATCGAGCCATGGACAGTTTCCCAAATAATCCTGATGAAAAGCGAACTGCTCCCATCAGGACCACGGTACACACCATTAGGGCTTTTCAAAATCTGACGTCCTGTTATAATTAAAAAGAAATCAATTTGTAACATATATTGCGGGAGGTAGACCTATGGCAAAGAAAGCGGCTGTTACCAGAGAAGATATTCTGGAACAGGCTCTAAGCGAAATCAGAGGAAAATTCGGAGACGGCGCCATAATGCGCCTCGGAGACGAAGTTCAGCGTGCGGTTGAAGTCATTCCTAGCGGTATACTTCCCCTTGACGTAGCTCTGGGAATAGGCGGCGTCCCCAGAGGCAGAGTTGTTGAAATATTCGGGCCTGAAGGCGGCGGTAAAACTACGATAGCACTTCACATTCTTGCGGAGGCCCAAAAAGCCGGCGGCTACGCTGCTTTTATAGATGCGGAACACGCTTTGGATCCGCGCTTGGCGGCTTCATTGGGTGTTGATACAGCTAACCTGTACATGTCGCAGCCGGACAGCGGCGAACAAGCGTTCTACATACTGGACACTCTTGTAAGAAGCGGTGCCTTCGACCTGGTTGTTGTTGACTCTGTCGCGGCATTGACTCCTCAGGCTGAAATAGACGGCAAAATGGGTGAAGGCAGTAACCAAATGGGACTACATGCGAGGCTAATGTCTTATGCTCTGAGGCGACTCACAGCTGCCATCTCGAAAAGCAACACAACCGTAATATTTATCAACCAGCTCCGTGCGCAAATAAGCTCCGGCTACGGGCAAGGTCCGACAGAAACAACCACCGGAGGACGCGCGCTTAAATTTTATAGCTCCGTAAGAATAGAAGTCAAACGCGGGAAGCAGGTTACACAAGGCGAAGTCGTCATCGGGCACGAACTTTGGCTCAAAGTAGTGAAAAACAAACAGGCTCCCCCCTTCCGCACCGCACACGCCACACTTATATACGGCAAAGGTGTGCCAAGGGCCATGTCCGTTCTCGACATGGCGATCGACAGAGAAGTAGTCAAGCGCAAAGGCTCATGGCTTGCGTACAAAGGAGAAACCCTCGGTCAAGGTAAAGAGTCCGTCGCCTCATACATTTCCGAACATACGGAACTGATGGACGAAATAACCAAAGACGTACTCCACAAAGTCGCTGAAGGATTGGGGCTGCTAGACGAACCGACCCCCTCTGATGATGATGAACTTAACTCAACCAGCCTTGAAGATTCCGTAGAGGCACTCCTTGAAGAGGGTGTCCTCAAACTGGACATCACAGAAGAAGAATAACCAATCAAAAACAGAAAATAGTGGGTGCGCTTACGTAAAAGCGTACCCACTATTTTGTGCTGCAGCCTCTTACTGTGCAGCAGAAGTCAAATCTTCTCTGCTAAACTGCGTAATTTGCTGACATTTAGAAAAAATAAAAAAATAAATTAGAAATATTTTTTAAAATACCCGTTGAAAAGCAACAACATAGATTATATGTCAGCAACATCATTGACGTTTACAAACCTGTTACATAATTAGTATTGAGTTCAATACAATGCGAATTCTTATTTAAAAATGCCAGACTGTGTGTATTCGTTGACACTAATTATATACATGATATACTACCTCCTGTCGCGTTACGGGAGCGGCTTTCGAGCCAAACTTTTTACGCCGGCACGAACCATGACA
>CAZFWP010000188.1:0-2669 GCA_964522805.1 uncultured Synergistaceae bacterium | reverse complement strand
AGTAACTATATAAGAAATAGAATAGGTTATTATGTGATTGTCAATCAAGTTAATAGTACTCCAACGATTCAAATTAAACAGGTTTTATAAATAAGAAAACCTATAAGCTAGGCTTTAGTGCGGCAAATGATATTTTACCGAGAATGCCTGGTATTTTATAAATTATCTGATCAGGATAAATTACAACAATCTGAAAATAGCATTCACAAGACGATGAAGTCTCCGGAAGTGTTTTTTTGTACAATCTGTTGCTGAGTGAGACGCGGCTGTGTTATAACTGAACCCTACGCATCGGCGGTGCTTTCGGGGAACCAATCAAACCGTACATTGAACAGCTATTCCAACTGGAAACGGTGCGTAATATTCTCAGACTACGCGAGTTCTTCCCGGGACAAACGACATTTAGACGTTCAGTTGTGGTGTAAGTAATTGGAATAAGGCCGTCAAGAGCTCCAGAACTTCTGCGAAAGATGGTTGAATGCGGAGTCATTTAATTGGTACCAGGGTACGGGAAAGGAAAATACTGTTTCAGTTTATCAATGCTATATAACTGTGCAGAATAGAATGTTTATGCAGGACTATGACAGATTTCTGTTGGAATTGACAGAGCAGGACAATGAGTAATTTTCGCCTCGTTGGATTAGATAACTTCAGATTTGTGGAAGTATGTATATTACATGTTACGGAGGTAGAGGATGAAAATAACTGAAGTGACCGAACGCTCTCCGTTACTGATAAAACAACTGTTGGAAGTATGGGAAAAATCTGTTAGTGCAACGCATTGCTTCTTATCATACGGTAGGATAAAGAGTATCAAAAAGTATGTAGCACAAGCATTAGGCGAAATTGCACATCCGGTGATTGCAGAAGATGACATAGAAAATCCTGTTGCTTTTATGGGAGTGGAAGAAAATACTCTGGAAATGCTGTTTATTTCGTCATTGGAAAGAGGAAAAAGTCTGGGGAAAAATCTGCTTCAATATGGGATTGAAAATTATGCAATTCAAAAGCTGACTGTAATTGAACAGAACCCTCTGGCAAAAGGATTTTATGAACATATGGGGTTTCAGGTCTGCAAAAGAACTGACCATGACGAGCAGGGGAACAATTATCCGCTTTTATATATGAGCCGGATGTAAATTGAATTTGGGCAGGGGAAAATACGCGGCCTTATTTATGCTTATTATGTTTTGTGCAATGGAACCGGTAAAACGGATATTGTAACCGGAAACTACTGGCATCAAGCATAGCAGTTTGTTTCACGTTAAGTGCGAAGTGTTTGACATATAGGTGGAGCATACTTAGCAATTGTTAATTGTGAAGGAACGTAGATGAATTTTCGCAAAGGATCTGGTCGTATATTTCATAAAATAATAACTGACGCACTCTGCCTGTCTATATGACTTAAATTTAAAGCCGTGGGGTGAATTAATGCCATCAAGCAAAGAGTATTTAAATTTTATTTTAGGGCAATTATCGCAGCTGGAAGAAGTCACTCACCGCGCGATGATGGGAGAATTCATCATTTACTACCGTGGGAAAATTGTCGGCGGTATTTATGATGACAGATTTCTGGTAAAGCCGGTTGAATCGGCGGTTTCTTATATGCAAACGGTTTCTTGGCAAACGCCTTATAAAGGGGCAAAGGAAATGCTGTTGGTTGACAATGCAGATGATAAAAAATATTTGGCAGAACTCTTTATTGCCATGTATGACGAGCTGCCGGCGGCAAAACCCAAACCCCAAAAATAATAACGGAAACTTTCTCCATGAAACATGTCCGCGGAACCATGGCAATAATGGAAGCTTTGTATAGATGCTTTCATATCCTCGCTGCCTTAGCTGCTGCAAAACAGACTCAAAAGCGCGCGTGACCTGCATATTAAAAGTTTGCCCGGTATTGAACTGTCATGGTCACGCAGCGATTTTGCTTGCGGCAAGTTTCAGTAATCAATTTAAAATTTCAGGAACAAGCGTCGATTCAATAGCTGATTTGGATATTGCAAAGGCGTGAGTAATTAAAATAATATTACCATTTGTCATCATTATCTTAAGAACATCTTCAAGAATATGTGCAAAGATGTGGTTTTATTCCTTGATAAATTTCCTCTGACTGACAGTCTGTGTTTTGCCGGTTCGTAAATTTAAGGGATACTTGCAGGCATAATCTTATTTATTGGTTATGAGGCAGCATGTTCTTCAATTTGCCCGCTGTTGGTGTATACTAAGTGCTAATCAATATTACATCGAGCTTATCGGTAGGTGTTGTGTGTGGATTTTAAATATACAGCCAAGGCTTCAAACGGGAAAAATATGTCCGGCAACCGCTCTGCTGACAGTGAAGCTGCGCTTGTATCGTGGATTCGGGACAATGGCTGGGTTCCGATAAATATTGAACGCACTCACGAAGTAGCACTGCAAATCGGAGAATCTGTAGCAAAAAAAAATACCGCCTTAGACGGGTTTTTCGATTTATCGCCAAGAGTAAAGTTGCGTGACAAAGCTATTTTTTTCCGCCAGTTGGCGACAATGATAACCGCCGGTGTGCCTATTGCTTCCGCAATTGAGATTTTAGTGGAACAAACGGAAAACAAAAGATTAAAGCGTGTGATTGCGAAAATTTATGACCGAGTAAGTTCCGGAGTGACGTTGGGTGCGGTTTTAAGCGA
>CAZFWP010000187.1:0-2674 GCA_964522805.1 uncultured Synergistaceae bacterium | reverse complement strand
GAGGCATCTTAGTTATGATGCCTCTATTTTATATCAGTAAAGCATCTTTTCTGGTATTTCACCTCTTACGCCGGCTTGAGGCAAGTTTGTGTCACCTTTGTATCGCGGAATTAAATGTATGTGGACGTGCATTACAGATTGTCCTGCATCTGCGCCGCAGTTAACACCTACATTATATGCGTCAGGCAAATATTCCTTATCGAGCATTAATTTAGCTTCATTGACAAGGTCAAAGAGCGCATTTGATTCTTCTTTTGTAATATCAAAGAAGTCTGCTACATGGCGCTTAGGTATAATCAGCATATGACCCTTATTGACCGGTGTTTTGTCAAAAATGGCATATGCTAAATCGTTTTCCAGAACATATTCCTTTATCATACAGAAAATACAGTTCATGACCGTCTCCTCCTGCTACAGAGTCGTATTAAGCCTCGTCTTCGTCGTTGAATTTCTTAACAGGAGCGTCTCCCCAAAGTGAATCAAGGCGGTAATAGTCGCGCCCTTCCTTGCTTAAAATATTGATTACCAAGTGCCCCGCATCCATAAGACACCACCTGCTGCTGTTTTCTCCCTCCACCTTATGAGGAAGTTTCATTTCGTCAAGAATATCGTCAGCGGTATCCTTTAGTGTTCTGGCATGTAAATCAGAGCGCGCTATAGCTACAATGAAGGCTTCAGTAAAACCGGATACTTCTGAAAGGTCATGTACTGTCACTTCCATAGCGTGCTTTTCGAGTAAGGCATCAACTATCGGCTGGTATCTACTGAAAAATTCATTGTTTTCTGTTGTATTGTTGGTGTTTTCCATGTGTATTCCCCTTTTTGTTTGTTATTTTGAGTAGATCTCGACGATATTATCAAGTATTGGGTTGAAATTTTTGTAATCATGGCCAACTATCAACGAGATATAAAACGCCTGCTTGCTTGGTCTAATAAGGTTCTTCGGAATATGCAACAGCTGACCAAGTAATTTTGCGGACTCAACTGCTTTTTTGCTGGCGTTTATAGGGTAGATAATATTTGTATACTGGTAATCAAAGTGCTTGGCGTTTCCGGTATGTGCCACATCAATGCCGATTTTTTGTAATTTTACTGCCGCGTTCTGGCTTATGGATGCAATTCCGGTGCCGTTGAGCACTGCGATAGATTCAGATATCGATTTTGCTATCTTTACTATATCAGTATTATTGATTTCTGGCGTAGATGTTTTTACCTGTTCTTCCCTCTTTTTAGCGCTTTGTTCGGCCGATTCGTCAGCTGCGGAGCTGTAGGCAAGAGATATTCCGGCATATTTTGAAGACTTATCCAAAGAGACATCACCTGAGATAAGCGTATCAACCGGAGCACTTAAAAAAGCATTTGCAGAGTCCACGTTACCGACCCAATAGCTCAACCTGTTAATCATTGCCGGTTCACCATGCAGTGTGGAGAAGAATATACGCTCACGCCCTAATTCGTTTTGTACAAATCCAGCAAGCTGTACCGCAAGAGTGGCTGACATATCCGTCTTAAATAACTTCATCATTTGAGCTGTCAGCTCAGGAATTTTAATGACAATACGCGGGTCGTATGCCTTTTTTATTATTGCTTTTATAAACTGCTGCTGGCGCTGAACACGTCCGATATCTCCTAATGCGTCTTTACGAAAGCGTACAAAGTGCAGAGCCTGTTTGCCATCCATGACTTGGAGTCCTGGCTGTATGTTGATATCAAGCTTTCCTGCCCTGTCAACATAACGCATTTTCTTTTGGACATCAATCTCCACACCGCCCATGGTATCAACGAGAGCCGGAAAACTGTCGTAGTCTATTACCAAATAATAGAGTATTGGTATATTTAAATATTTTTCAATTGTTTCTTTCATCAGCGCAGGTCCGCCAAAGGCGAAGGCATGGTTCAGCTTCTGTGTACCATGGCCTGGTATAGACACTCTGGTATCTCTAGGAAGGGAAAGAACTCTCACATTTTTGTCATCAACGTCTACAGTTGCGAGTAAAATTGTATCAGATCGCCTTGAGCCTTCTACATCGTCCTCGCCCATTATCAGAATGTTGAATTTGCCTTGCTCTTTGAGTGCTGAATAATTGGCACTGCCTGTATCCATGTCTTTAGTAATCGTGTTTATGATATCCCCAGATTTGGCGTGAAAAGCAAAATAAAAACGCAACCCAGCCCCCGCGATGATGGAAAAAACCGCGCATAACACAATAATAAGAATTGGTTTAGAGAATTTCACCGAGTACTCCTCCGTTATTAATCTTTATATAGCCCGTTTTTTCTTATGAAGTCATCAACATTCGGAGGTACCAAAAATCTGATGCTCCAGTTGCGTCTTACTCTGTCTCTGAGTTCTGTACTTGATATGGCCAATAACGGTATTTCAAGAGGAATTATTTTCATCCTCAACTCTTCAGGCAGTTCTTCCATGCGCTTATGTGTGTAACCATAGCGGCTCACAGCAACAAATTTGCATAACTCAGTAACTTCTTGAGGATTTTTCCAAGAGACAATGTCTAAAACAGCGTCTAATCCGGTAATAAAATAAAATTCTGTATCTTCATACTGCGGCATTGCTCTTAGAGATTTTAGCGTATCAATAGTGTAACTTTTGCCGGTTCTGTCTATCTCTATACGTGTGACGCTTAAGTATGGGCAGTCTATAGTAGCTAGGACT
>CAZFWP010000186.1:0-2685 GCA_964522805.1 uncultured Synergistaceae bacterium | reverse complement strand
TATCTGAATAATTATCGTTTGCAAACAATAAGGCAAGTATTAGCTGTGAGCGGATCTTCTGACAAAAGTATGTCAGCTGTTTATATTGCGGTTTGCTTAAAAAGAAGCCGCATTCTCGTATTTCGTAAGCTTCAATCCCATAAGTAACACCTCCAAATGTCAGCAACTGCAAAACAGTACGTAACTGTACGCGAGTAAATTTGAAGGGACAAATACTAGAACATAAGCCCTTGACATGCTTTTATAATTTTTTACTTGTGACAAGTGTCAAAAACACTGCTAAGACCCAAAAAACAAGTCCATTGGTTATTATAAATTTTTAAATTTGTGGTTCTGACAAACCTTCACTGTAATGGTTTTAAATTAAATATAACCCTTGACATATATTTGGGAGATGGTAGACTCCATCAAGTTAGCAACGGCTAACTTGATGCGTAAGTCTCAAAAACTGTCGTGCATGATAATTAATATATTATGAATTTATACTTAAACGTTAATTATCAATGTGTATATCAAGCAGCCCCTATTAATTTTCTCTTGTACTGACGTTGGTCCCGCTTTGCAGATTGTCTTTGAGCGGGAAGTGCCGCCATAGGATAGCGAGTTTCTTGATATTGAAAAACCAATTTGCAGGGAGGTGAGTATCTCAGCGCCTGTAAAGGGGCGCTGATGTAGGTATCGTTATATATAAACAGTCTGAGCCCTGTGGGTGGCGGTATTTGACGCGGATCACCTCTGGTCCATAGGGATACGGCGCATTCCGCATGAGGTCGTTCTTCCCGCCTGCGGTGCGTTTGTCATTAATTTGATTTAGATGTTTGGAGGTACTATGATGAAAGTAAGATTGGGACGAACCATGTCAATTTGCTGCGCTTTTGCATTTCTTTTCTGCGTTTCGCAGCTGTTTTTGCCGAACTCTGCCGTGGGAGCTACATATACGTCTACGGTGAAAATTACGGTGCCGAATACCGTCTTAAGCGGCGACACAATTTTAATCAGAAGAAATTATGAAGATGGATTAGAAGCCAAGATAAAAAATGCCGGAGAGCTGAATAATGTTAAAATTTCCACTTTCGGGTCTTCTGGCTGGGGCGTTAGGTTGATCTCTGCAGGTCTGACTGTTAAAAGTTCTGATATCTCCACAGGCGGCTTTAGCGGTATCGGCGTCGCTTTAAATAAATCAACGATAAATATCACCGATTCCGTTATAAGCACGGCTCGCGGCTATGGTATTCACGCAAGTACCGGTTCGGATGTAACGGTAAAAGGCGGTACCATTAAGGTCGCTGGAGGAAGGGGCGATCAGCCCTATGCAGCATACGGTGAAGCAGGCTCCTCTTTGGATATCAGCGGAACAAATATCGTTGTTTCAAGCGATCAAAGCCATGGTGTGTGTGTAAACAGAAACAGTTTTCTGAAACTTACGAACGTATCTATTGACGTGACCGGCGACTACACGAGGGGGATCTGGGTTCAAGAATCTTCGTCTGCGGATATCAAAGATACCGTTGTGACGACAAGGAGCAATAGGGGTACCGGTGTGCAGATTTGGAACAACTCCGCGGTGCAGATGGATAATGTGCGTATCACCACTTATGGAGATGCCGGCAAAGACGCTGTTTCGGGGCACGGAGTTTATGTGACCGAAGGATGGCCCGGTGCTCCTCTTGCTGCGGCTACTCCTGTTATTAAAAATAGCGTAATAAAAACATTTGGCGCAGGCACGGCCGGTGTGATGGCGGATAAAGCCTCAAAGGCTTCCCTTATTGATACAGACGTCGAAACAGGCGGTGTAAATGCGATGGGTCTTCGTGCGACAGCAAAATCTTCTGTTGAAATGAGAGGCGGTTCTTTGACGACAACTGGAGATGGTGCCAGCGCGGGATATGCACTTAACAAATCTGAACTTACTCTGGATTCAACAAAAATCAAAGTGGGTGGCAATGCTTACGCCTTTCGTATATATGACAGCACGGTGAACCTGAAAAATATCTTGAATTTAGATAACGCGCTTGGCGGACTTGCGCATACAGGTTCTTCAGGAACATTAAATCTCGAATCTTCTGAAGTTATCGGCGAAGTCTATCATACCGGCGACGATGGGACTATCGGTGCCTTTAATGTGTCACTGAAAGACAGTGTTTGGTACGGACACGCCACCAATTCAGCAGCAAGTGCCGGTGCTAAAATAAATATAAATGTAGGCACCGGCTCCATATGGAACGTAGACTACGATTCAAATACCAAGGGAACTTTAACCAATAACGGCACGGTTGACTTTGGCAGCACCGTGAAAAATGGCTTTAAAACAGTCACTGTGAATGATTATTTCGTGAGTAACGATATTGCCGACGACGGTTCTTTGGTAATGAAAACAGACCTTAACAATAAAGAAAAATCTGACCTTCTGCTTGTAGAAGGCAGAGCCATCGGCAAATCAAAGCTTCATGTTCACAACACAGCTCCCAGCGGTGCGGAGCGTTCGGATGCCTTGGTAAAAGTTATCGGTAGCACGCGCGGTATCGAATTTAATCTGGGAAATCCCGACCTCACCATCGGCGGCGTCCCCTACGTTTCCGCCGGAGCCTGGAAATACCGCTTGGAAAACGGCTCGTTAGACTCCGGATCAACAGGCCCGGCTGACACTAACAAAGAATGGTATCTCCTCCGAGACGGCACAACGCC
>CAZFWP010000185.1:0-2709 GCA_964522805.1 uncultured Synergistaceae bacterium | reverse complement strand
TGGCGCGCCGGACAAGATTTGAACTCGTAACCTTCGGATCCGTAGTCCGATGCTCTATCCAGTTGAGCTACCGGCGCGTGTTTCGATTTTGTGGCGGTGAGGCAGGGATTTGAACCCTGGAGGGAGGTTTATGCCCCCCTACCCGCTTAGCAGGCGAGCGCCTTCAGCCTAGCTCGGCCACCTCACCAACAGGAGATATTTTATAACGCATTGCTTTGTTTGTCAACACTTTAAAACTTTATTAGTTCGATTTTTTTCAGTGCTGAACTATTTTTTGTCATCGGACTTGACTTCAGATGCCGCTGCTGGGAATATTGCCGCATCTGTGATTTTGATGTTCGCCCTTGCGATTAACGACTGATAGAACTCACTCTGTTTTTCTTGAGCCTTCTGCCCCTTAATTGCGTTTCTGACGTCCGCACTTACTTCACTAAAAGGAAGAACTTTTTCTGACGCAGCCCCGCGCTTTATGACTATCATCGCATTCGTCTCTGTTATGTTAATGAGGGGTGAGACTTTGTTGATTTCCAGAGTTTTAATCTTTGCCAGAGCGGGGCTCTGCTTCATCATCTGTTCTGTTACGACAATTGGTTTGTCGTATGGCGTTGAGGACTCAATATCGTTTTTGTGTTCTGTAATGATTTTATCCCATTTTGCACCGTCAGCAATGGCTTTCTGCGCAAGTTTTGCCGCATCGTTGTTCTTAAATGTGGCAACGTTGACGGAGATACCGGCAGGCTGTTTGTAGAGGAAGTTCTTTGCGGCATCATAGAAGGCGTTTGCTTCTTTGTCTGTTACATTGATGTCCGCCGTGACAGATTCCATAAGTTTCTGCTGAGAGAGCTGGTTTTTTATGTCTTCTTTTACCTGTTTCTCGGTAATTCCGGAGCGTTCGAGATAAGCTTTGAATTCTTCTCTCGTCGGGTAGTTGTCCATTATTTTGACATATTCGGCATCAACTTCATCTTTGTTTACGTCAATGTTTCTGTTCTTTATTTCTTTGTTCACTTCATCTTGTATTACCAAACTGTCAAGAACCGCTTTTCTAAGTATTGGAAGGTCAGCGGATGTGATGTCCTTCTGGTTGTACTGGTCTGCCATCTTGCCGATCCCATTTTCTATCTGTGAACGCATGATGTTCTTACCGTTAACTTCCGCCACGGGATAGTCCTGCGTACCACCGCTGTTGCGGTTGCCTGATCTAGAATATAGTCCGTATCCGGCAAAACAGGATAGGACAAACAAAACTATTACTGTGGTCATAATAACTTTAACGTGCTCTCTCATAAGTCTCAACAAGGATAATCGTCCTCCTTCAATAGTGGAACCCAGTGCCGCATAAAGCAACCATGTTATGATACGACAGAGCCCTTTACATGTCAAAGCAATAGCGGTTCGAATTTTTTTAACGCTGCCAGTTTTTGCGCTAAGTAGCTGCGTGACACAACATGAGTTTGCCTCATATCTTTATCTAATTGCGCCTTTAATTGCTCTATTCCAGAGAATTTAATTTCTTCCCGATTGCGCTTAATTAGAAATATTGTGATGTTTTTCCCGTATAAGTTACCCGAGTAGTTGATAATGTGAGCCTCACAACGCATTGCCCTTGTGCCTTCAAATGTCGGATTGTAACCAATGTTGACTGCGGCTGACATCCATTCTCCGGCTATAAATACCAGTGCCGCATAGCTTCCCCTAGCCGGGTATATTTTACCGCTTTTAAGCATTATATTCGCAGTAGGGTATCCGAAGCCGTGTCCTCTTGAGTCTCCTGTAACAACTTTGCCGCTTATAATAAAGGGGTAGCCCAGCATTTCGGAGGCTTGTTCCATCTTTCCGCGCAGAATGCAGTCTCTGATGGAAGTACTGCTGACAGTGTTTCCGCGCAGTTTATATGATTCTACAATATCAAGGCTCCAGTTTTTTTGGGAGCATATTTCTGCCAGCACTCCTGTGTTGCCGCTGCGCCCTCTGCCAAAGAGAAAATTTTCCCCTACGACAAGCCCGTTGATTATTCTATGCGCCGCTATCATCGATATAAATTCCACCGGTGTTAATTCAGCAAAGGCATGGGTAAAAGGAATTTTGACTATTTCAGGGATTTCCATGTATTTTGTGAGTATATCGCGTTCTTCGGCAGTAAAGAGCAGCCGGAAGTTCTCCTTGTTAAAAAGCTGCTGCGGATGGCCGTCAAAAGTGATCACCCCCCACGCTGTTTTTGTCTTTTCGGCACGCGACGCCGCCGTTTTTAGGAGCTGTCTGTGTCCTAAATGAAATCCGTCAAAAGCGCCTAGGGCGTATATCATTGACCATTACCCCTATCACCGGTAATAATGTTGACTTCTGGCATCAATTCGAAACTTCCGCTGCTGCGGGAGAGCCTGCATATAGAGAAGAAGCTTTCCGAGGAAACAGTTACATTTTCCGTTGAGGAAGAGTAGAGAGGAAAAGATTCTCTTTGCATTTGGGAAAGCATCACGCCCTGTCCGTTAGCTAGTCTTTTAAAAGCATAGTCATCAGCAATGTATGACATGCATGAGCCGGCAACACTGCGTACAGGAAGAATGATGCTGCTTAGTTCTTTGAATCTCATTGATGAGATATCATCAAATGATACGGCATTGTCTGATGAGAACATGCAGCAGCCAACTCTCTTGAGCTTGCATACATGTCCTGCGGAACAAAGTCTACGGCCTAGGTCACGTGCGA
>CAZFWP010000184.1:0-2737 GCA_964522805.1 uncultured Synergistaceae bacterium | reverse complement strand
CGCTTTGATTTTACCCTCGACACCTCTTTGGCCAAAACCGCCAGGAACAAGGATGGCATCAGCAGAGGAGAGAATTACCTCCACATTTCCTGTCTCAAGATCTTCTGCTTCGACAGGCATAACTTTTACTTTTACTCCATTAGCGATACCGGCATGGGCCAAGGCTTCATTGACACTAAGGTAGGCGTCTTTGATTTCTGTGTATTTGCCAACCAGAGCCACAGTAACTTCACCTTCCATATTATCATATTTACGGAGGAATTCGTTCCAGTCTCTCATATCCGGCTCTGTATCTGAAGCAAGTCCCAACTTCCTCAGTACCATCACATCAAATCCCTGCTCGTGTAAAACGGCAGGAATACGATATATCGAGTCCGCATCTCTAGCCTCTACCACGCATTCGGGCGACACGCTGCAAAATAGACCTATTTTTTCCCTGAGATCAGCACCAACAGGATATTGTGAACGGCAGACAATGACATCGGGCTGTATACCGATACGTCTTAATTCATTAACACTATGCTGAGTTGGTTTCGTCTTAAGTTCTCCTGACGCTGCGATGTACGGAACAAGAGTTACGTGGCAGTAGAGAATATTTTCACGTCCAACTCTGACGGCCAACTGACGTATCGCCTCAAGGTAAGGAAGCCCCTCGATATCACCTACTGTACCGCCTATTTCAGCGATAACAACATCGTTGTCTTCCCCCACTTTGAGGATACGGTCTTGAATTTCGTTAGTTATATGGGGAATTACCTGCACAGTACCGCCATTATACCCGCCCTCGCGTTCGCGGGTAATTACCGCAGAGTATACTTTACCGGTGGTACAGCTGTTAGCCGCAGAAATAGCTTCATCAATAAAGCGTTCATAGTGACCAAGATCCAAGTCTGTCTCTGCTCCATCCCATGTAACAAACACTTCTCCATGCTGAAACGGACTCATAGCCCCTGCATCAACATTGATATACGGGTCCATCTTGAGAATGCTGACTTTGTAGCCTCGTCTTTTGAGCAAAGCTCCCAGTGATGCGGCTGTTATCCCTTTACCTAATGAGGAAACAACCCCTCCGGTTACAAAAATATACTTTGTCATAGAGTAACGCTCCTTCATTTTATATCTATAAATTATTTTAAATGTATTACAATAATTTACCGTAAGAACCTGATTGGGCTCATGGGGGTGCCGTCTTTGCGAACTTCAAAATGTAGGTGGTTTCCGGTAGAACGCCCTGTGCTTCCTACCAGCGCTATTACCTGCCCCCTTCTGACAACAGCACCTCTTCTAGCTACCAAACCGCTGCAATGTCCGTTAAGAGTAGTTAAACCATTGGGATGGGCAATAACAATTGCCTTGCCATAACCACCCATCCAGCCGGAGTGTACAACTCTGCCGTCTCCGGCTGCAACAATTCCTCTTCCGCGCGGAGCACGTATGTCCAATCCAGAGTGGAATACGCGCCGCTTACCAAAGGGACTGCGCCTCCAGCCAAAGTTACTGGATATTTTCCCCATTACCGGCCAACCAAATCTGCGTGAACTTGATTCGATGATACTTGAATTAATACCTCGGGACTCTCTGCGTCCTCCAGACTCAACAACAGCGACGACTTTAGCTCCAGGCAGAAATATTTCCTGCCCTTTCGCCACTTTGCCGTAAAGTGAATTTGCAATCATTACCGCTTCTTTTGATGAGCCATATTTATTGGCAAGAGATGAAATACTTTCCCCGCTGCCCACCCGTACAAAAATACCATCTTGGTTGGGAATTCTAAGAGTTGTTCCCAACTTCAGCATATTTATATTTTTGAGTTTATTTGAGCCTACAATTGTATCAATATCCAAGTTAAAACTGTTTGCAATTGACCAAAGAGAGTCCCCGCCTTTGACAACATAAGCTATTATCGACAGCGGTTTTGTCTGGCTGTTCTCAGCTATTTCGGCCTTTTGCAAACGGTGTACGAGTGCAAGAGTGCTGGCAACATCATTGTGGCTGTCCGGTACATAGAGAACTTCGGAATAGTTAGCTTTCTGACCGGGCTTCATTGCATTAGCTTTTCTGATGTCACTTGCGGAAACACCATATTCCCTCGCTATGGATTCAATGGTATCTCCTTCTTCAAGGACAACTTCCTGCCAATGTATATCTCCGTCAAGAGCGGAGGCATCTTCACTAGATATAAGCCCATCGCCTTTGGACAAAATTCCGTATAGCTTGAGTTCCTGAGTGGTCAAAGAGGGTACGCTTGGAAGCGGGCCGATTCCAATTGGCACAATCTCATTTTCCACCTCTGATGATTCATTGGACAGCCCGCTGGTACCAAGTAAATCGGAAACGTCAACCATCATAAAACCTCGGTTGCTCTCAGGAGCGTCTTCCGATTTGCTCACATCCAAAGTAGCCCAATACATTCCGCTTCTTTCCGCCGCCATTGACGCAAATACAACAGAGGCTGAAAGTACAACGAAGATCAACAGACAAAACAAAATTGTCTTGCTCTTATTTTTATTTACTTTTAAAGGCTCAGACATCTATCTTTCACTCCGAATAAAATCATTTGTAAAATCAGATGCATGCAAAATACAGGGTCATTAACCTACTTTTATTGTAGCAAGAAAATCTCGATTAGTAGCAGTGTTTCTTAATTTATCCAAAATTAAATTAAGTACTTCCGCTTCATCCATATTAGCTATCTTGCGGCGCAGTGCCCAGATACGCTGCAGATCGTCATCAGGGA
>CAZFWP010000183.1:0-2771 GCA_964522805.1 uncultured Synergistaceae bacterium | reverse complement strand
TACACAGGCGAAGACACTCTTTCCCTACACGACGCTCTTCCGATCTATCGTCCCGTGAAGGCGGTTAATGCGGAAGCCTGTATCGGATGCGGTATGTGTGCGATGCGCTGTCCCGACGCGGTTATTAAAGTATTTCGTGAAGATTGATGAGGTGAGGCTAAAATGGAAAGAGTTTTAATGAAGGGGACGGAGGCCATTGCAGAAGCCGCTGTTCAAGCCGGCTGTAAATATTTTTACGGCTATCCTATTACTCCCCAGAGTGAGATACCTGAATATATGTCCAAGAGACTTTTTGAGGTAGGCGGGGTTTATCTTCAGGCGGAAAGCGAAGTGGCTGCCTCAAATATGATTCTTGGTGCGGGAGCTACTGGAGAGCGCGTGATGACCAGTTCGTCAAGCCCCGGAGTTTCGCTGATGGCTGAGGCTGTGAGTTATATGGCCGGGCAGGAAACACCCGTAGTTATTGTCAATGTGATGCGCGCAGGGCCCGGACTGGGCGGTATTTTGCCTTCACAGGGCGATTATAATCAGGCTGCTCACGGCATGGCTCACGGAGACTTTAAGGTCATTGTTTTTGCTCCGGGTTCACTGCAGGAAGCCGTGGATATGGTGCAGAAAGCTTTTGACCTTGCTCAGATATACCGTAATCCTGTGCTGGTTATTTGCGATGGAGTTATTGGCCAGATAATGGAAGCGGTGGAGATTCCCGAAGGACATGGCAAGAACCTTTCCAATCCGGTGGAATGGGCGTGTGGCTATAAGAAGGAGCGCGGACGCCGAAATATTATCCGCAGCCTCATTCTCGACCCTGAAGCCCTCGAGCGTCATAATAAAAAGTTGGAAGCGAAGTGGAAAACTATCTGCGAAAAGGAGACTGCTTGCGAAAAATATCTGACAGACGATGCAGAGGTGGTTATTTCCGCATTCGGCACTGTGGGCAGAATAGCCCGTTCTGTGGTGCAGAATCTTCGCGCTGAGGGGTATAAAATAGGTCTGATCCGTCCTCTTCTCATCAGTCCTTTCCCAAACAGCGACTTTGAGTCGCTTATCCCCACCTGCAAACATATTCTTGATACAGAGATGAACTGGGGACAGATGGAGCATGATGTGAGAAATGCAGTCAAGTATCAAATCCCCGTCAGTTTCTACGGGCGCAGCGGCGGGATGTGCCCCAGTGTCAGCGAAATAGAGGATGAGTGCCGCAAAATATTTGCGGGGCTCAAGTAGCGGAGGTAATGGCCATGAGTGAAAAAGTTATATATGAGAGACCGAAGAGCTGGATGGACGGCGTTCACACGCACTATTGTCCCGGCTGTACCCACGGTATTGTTCATCGTATGTTGTGCGAAACATTAGATGAACTTGGCATTCAGGATATTACCACCGGTGTCGCACCCGTTGGCTGCGCTGCGATGATGTATGAGTATATCGACACTGACTTTATCGAAGCTCCGCATGGACGAGCTCCGGCAATCGCTACAGGTTTTAAGCGAATCCGCAATGATAGGCTAATATTTACCTATCAGGGAGACGGCGACCTTGCTTCTATCGGCGCTGCTGAAATTGTGCATGCGGCTAACCGTTCGGAAAATATTACGGTGATCTTTATCAATAACGCCATCTACGGAATGACGGGGGGACAGATGGCGCCAACGACCCTTCTGGGGCAGAAGACTACGACAACTCAAGATGGGCGTGACGCGGCAAGGGCCGGATATCCGATGAGGATGTGTGAGTTGCTGGCTACTCTTGAGGCTCCCGGTTATATTGAAAGAGTATCAGCTGCGAAACCGGCTCACCTCCCGGCGCTTAAGCGGGCGGTTAAAAAAGCTTTCCAAAACCAGCTTGATAACAAAGGCTTCTCTTTTGTGGAGGTGCTTTCCACCTGTCCGACAAACTGGGGTATTAGACCAACTCAGGCTTGTGACTGGCTGGTAGATAATATGATTCCCTATTATCCTCTCGGGCTGTTCAAGGATTTTAAGTAGGGGAGGAATGTAAAATGGCAAATTTCACAAGAACACTCTTCTGCGCAGGTTTTGGAGGACAGGGCGTTATGGTCTTAGGTCAGCTTGTAGCTTATGCTGGAATTAAAGAGGGACGATTCGCAGCGTGGCTGCCCTCTTACGGTCCGGAGATGCGCGGCGGCACCGCAAACTGCGGTGTAACTATAAGTGATGCGGAGGTGAGTTCTCCCTTTGTTGTCAAGGCGGATATGGCTGTGGCGATGAATCAGCCGTCGTTGGATAAGTATGAGAGTATTGTCAAACCCGGCGGTGTTCTTATTTACAACGAGGATCTCTCCCGGTATACTCCGACAAGAAGCGACATTAAGGTGATTGCCGTTCCTGCTACAACACTCGCCGAGAGTGTCGGTAACACAAGAGCTTTGAATGTGGTGCTTTTGGGAACAATTGTTGCGGTTTCCGATATTATTGCCGATGAAACAGCGAAAGTAATTATAGCGGAAAAATTGGGAGCCAGAAAACCGCAGTTTTTGGAGAGCAATCTGAAAGCTTATGCTTTGGGGCGCGAGTTGGGGCTGAAGTACATTAATTAGCCAAGCGACACAGTATTTTAAGGGGGGGGAAGTCCGTAATCAGCGGATTTTCCCCCTTTTTTATTCTGCTCGACGGACACTGTTTTCTCCATATAATTTACATATTTATGCCATAAAACTACCACAGACTGTTGTTAATATTTTCCTATCAACAGGGGGGAAGAACTCCCGAGTTAAAATATGGAGGTAGATAGAAATGAAAAATGTGTTT
>CAZFWP010000182.1:0-2805 GCA_964522805.1 uncultured Synergistaceae bacterium | reverse complement strand
CATGCGAAAGCTTGGGCGTAAAGGTTCACCTCTATCGTATGGCACCCGTTGATTTACTGCTTTAAATGATCTCATAAGATTTTTTCGGAAAGGTTGGGAGCGCCACTTAGAATCATTATTCAAGAGAGATGAGATTTCTCTCTCGCGTTGTTTAAGTATTGCCTCTAAATTTTCTACATATATTTGCAGTATTTCTCCCTTGTACTCTATGTTTTCATTAAAAATAGCTAAATTTGCTTTTTCTGCCTGTAGATAATTTATAAAAGCCACATGAGAAGATTTGTAAGCTTCAAGCAGGGTATCTTTTTTTATTGTGGATAAAAATCTCTGATGTTCGTACTGCATCTTTTTAAATGCCGGCAAAGATATTTCTCCTGCGGAAACAACAGTTAGCGTATTCCACAGACTCGTGAAGACGATACATATAATTAATAATGCTTTAGTTATATTCTTCATGCCCAAGCTCCTAATATTAATATAATGTTTTGTGAATTAATTTTATTTAAGCAACATAAAGAATTGGCCTCGTCAACATCATGCAGCGCCTACTTATATGATTACACACAGTTAACATCTATGATATTAAGTGTGTCGACATGCGTGGGGTCTTTAACTACATTCAAATCTTTGTGAAAATTATCTTCAGTCACCAATATTTGCGCATTGATTAAAATAATAATAAGTGAAATGGGTATTTTTATTAAAAATACCCCGTATTTTATTCTGCCCTTTTTCCTCTAAAAATGGACTGATGTTTTTATACCATTTTGTATCTTTTTGGTACATAATTTAATTTAGGAACATTGATTGTCAAACGGAATAATATTCATAGAAAGCCGCTCTTGGCAAAATAAAATTTTATGTGGGCGAATAATGATGTTTCAGAGTGCAATGAGCTTCCTTTTTCTGATAAAAAAACATTGTTTGCCTCGCGCCAAACATCTTGTTTTTTGCGCCATTGAGGATTTTTGCCGGGTGAATAATGCTGTGACGGGAGCCTATTACGCATATAGACGGAGTGTTTTTGCCTTTATCGGTGACAGGGCGCAGATGCGGCAATTTTATTTTTTGCGGAGTGGTCTGATATTTTAATTTTGTTATATAATCTCATGAGCCAAGCAGCGGTACAAAATATTGTCACTGCATGAGGAAGCGCAGTCGGTAGGAGAGGGTGGGCGAATTGAAGCCTGGAGAAGAGATACAGACAGACAGTATTGATTTGAAAATCATCCGTGAGCTACGCAGCAATGCCAAGGCCACATACAAGGAGTTAGCGGAGAGTGTTAACATGTCCGCTCCGGCGATTTTTGAGCGGACGAAAAAAATGGAAGAAAACGGCGTTATCACCGGCTATCACGCTGCCATTGACTTTGCCAAACTAGGATACTCTGTTCAGGCGTTTATCCTTATCAAAGAAGAAAGATACCGTACCTTGCAGAATATTCTCAAAGAGATTAACGCAGTGAAGAACGCCTTTTGGGAAATGTGGGTGGTTGGGGGCGAGTATAGCTATATCTTTAAAATATTTGCGCAAGACATCGAGGCAGTTCACTGTATGGCGGAGATTTTCTACCATCAATCGGGAAGGACTTCCACACTTTTTATCATGGACTACAAAGAAAACCCGCTCTTCTAAAATAACCATTCTTATAACGGAGGGCAAAGCCCTGCAATGTGTAACCCACTAAAACTCTTTGAGAAGATGGGCATAGGCAAAACGCACTTTAAAGACAGTACGATTTAACTTGGAGCGGCTGGATTTGTCACTATACCCTATGTATAAAGTGTAGTTGTAGGGTCAATGTCATTTGAGCACGAAAATACTTGTTAAAAATTTATTTTTGTTTTATTGGGTCTAGCGTGCCGGTTATGGCTTTGTTTTTGGAAAGTTCGCTGAGTGCGCGGTATGTGAATAGTGCTGTTGTTCCTATTACAGTAAATCAGAACCACCGGCCAAGCCAATGGTTCTGATTGTCATAGGGATGTTTGCAGGCGGTTTTGCCTTGGTGTATTCATTGTCACGCTGTGAGCCGCGGGGCCGCTATTTGTCTTTTTCTTTCTCGTCCTCTTTTCGCAGAGCTGTTGCCGGCAGCTCGATGACTTCGCCTTCGTCCTCGAAATCCGCGGATTGATGAGCCTCTTCCGTCTCGGCGTCTGTCGGTGAATTAAATATTTGCTGTTCCTCGGAGCTGTGGTAATCCTCTCTGTGAGGCGGCTCAAAGCCGCGGGTGGTGTAGACTCTGAAAGAGGAGCCGCCGCGGAGCATGTTGAAGATTATCAGCGCCAAAAGCATTACTCCAAATAGTCCTATAAATAGCAGCATTGCAGGAAAAGCAAATCCGAATATCAGCGTGCCTAGCAGCAAAAATATTAAAAATCTCATCTTATCCCTCCGTAGTTTTGATTATAAAAATTTATCCGTGCTTCTGACGATGTGTATTTTGTGGCGTGATTGCAGCTCCTGATACATTTTGTCGGCAGCAGCACGGTCTTGTATGCTGCTCATACAGTCTGCCAAAACATATATTTTGGCGGCGATGTCCTCTCTGTCTTTAAAATAGTCCAAAATTTGCCGCAAGCTCTCATAAACACAGTAATCCATTGCCTCGCCGGCGATGATTACCTTGTCGCTGTTTTCAATCTCATTGAGAATATCCAAGTTGAGATGCTCATTTTCGGGGTCATATTCCGGGCGGATAATGCCGTAAAATTCTGTCTGGCACTGCGTGCCTTTGACCAATGTTTTGACGTGGGAATCAAGATCGGAAGAGCGTCGTGTAGGGAAAGAGTGTCTTCGCCTGTGTA
>CAZFWP010000181.1:0-2829 GCA_964522805.1 uncultured Synergistaceae bacterium | reverse complement strand
CTTACCTGATGAGACAATGCGATTGACGGTATCAATGATTTCTTGACGGCCGCCATAGTTAAAGCAGATGATTAACTGCCTTTCTGTGTATTGCCGTGTTTTCTCTTCGGTCTCTTTGAGAATCCCTTGAATGTCTTCTGGCAGTGCGGATAAATCACCGGCGAAGCGCATTCTTGTCTCTTCTTTGCATAATTCCGCCAGTTTTGATCGCATGTAGTATCTGAATAGACCCATTAACCCCATAACTTCGCTTTTTGGGCGTTTCCAATTTTCAGTAGAGAAGGCATATAAAGATATGTATGGTATGTCCAATTCCTTTGCCGCACGTACAGTGCGCTCTACAGCCTTCACGCCTTCGTGATGTCCCAAAACGCGAGGCAGTCCTTTAGCTTTAGCCCAGCGGCCATTACCATCCATAACTATGCCTATGTGTTTTATTTTATAGCTTTGGTCATTAGCCGAATTTAATGTCATCTGAAATTTTCCCCGTATTTATTACTGAATCCCACTGTCTTTTAACTTCCTGGATATCCAGCCAAGTCAAATGTTTGGGACTACCTTCGCGCGACGATGAATTCCTCAGCAGATAACTGGGATGGAACATAGGCATTACTGCCATTCCATGCCACTCAAACCATCTTCCGCGAATTCTGGTAATCCCTTCTGTGGTCTTTAATATCCATTTTGTAGGTGTGTTACCCAACAGCACTATAAGAACCGGATTTATTAGCATTATCTGCGTTTGCAGGTGCTGGTCGCAGATAATCATCTCTTCTGGTAGGGGGACTCTATTCTCTGGTGGGCGGCATTTTACTATATTGGTAATGTAAACATTTTCTCTCTTTATGCCGACAGAGGTAAGTATTTGAGTAAGAAGCTGCCCCGCTTTACCAACGAAGGGTATCCCCTGAGCATCTTCATCAGCTCCGGGGCCTTCTCCTATGAATAGCAATTTACTTTGCCGGTCTCCATCCCCAAAAACAACGTTCGTCCTCGTTTGGCAAAGAGTACAGCCCTTGCAGGCAAGTGCGTTGATCTTTGCATATTGCCAAAGGACCTCACGAGATTTTTCTCTCTCCGCTAGAGTCATGGAATATAGCTCGGCTTTTTCATTTGTCATATAATTACCTCCGCAATATTGACGTCAACTGTCTTGACATCAAGCCCGGTAAAGAACCTAATACTGACAGCAATCCTCTCTTTAACAAGAGCGGCTACGTTAAGAAAGGATTTATCTCCCAAAGAAACAGCTATTTTGATGCCAATCGATAATTTTTCCTCTTCTTCAGGACTGACATTAACTTCTGTTACCTTGGCGACCTGCGAAGTTCTCGTTGCGATAAAAGACACTAACTGTTCAATTGCTTGAGGTTCAATGTGAACCTCCCCATAAAAGCTAAACGGCGGACGAACAATGGTTTTTTCTCCCTCACCACGTTCTTTTGATTTCCAAAAAACGCGCAGTTGTCCTACCAGTTTTCCTGCGAAGTTCTTTCTGACAAGCACATGTGAAACAGGAATTACATGCTGTCCTTTGTTAAAGCGTTCTCTGCGTGCTTTGGCGATCTCTTCGGGTGTTGCGACCTCTTCTATTCTGACAACCCGCTCCGGCTCGTTTAGCCCCAGCTTCTTCAAAATTTTATTAATCATATTATCGGAAGTAGCTATTATCATTACCGAACATGGGGCCGCCTCTGCAAAGAAGGAGGTAACCTCTTTACTGTGGTCATCAAATTCAAATATCGCACGCCTGATAGCACTCACTTGGTTTCTTTCAGATTTAGCACTTTTGCCGCACACTATGCTGCCTTTATATATTACCAAACCATCATCTATGATAAAGTCTGCATCAAGAAGTGAAGCCACGAGCTGAGCTCTTTGACTTTTTCCTGTGCCGGCCGGGCCGACAAAGGCATATGTTTTTATTGTTTTTAAAATGTTTTTATCCGGTGATGTCATTACACACGCCCCAATCTAGGGGTTAATCGACAAGCTCAATGTCCGCGCCCAAGGCCCGAAGTTTCTCCGGCATGTTTTCGTAGCCTCGCCAGACATGCTGCAAATCGCAAACCATGCTGTCTCCTTCAGCTGCAAGTCCCATCAATATCAGGGCAGCTCCTGCGCGAAGGTTGGAAGATTCCACTGTTGAAGCTAAAAGTTTTGTAACGCCTGTGACAATAGCAACATTATCCTGGACTTCGATTTTTGCCCCCATCTTTTTAAACTCGTTAATGTGGTGGAGACGAGAATCAAAGACGCTCTCATGGATAACGCTGGTGCCAGATGCAATGCATAGCGCCGCCATCATCTGCGGCTGCATGTCAGTTGGAAACCCTGGATATGGGAGGGTCTTTACAGTAATTCCCTTAAAACTATCCTCATATTTGACCGTTATTTCTTTGTCAAAGATATCTACGGAGATTCCTGCTTCTTCAAATTTATCCAATATTGATTCTACAAGCGATGGAGCTATCCCGCGAACGGTCACAGCACCCTTTGTGATGATGCCTGCGGTTAAATACGTCGCTGCCTCTATTCTGTCCGGAATTATTTCACCCAATGCGGAATGAAGGGTTTGCTGTCCTGTAATTTTAATAACAGATGTGCCGTCACCTTTAATTTGACTGCCCATAAGCCTCAGAACCGAAGCCAGATTTTCAATTTCGGGTTCACGTGCTGCATTTTCTATATAAGTTACCCCGTCCGCTAAAGTAGCTGCCATCATTAGATTTTCGGTAGCGCCGACCGAGGGAAAGTCTAGCGTGATGGTGACACCCTTCAGGCATCCGGATGTCGCATATACAGAACCATGATTTAGGTCTATCTCGG
>CAZFWP010000180.1:0-2843 GCA_964522805.1 uncultured Synergistaceae bacterium | reverse complement strand
TACTTACGGGCAGAGAGCGGAATTTGACAAGAACCGCGACTATGTGGGCTGGCGGTACAGCCTTCGCGCCATGGACGCCCTCGGTATAAAAAACATCGTTTTAATCGATGGGAAGTGGTCTCCCGCTGAATCCCACATGGGTAAAAAAATATTTGTCATCGAGCATATTGAGGCAGAGTGAACAACCTTAAGCAGGAAAATCCGCTGCAAAGCAGAGAGTTGCCGGCGGTCTGTCATGTCCCCGTCCACAGGTAACTTATAGGTGCTGAGGGCTATGCAAATACCTTTTTATAAAAGCTTCAACCTCTTCCTCTTTGATCTCAAGCGCTGCTGCGAGTTCTCTGTGCAGCAGCGTCTTTGCCCGCTCTGTATAATTGTTTTCCAAAACGCGCATCGTCTCTTGCGGAACGTTGTTTTTACAAATATAACCGGTCTTGATAACCTTGATCCACATAACTGGATCTCTTTGGGAAATGACCTTGCGGTAAAATTCTATCCGCTCTTTGCTGCCTGGCATATTTGCCGTGCCGATATAAGGTATCCTCTCAATAAGTTCTGTTGCTTCATCTTTCGTCATTCTGCAGCCTCCCGTGCTTACTTAAATAGACAGCTATAGCCGCATCGTCTCTGTTAAAGACGCTTTGGCAACATCATGTATATAAATATTAGCAGTGGGGGAATATTTTTTCAAAGTCAACAAAAAAAGATTTATGCAGCCTATGGCTGATAATAAAACAGCTGTAATGATAAAAAGTCTACTTTTTGCCGCATTTACACTGGCAGGAAGCGATATCCTCACTCTTGAGCACCAACGAGATAGACTTTGCCAGTTCATCAATACTGTCTCTATAGTTATATAAAGTTGTCTCCCAATTAGCAAGACAGGAGCGCCCATCATCGGTAATCTCATAAATCTTCCGCGGCTGAGCGGCGCTCTCCGTGTCCCACTTGGACACCAGCAGCCCGGCGCCTTCCATCTTTTTTAAAGTGCGGTAAAGCCCGGTGGGGTCAATGGAGCCTTCGCCGGGGATATAACTTTCGTCAGCCAGCTTTTTTAGCAGCGAAAAGCCGTGGTGGCTGCCTGCGGCTAGGTGCATCAATATCGCCGGCTGAATGAACCTTTCCAAAAAAAAGCCCTTACATGCGCACTTCTCCATTTTCTTGCGCCCCCTATTATCACATTTTGATTGATTATAACATCAGCAAGTTTATAAAAAAGAGTGCCGCAGTGCAAAATATAGGCGCGCAAAAAACGCCCTCCACAGAGAAGGGCGTTTTCATGTAAGTTTCTATTTTGTCAAAATGACCTTAAATCCCTCGCCGTTTTCCTCAAAGCGTCCCTTCCATCCGGCGTTACCGCCAAAACGGAGGACGTTCTCCCTCGAAGTCACGGTATCCACCAAAATCTCCACAGTGCCGGAGGAAGTCTTGTCAAGCACTCTCTTTGTCTCAACCACAGGCTGAGGGCATGAAAGTCCGCGTGCGTCTATTATCTTTGCAGCCATCTTTATTACCTCCTAATCAACCTTGTTTAAAAACAGGCCGCCCACGGTGAAGCAGAAGACGAGTCCGATAATTGTCGCCGGGATACCGAAAGCACCCACCCCTGCACCGGAGCTGGCAAGGCTGAAATTGTGAGCGAAAGCCGCGCCCACGAGCATTCCCATAATAAAAATTCCCGCGTCGCTGTCACCCTCGCCGGACATGATAAACATCCGTCCCGGGCAGCCGCCTGCCAGAGTGAAAGCGAGACCGGAAAGCACCATACCCAAAAAGTTCCAAAGCTGCATCGTATGGGCGACAGGCTGATTTTCAAAACCTGCCTTAAACTGACCGAGCGCCAGATTGGTGACAAAAGCGGCGGCGATAAAGGCGACAATGCCCTTAAAAAGGTGCGCATCCTTAACCATAATCAAATCACGGAGCGCGCCGATGGTGCAAAAACGGCTGCGCTGCGCCAGCCAGCCCACCAACAGCCCTACGCCGAGCGAAATTAAAAGCGGTGCGTGTGCGGCACCCGGGCCCTTGGCAGAGAAGAAAATCGGTGCTGTTCCTGCCTCACCGAAGATAGGTTTAAGTATCAAAAGAGCGAGCAGTGCCGCCGCCATTGCCGGCATCACCAGCCCCGCCATCTTCGGGTTTGAGCGCGCGGCCCCGAGGCTGAAACCGCGGTAAAGAAAGGCTACGCCAATGGCAATTCCCACAATCAATCCGGCAATTCCGGCAAAGGCGTTAAAATCTCCGCCCGCCAAACGCAGATAGGCGCGCCAAGGGCAGCCGAGGAAAACCAAAGCGCCGACCATGGCAAAAAAGCCCAGGCCAAAACGAACCATCGGCGATGAACCGCCGCGGGGACGGTACTCCTTAAACAAAAGCGCGGAAGCGAAAGAACCCAAGATAAAACCTGCGAGTTCGGGACGCAAATACTGCACGACAGCGGCGCGGTGCAGCCCCAAAGCTCCTGCGACATCACGGGTGAAACAGGCAACACAAACTCCCATATTACCGGGGTTGCCGAACTTCACCAGAAGCGCGGCCAGCACACCGATAATCAACCCGGCAACAGCGGGGCCGTTTTTGGACATAAGCAAACGATTCATAATTGACCTCCTAAAAATTTAAGATGCTTTTACACGGAAAAATATTAACTTCCAGCAAGCGTGAAGGCCTTTTACACAAAAAGAGAGCCTCTTGGCATAACGCCAAAGAGTCTAATGATTTTTATGCTCGGATGAGAGAATGGGAGTACAAAAAGACTTGCTAAAGGGAAGAACCGAGAGAAAATACCCCATATCCGAAAGAAGGCCGCGTGGCAACAACCCGATACACGGGTCTAAACACGT
>CAZFWP010000179.1:0-2874 GCA_964522805.1 uncultured Synergistaceae bacterium | reverse complement strand
AACATTAAAACTTCACGTCCTCGATAAAGGCGGCAATGAGAGCGCACATTTTATCCGAAGCCTTGTACATGTTGTCCAAAACTTCCACGTGTGTCAAGCACTTATCTTCAATTCCGGCGGCGAAATTTGCCGCGCAAGAGACGGCGCAGACACGCATGCCCATATGAGCTGCGACAATAACCTCGGGCACAGTTGACATGCCGACAATGTCGGCACCCAGCATTCGCGCCATCCTGATTTCTGCAGGAGTCTCATATGTAGGCCCAGTGAAGCCGATGTAGACGCCTTTATATAGTGTGATATTTTCACGCAAAGCCGCGGCTTCAAGGATATTGCGCAGCTCTTTATCATAGCCGTTGCTCATATCGGGAAAGCGCGGTCCCCACTCGTCAATGTTTTCGCCAATAAGGGGGTTAGTGCCCATGTAATTTATGTGGTCTTCGATGACGACCAAGCTGCCGGGGGTAATTTCTGTTTTTATCGCACCAGAGGCGTTTGTGGGCACGAGCACCTTTACACCCAACATCGCCAGAACTCTTACGGGAAATGTAACCTCAGACATGAGATAGCCTTCGTAGTAGTGGACTCGTCCCTGCATTACCGCCACGTTGTGCCCATGGTATTTTCCCAGCACCAAGCGTCCCGCATGTCCCGGCGCAGTGGACCGCGGCCAGAAAGGGATATCTTCATAGGGAATTATTGTGGGGTTTTCCACATCTTCGGCAAGCTTGCCAAGACCGGACCCCAATATTACCGCTATATCCGGGATAAAATCTATTTTACTCGCTACATAATTCCGTGCTTCTGCAATTTTTTCATAATATGTCATTAGTATCTTCCTTTCAGCTCTACTCATGTATTAAATCCCTAAATTTGCGGGTCATGAGCGCGGATGGTATTTTTCGTAATAATCAATAATTTCGGTGTCAAGATGGGTATATTTTTCGGTGGTCATTATTGAAGAATGTCCAAGTATCTCCTGCAGCGTTCTTTGGTCCATACCGTTTCGTAATAGGTGTGTGGCAAAGGTGTGGCGCAATACGTGCGGATGCAGTCTTGATAAGGGTATTTGAGCAGCTACTCCCCTTTTTCTCAGCATCTGCCATAAAAACTCTCTGCGCATTTGCTTGCCGCTATGCGAAAAGAAGAGCCAGTCACTTTGCAGTTTGTTCATCTTTGGCCTAACGTTTTCTATGTAGGCATCAACAATTTTCCGCACGCCGCCAATATATGGAATTGTTCGCTCCTTGTCTCCCTTGCCTCTGGTGAAGATCAGCCCTCCACGCCGGTCGATATCTTTCATCTTGATAGAGCATATTTCTGATGCCCTCATGCCTGTGCCATATGCAAGTTCAATAATTGCTCTGTCCCTCTTGCCTGTTAATGTATCGTCTTCGCAGGCGTTGAGTATGCGCTGTATCTCCCCCTCCGTCATAATCTGAGGGAGAATTTCCTTGCGTTTAGGCAGCGGTTCTAATATCGGCATAGACTCTAAAACACCGTCATATGACAGGTAACGTGCGAAAGAACTCAGTACTGCTGCATTGCGCTGTACTGTGCTTTTAGATTTGCCGCGGATTGACTGCTCTGTTAAAAAGCGGGAGATGTATTCCCCCGATAAGTTTTTATATGAAAAATCGTGTGCGGCACTGTACAGATACCATGATTTTACATCTGAAGTGTAGGCCTTAAGTGTATTTTGAGAACATCCCCGCTCTAGTCTCAGATAGTCCTCAAAACGCCCTAATATTCTGTTGAATTCCTTGTCGTCAATTTCCAATAAAGGCATTATTATTTTTCCCCGCTAAATACCAGTAATAGGCAAATAGGGTTTTTCCGTCGTTTATTTCACCGTTTGCTACTTTTAAGGCAAATTCACTAACTGAGAACCAGTGTGTATTTATGTATTCATCATCGTCACCGGGCAGTTTTGATTTAGCCAAATCAAAGGCATAATATAAAATTATTCTCTCTGTGGAATACCCTGGAGAGGAGTAAAAGTCAGATATCTTGACAAGACGCCCAGGTTTGCAGCCTATTTCCTCTTGAAGTTCGCGAGAGGCGGCATCTTCGGGGTTTTCACCAGGTTCGATGATGCCTGCGGGAATTTCCAGTATATTTTGGTCAACAGCATGCCTATATTGTGAAACAAGGCAGATTTCACCTCTGCCGTTCACAGCAAACATGGCTACAGCAGATTTATGTTCCACAACTTCGCGAACTTTTACCTTACCGGAGGGAAATTTTACATGGTCAATACGCAAATCCAGTACGTGTCCTTTATATGGATACTCGCTTTTTACTATGTCTCGTAATTGGTCGTCCGTTATTTCTTTCATCAGCGCACCTCTTCCAGCCCCAATATGTCACCTGTTTTCATCCTGCTGCCGCGAAACCATTCATCTGCGGACTGCGTTTTTTTGCCCTCCGGCTGCACTGAGAGCAATTTCAGTGAACCTTTGCCGCAGCCTACAATCGGCATTCCGCAGTCCAACGCAAGTATTTCTGAGGCGCATCCGCTGTGCTGAGATATTTCCGTTTTATGTATTCTTAGTCTCTTGCCGTTTACAAAACAATATGTTCCTGTTGTCTCGCCAATGGCTCTTATAAGGTTGTAAATCTCAGACGAGCTTTTGTTCCAGTCAATCCTGCCTTGAGATTTTTCAATCTTCGGTGCATAAGATACTCCCTCTTCCTTTTGTTTTGTCAGCTGCCATTTTTCGACAGGCACATCGTAAAGGAGGCGGAGCAGTTCATTCGCTCCCGCCGCAGCACACTTAGCCAGCAAAGCGGAGGTATCGTCTTTCATGTCAATTGCCACTTCCATTTGAGATAGCAATGGGCCTGAGTCCATTCCTGCATCAAGACGAAAGA
>CAZFWP010000178.1:0-2903 GCA_964522805.1 uncultured Synergistaceae bacterium | reverse complement strand
ATAGCCACGCCCTGCCCGCCGCCAATACAAGCACTGGCCAGCCCAAGGCTCTTGCCTTGCTGTTTAAGGCTATAAATGAGCGTGGTGAGAATTTTTGTGCCGCTGGCTCCTATCGGGTGTCCAAGGGCAATGGCACCGCCATGAACATTAAGGCGCGACATATCAAAGGGCATCTGTCTGTGGCAGGCGATAACCTGCGCAGCAAAAGCTTCGTTGATTTCGATTAATTCCATATCATCAATAGACATCGCCGCTTTTTTTAAGGCGATACCCATTGCTTTTACAGGGGCAATGGGGAAGTGTTCCGCATCAACAGCCGCGACAGCGTAGCTTACTATCTCCGCCAGCGGTTTAAGCCCCTGCGCTTTCGCCCAGTCGCTGTCCGCGACCATGACGGCGCTGCCGGCGTCGCAAAGCGCCGAACTGGAACCGGCGGTAATAGTACCGTCTTTTTTGAAAATAACGGGAAGTTTCGCCAGCGACTCCACCGTGGTATCTTTACGGGGTATTTCGTCTGTACCTAAGATAATTTCACCTTTTTTCTTGTCCTTTATCGTTACCGGCACGATCTCATCTTTGAACAGTCCCTGCTCTATCGCAGCTACCGCTTTCATGTGGCTGTGATAAGAGAATTCATCCTGTTCCTCTCTGGTAATACCCAACTCGGGGATGACGACTTCATCGGTTATCTGCCCCATCAGCCTTCCGGCAAGAGGACAGAGAAAGCCGTCCACGTGCAGCACGTCAGCCGCTTTTTGCTCGCCCATACGAAATCCCCAGCGAGCTTCCGCCAAAATATAAGGTGCCTTTGTCGCGCTTTCCATGCCGCCCGCCATAATCACTTTCGCATCACCAAGACGTATGCGATCTGCCGCCAGCATAATAGTGCGCAGACCGGAACCGCAGCGGATATTAACCGTAAAAGCAGGGACAGTCTGGTCGATACCTGCTTTGTACATGGCGTTGCGTGCCGGATTAGCACCAACTCCCGCTTGCCAGCCGTTGCCCATGATGACTTCTTCTATAGCTTCAGCAGGCGCTCCGGAACGGGCGACTGCTTCTTTAAGAGCCGCTGCGCCTAGGTCTGTCGCCGTCAATTTGGAAAATTGCCCGCCGAACTTTCCCCCGGCTGTTCTGCATGCGCTTACGATAACCGCTTTAGCCATTGTTTTCTACCTCCAAACCTTTCATCGGTGCGAGAGGCTCCGCAACTTCAAAATCAGCCTTCGTATGTTCTTTTATCTGCTCCAGCGTCACTTCCGGGGCGATTTCCAACAAGGTCATTTTACCGTTTTCAATTTTAAATACGGCAAATTCAGTAACAATCATGTCTACCACACCGACAGCCGTCAGAGGCAGTGTGCATTTTTTGAGGATTTTAGCCGCGCCTTTTTTGGTGACATGAGTGGTGGCAATGTAGACTTTTTTCGCGCCAACAACAAGGTCCATAGCTCCGCCCATTCCGGGAACGCTCTTTCCGGGAACCCACCAGTTCGCCAAGCTGCCCTCTTGGTCTACTTCCAGCGTGCCCAGCACTGTAGCGTCAACATGCCCGCCGCGTATCAATCCAAAGCTGGTGTCGCTGGAAAAAAAACTGCCTCCTGGAAGCAGCGTGATGAAACGCCCTCCGGCACCGATGCAGCGGTAATCAGGCACTTCCGGGGGCGGCCCGATACCAATAGCTCCGTTTTCCGCTTGGAATATGACATGTTTTCCCGCCGGAATATAGTCCGCCACCAGTGTCGGAATGCCTATACCCAGATTCACTACTTCGCCTTCTTCAAATTCAAAAGCTATGCGTCTGGCGATACGCTCTCTGACAATTTTTTCATCAAGTTCTGGAAGCATAGACAGAACCTCCCTTTACAACGATCATATCTACCAATATCCCTTGTGTGACTATCAGGTTCGGATCCAACTCCCCTACTTCAACAATAGAGTCTACTTCCGCAATTACTATCTTAGCAGCGGTAGCCATAGCAGGGTTAAAGTTCTGGTTTGTGCCGCGGTATGTGAGGTTACCCATTCTATCGGCCTTGTACGCTCTGACAAAGGCAACGTCTGCGGTAAGCGGCAGTTCGAGAATGTATTTTTTCCCGTTTACTTCTATTATCTGCTTGCCTTCTTCAACAACAGTACCTACCCCCGTGGGAGTGAGAAATCCTCCGAGACCTGCTCCTCCGGCACGGATCTTTTCCACATAGGTCCCCTGCGGGAAGAGTTCCAGCTCCATTTTGCCGGAGTGGAAAAGTTCTCCTGTTTTTTTATTGAGTCCCACGTGAGAAGCAATTACTTTTTTACATCTGCCGCCGGCGACAAGTCTTCCCTGACCGCAAAATTCATATATCGTATCGTTCGATATCAACGTCAATTGGTCTGTTCCCTGTTCATAGAGAGCATCTACAAGTGTGTACGGTATGCCTCCGTAATTAAAACCTCCGACCATCAGCGTATCACCCTGTTTTACGCATTTAACCGCCTCTTCAGGTGACACGACAGGCTTAATTATTTTTCTGGACATTTTATACCGCCCCTCCCTCTAGTTTCATTTTCTTTTTACCCATTCCCTTCTGCAGTGCGTAGATTGCCGCTATTATCAACACACCGATGACATTCGTCGTCAAAGTCGGATAGATTATCAAGAACGGGACACCAAGAAGAAGTGCTCTTTCCGCAACATTAAGGTCATGAACCAAATACCCCTGTACCCCAGCGGACAATCCAAGAATACCGATAAGTGCGGTAAAGCAGCCGAGAATAATGTGCAATATGTCTCCCTTAAGAAGCAAATAAGGGTTATAGACAAACATAAATGGTACGAGGAATCCCGCTACTGCCGTAACCAAAGCCGTAAAACCGGTTTTCATCGGATTTGAACGGGCGATACCGGACGCGGCGTAGGT
>CAZFWP010000177.1:0-2939 GCA_964522805.1 uncultured Synergistaceae bacterium | reverse complement strand
TGGTATCTTGGTCAGCTTTGTGCTTTCTTGGCTCAATAAAGAGACCCGCCTGACGCCAGACCGCATCATCGAGGCTTTTGAGTCGGGGGCGCGCGGAGCGATAGGGGTGGCCTGCGCCTGTGCCACTGTGGGCATGATCGTTGGTATGGGAACTCTCACAGGACTTGCGCTCCGCATAGCCAACGCCATTGTGGCTCTTGCCGGCGGCAGCAAGATATTGACACTTTTCTTCACCATGTTGGCCAGCCTTCTTTTGGGAATGGGGCTGCCGACGACGGCTAACTTTATCGTCACCAGCACCATGGCGGCTCCTGCACTCTTCTTGCTCGGGGTACCGCCAATGGCAGCTTACATGTTCGTTTTCTACTTTGGCATTGCGGCTGACCTTACGCCTCCTGTAGCTCTCGCGGCTTACGCCGGTGCCGGTATCGCCGGATCCGATCCGATGAAGACCGGTGTTACGGCCTTTAAGCTTGCTCTGGCAGGTTTTATTGTGCCATACATCTATGTCTACAACCCAATACTGCTTTTCATTGATGTGGAGGCAGCTCAGATGGTGCAGGCAATTTGCACGGCTCTGATTGGCGTATTCCTCTTAGCCATGTCTACTATCGGATACTTTAAGGCCTATATGCCATGGTATCTGCGTATTCTGGCGTTCATAGGCGCATTGGGGCTTCTCACCCCGGGAACCATCACGGACCTTTGCGGACTTGCTGTGCTTGTGCTGATTTATGTAGTTCAAACAATGAAGGCGAAAAAAATAGCCGCCTCGGTTTAGTGCTTTTAGTTTAAGTTATTAAAGTGATTTTAAGAGGTTAAATAAAATGCGCCCAGCATAATGCCGAGCGCATTTTATTGTTTTATCGCTGCTGAAAGCGGTGGTGTCCATATTTGTAAAAATGCCTTATAATAAGCGTGTAAATGTTTTTAAATTTCAAAAAGAGTGTCATGCATGACATAGAAAATATATTATTTATAAAGTTATGAAAAGGTTGTGTAAAATGAATATTGCATCAATTATTGACCATACCATGTTGAAGCCCGATGCTGCTTCAGCTGATATCATGAAGCTTTGTGCGGAAGCTAAAAAATGGCATTTTGCCTCCGTTTGCGTGAACTCCTGCCATACTGCTTTGGCCGCGGAGCAGCTGAGAGGCTCAGAGGTAAAAGTATGCACTGTCGTTGGTTTTCCGCTTGGTGCCTCCGCTACTTCTGTTAAGGTTTTTGAAGCACAAGACGCTTCTAACAATGGATCTGCGGAAATAGATATGGTGATTAACATTTCTTGGCTTAAAGAAAGGTTCTATGAAAAAACAGCTGCGGACATTACTGCGGTTGTAAGTGCGGTTCCCCATTGTTTGGTAAAGGTAATAATAGAAACATGTCTGCTTACAAAAGATGAGATTGTCACCGCATGTAAAATCGCCAGGTCAGCGGGGGCTCATTTTGTTAAGACATCTACCGGGTTTTCGAAAGGGGGTGCCAGTGCGGAAGACGTTAAACTAATGCGCTCTGCTGTCGGCAGCGACATGGGAGTCAAGGCGTCAGGCGGAATCAGGGACTACGAAACAGCCATAGCTATGGTCAGGGCAGGGGCGGATAGGCTCGGAACTTCACAATCAATCCTTATATGCGAAGCTGCAAAGGATTTTTAATGGTGAAGGTGTCCTGACGAGACAAGGTTATTACCGATTTTAGTTTATTTTTTATTTAACCGCTTTATTGTCTCCAAAAGGAGGAATTTTTAGTGAGTGAAGCAGAAGTTAACAAATTAGCTCCGCAAAACGGCGAAGAAAAGATCGATCTTGACGATCTTATGCGGAAATACGATACAGAGGCGAGATTCAGAACTCTGGGAGGGTGGCAGGCAAAGCTTGTCATGCTTATTGCGATAGCGATGTCCTGTTTCCATTTCTACACATCTGGCTTCGGTCTTTTGCTGGCGCAGAAGCAGGGCGCAGTTCATCTCGCCTTCACACTTTGCCTTGTTTTTCTTCTTTATCCTGCATCTTCAAAGCAGTCAAAAACAAGCGGTATACCTATTTATGATTTTATCGTTTCTGCCATTGGTGTGGCATCAGCAATGTATCTTGTCGTCTTTTTTAATGAATTAACCACCAGAGCCGGCCTTCCCACCAGAACAGACCTGATAATGGGCTTTTTATTAATAGCATCTCTTCTTGAGGCTACAAGACGGATTTCGAATCCTATTCTGCCGGGGCTGGCTGTAATTGCTTTGCTATATTGCTACTTCGGACGTTCCATGCCCGATATGCTTGCGCACCGCGGATTTTCTGTCGAGCGCATCATTAACCACATGTACCTCGGTACGGAAGGCATTTTCGGTACGCCTCTGGAAGTATCTTCCACCTTTGTGTTTATGTTTATACTCTTTGGTTCTGTCCTCGAAAAGACGGGGCTGGGGAAGTTTATCATCGACCTCTCACTTGCTCTTGCCGGATGGTCAACAGGCGGTCCTGCTAAGGTAGCCGTCGTCAGCTCGGGACTTATGGGTACAGTCTCAGGATCATCGGTTGCCAATGTCTGTACTACCGGTATGTTTACCATTCCTTTGATGAAAAGTGTCGGCTATGAACCGCACTTTGCCGGGGCTGTTGAAGCTGTCGCCTCCACCGGCGGTCAAATAATGCCTCCCGTCATGGGAGCTGCCGCCTTTATAATGGCGCAGATCTTGGGCGTACCCTACATGGAAGTCGTCCTTGCCGCTGTGGTTCCTGCTTTGCTTTATTACTTCGCTGTTATGGTGCAAGTGCACTTTGAAGCTACAAGACTCGGACTTAAGGGCATTCCCTTTTCTCAGTTGCCCCCCCTTTGGCCGCTGCTCAAATCAAAGGGATTTTTGCTCATTCCGCTGTTCGCGATAATCTACTTCCTGCTTGCAGGATTTACCCCTCTTAAGGCGGCTTTTAATGGTA
>CAZFWP010000176.1:0-2968 GCA_964522805.1 uncultured Synergistaceae bacterium | reverse complement strand
CTTCCGATCTCAGGGGCACTGACGAAAAATGACGCGGCAAACGCTCACATCATTTCAGGCGCGAAAAAAGTCATCATCTCTGCGGCGGCCAACGGCGTTGACGCAACAATAGTCATGGGCGTCAATGAAGGTATCTATGACCCGGCTAAGCACAATGTCATATCAAACGCCTCCTGCACAACAAACTGTCTCGCACCTGTTTGCCGTGTTCTCAACGAAAAATTCGGTATTGTTGAAGGCTTGATGAATACCATTCACTCTTATACAAACGACCAGGTTACACTGGACCGTTCGCATAAGAAAACACCTTCACGCGGAAGGGCTGCGGCTCTGTCCATAATCCCCACGAGCACAGGTGCTGCGAAAGCAATCGCCGAGGTCATGCCGGAGCTTAAAGGAAAGCTTAATGGACTGGCTCTGAGAGTGCCGACACCGACCGTCTCTGTAGTAGACCTAACCGTCACAGTGGCGAAACCGGTAACCAAAGAAGATATCAATGCTGCAATGAAAGAATATGCTGAAGGTCCTCTTAAGGGTATCCTTGGCTATGAGACAGACGACTTGGTATCAATGGATTTCGTCGGTGACAGCCGCTCATCAATATTCGCACCCAACCACACAATGGTAATGGGTGACAGAATGGTAAAAGTCCTCTCTTGGTATGACAATGAATGGGGATATAGCTGCAGAATGGTGGACCTTGCGGACTACATCCTTTCAAAGGGTCTGTAAGACTATGCACCTTAAAACTTTTACACCGGAGGATGTCTCCGGTAAAAAAGTTCTTGTTCGTGTTGACTTCAATGTGCCGATGGAAGACGGTAACGTTACAGACGTGACAAGAATCAACGCCCATGTTCCTACAATAAAAGCTCTTCTTGAAGCAGGAGCGAAAGTTACCTTGGTTTCCCATTTGGGACGTCCCAAAGGTACTTTCAACCTTAAATACACACTTGCCCCAGTTGCAGATGAACTGGCAAAAATCAGCGGCTGGAAGGTAACTTTTGTTAATGACTGCATCGGCAATAAGGTCGCCTATGCTCTCTCAACTCAGACGCAAGACGAGATTTTGCTTTTAGAGAACGTGCGCTTTTATGCGGAAGAAGAAAAAAATGACTTGGCTTTCGCAAAGAAACTGACGGAAAACTTTGAAGTATTTGTGATGGACGCTTTTAGTGCCTCTCACAGAGCTCATGCTTCCACAAGAGCAGCGGCGGAATTGTTGCCGTCATTTTCAGGAGCGCTAATCTTAAGAGAAATCAAAATGCTCAGCACCGCGCGTGACAACCCGCGTAGTCCCTTTGTTTTAATACTCGGCGGTGCTAAAGTATCGGACAAAATCGCCGTAGTGGAAAATATGATGGACAAAATTGACACCATACTAATTGGAGGAGGAATGGCCTTCACCTTCCTTAAAGCCTCCGGTATGGAAATCGGCAAATCTCTTTGTGAGACAGAGAGGCTGGATTTTGCGGCTCAGATACTCGCTAAAGCAACTGAAAAAGGAGTCACCATTCTATTGCCGACAGATGTTGTCGCCGCAACAGAACTTAGCTGCGACGCTGCCGTTAAAACCGTAAAAGCCGAGCAGATTCCATCTGATATGATGGGACTTGATATCGGCCCTGAGACAGTAGACAGATTCGCAGAAGTACTTGTCTCTGCCAAGACGGTAATTTGGAACGGTCCGATGGGCGTATTTGAAAAAGAGCCCTTCGCCTGCGGCACAAGAGATATTGCCAAAGCACTGGCTGACGCGACAGAAAAAGGCGCGCTTACTGTTGTCGGCGGGGGAGACACTGCTGCTGCGGTAACCGAATTCGGCTACGCTGATAAAGTTTCTCACGTCTCAACAGGCGGCGGTGCCAGCTTGGAATTTTTTGAAGGGAAAATGCTGCCGGGAATAGAGCCATATATCATTGACTAACCGCAATTAAATAAGAGACGGCGTAGTTTAATATACGTCGTCTCTTATTTTTATTATCAGACAGAGAAAGGAGATCAATATGCCGCGTAGAAAATTCATAGCAGGGAACTGGAAAATGTATAATGGCCCGCTTAGCGCAAGCAAATACCTAACCGATTTTTCCATAAAATTAAATAATTCAAAGGAACTATTGGCAGCTATCAAAGAAGCTAAAATTGAGACAGCACTGTTTGTCCCAGCTATTTCAATAGAATCAGCCATCAAAGCCACGAACGGCGTTCCGATAATTATCGGCGCGCAAAATGTGCATTACGAAGCCAACGGCGCCTATACAGGAGAAATATCTGTGCCGATGCTTAAGGAAACTGATTGCACACATGTAATTATCGGACATAGTGAAAGACGTCACATATTCAATGAAAATGATACCGACTTAAATAAAAAGGTAAAAGCAACACTATCCGGAGGTCTTATTCCTGTTTATTGTGTCGGTGAACTTCTTGAAGAAAGAGAGTCCGGTAAAACGTTTGATGTGGTTAGAACGCAGCTCACAGCAGGTTTAAGAAGCCTTGATTCAGCCTCTGTCAGAGATAAGGTTATCATTGCCTATGAGCCTGTATGGGCCATCGGCACAGGCAGAACGGCAAGCGCTGATGATGCGCAGGAAGTTTGCGCTTTTATCAGAAAAGTCATTTCCGATACCTTTGGCGAAGGCGCAGCGGCCGCTGTAATTATTCTTTACGGGGGCAGCGTAAAACCCGAAAACACCCGCGCCCTTATTTCTGAAAACGATATCGACGGTGCATTAGTTGGCGGAGCCTCACTCAACGCAGATACCTTTATTGCAATTTTATCTGAGACTCTATTAAAAAACTTTTAAATTATAACATAAGATATATTATAGGACATTATGTTATTATAAAAAAGAGAGGCATCTTAGTAATCATGCCTCTCTTTTATATCAGTAAAGCATCTTTTCTGGTATTACACCTCTTACGCCGGCTTGAGGCAAGTTTGTGTCACCTTTGTATCGCGGAATTA
>CAZFWP010000175.1:0-2980 GCA_964522805.1 uncultured Synergistaceae bacterium | reverse complement strand
TTGCCGCGCCATTTTGAAAGCATTCTGTAATTTACCTGATAATAGGCGATTTTTCGCGGAGAAATCGTCAATAAATCGGAGCGCAAATACAAAATTAAGGTAAAATAGTATAATACAAATAATCCAAGTGAAACCCAAAATTAAGGAGGCTGGGACCATGAAGAAAGAATCCCTCTACGTGATCGGTGCCGGTAATCATGCGAAGATTGTGCTCTCAACTCTAGAAGCCAGCGGCATGGAATGCGCCGGTATTTATGATGACGATGCTTCTCTTCACGGCAAATGCCTGTGGAACGTACCCATATTGGGGCCGATATCGGCTCTTGCCGATACGCCGGGAACGATGGCGGTTATCGCCATCAGCGACAACGATATCAGAAAAGAAATCGCCTCTCGCTTTGAAAATATCTGCTGGCCGGTGCTGGTTCATCCTCAGACTTGCGTCCACAGCTCCGTGCATTTGCGTGAAGGCACGGTAGTTTTTCCCGGAGCGCTGATTTTGGCTGATACGAAGATAGGAGCGCACACCATCATCAACACCGCCGCCGTGATTAACCAAGATGCGGAGATAGGCAGCTTCTGCCACATCGCGCCAAGCTGCGCCATCGGCAATTCCGTAAAAATCGCCGACAGATCTTTTATCGGTATGGGAGCTATTGTTATACCATACGTCAGCATCAATGAAAATGTCACGGTAGGCGCCGGTTCGACGGTAATTAAGGATTTGGGTCCTGAGGGCATGTACGTCGGCAGCCCCGCCAGGAGGGTGATGCGGCCTGTGCTTGAAAAGGACTAAGCCTCTATGAGCCATCGCATAAACTAAGTAAAATCACGTTGACAAAGAGTTTCTTATCAGCTAATCTAAAATAGTTTTAAATAAGAGTTATCCATAAGCAAAATATAAAATAACAATGAAAATCTGGGAGGAAAATTAACTATGAAAACACAGGAAAATCTCGCCACAGCATTCGCCGGAGAATCACAGGCCAACCGTAAGTATCTCTGCTTCGCCGCACAGGCTGAAAAAGAAGGATTTGACAACATCGCCCGCCTTTTCCGCGCCACAGCGGAAGCCGAGACCATTCACGCATTCGCCGAATTCAAGGCTAAGGGCGGAGTCGGCACTACAGCGGAAAACCTCGTCGCAGCCAAAGAGGGAGAAACTTATGAGTTCACCTCCATGTATCCCCCGATGCTCGAAGACGCTAAGGCAGAGGGCAACAACGAAGCCGCCCGTATCTTCCATTTTGCCAACGAAGCGGAAAAAGTCCACGCACGCCTCTATGACGAAGCTCTCGCCAACCTCGGCAACGAGCCCGAAGGTCAGGACTATTACCTTTGCCCCATCTGCGGCTACATCCACAAAGGCACAGAGCCCACAGGCGCATGCCCCATCTGCGGAGCAAAACCCTCCATTTTCAAAAAGTACTAATTAAACCATCACAAGAAACCAAAATGGCGCGCCTTCTGGCGCGCCATTTTTTCGTCTCGGTGTAAAACCTCGTGTGCGCCGCCTCAGAGCGGAACACTTTTTTCTTTTTGCGAGCTTTTGCGCAGGCTGTTTCTATCTTATAAACACCGACACTGCCTCGTTATAAAACCTGAGCGCTCCAAGCCGCAGTACGAATAAAAAGAGAGGCAGACCGTAAAACACGGGCTGCCTCCTTCACCAATCAGCAATAATGTTCATAAACTACACGTCAGGCATGTTTTACATTTCAAAGGCCCAAAAGTGAAAAACAGCCTTTTGCAACGGCGCAGACAGAACTTTTAGGAATGTTCGGGTGCCCTGTATACCAGCACTGAGCAAGGAGCATAACGTACCAGCTTTGCCGCCGTGCTGCCAACCAAGATCCGCTCAATCGTGCTGTAGCTCTTATATCCGGCGATTATCAGATCAAATCCGTTTTTCTTGGCATAGCTGATAATTTCTTCGCCGGGGTCGCCCGACACCAGGCATTTTTCCGCGGTAAAGCCTTTTGGCTCGCCATGTTTGGCATACACATCAGCCACAATGCCGTCCAGCCTTTCGTCCGCCGTTTTATCAATCTTTTCCTGCTCTACGGCGTCATCCAAAGCAGCGTAAGCTCCGCAGCCCGCATAACCCAGAAGCATGTGAGTAACTCTAGGAGCACAGTGGAAAAATACCGCATCCATGCCGCTCTTCTTTGCCATAAGATAACCGTGCTCGGCAACAGCAATGCCAATGGGACTGAAGTCAACAGCGATAAGTACTTTCATAATTTCCGCCTCCTCTGTGGTTCTATCGAGAATTGCTCCTGTACTTGTAACTTCACGGTAATTAAACTTTTCTGCTATTATTTTCCCACCAAAGCATCATTTTAGCAAGAGAAAGTAATTGACAAAAAGGAACAAAACAGGCGTCTTTGGATGTTCTTTGTATCTGTTTCTCACTGAAGCAGGTAATGACGGTGCACGGATAAAAATTACTGCCAACGGAGCTAAAACCCAGGTTAATAATGCTGCTGTTAAGCAAAGCTGAATTTGTTTGCGACAATTATAGCGGCATCACCGGCGCAGCTGCGATTGTCTGCCGTGCTGCGGCTCAGCGTCTTTCCTTCTGCTCGCCGGCAAGGTAGATACGCGGCTCACCCTCAGTGTCAGCGGCAATACCGCTATCCTTCATTTCGGTAATCTTTTTCCAGACGCCCGAGTCGTTCAAAGGCGGCTTACAATTGCCGAGATTGCAGGCGATATATGTATCTGTGCCGTTGTTGGTGACGAAATAGCCATCGGGCAGCTGCGCTCCCAAATATTTATCAAGAGAACCGGGTACGCCGCCGTCTATTATCTCGCCCACAGCTAAGGCAGGCCAAGGCTTGCCGCTGTCTGCCGCATAAAGCAGCATCGCCGATTTGATATTTTTTAAATCGGAAACAATCTTCACCGCCTGTGCTTTATCAGTGGCGGAACCGCTGTACAGCATCATTGCTCCTGCCAAGATTCCGATGATAATTAT
>CAZFWP010000174.1:0-3022 GCA_964522805.1 uncultured Synergistaceae bacterium | reverse complement strand
AAGACAGCAAGAGCTTCGGCACATCACTCGAGACAGTCGAAGGACTCCAGTTTGATAAAGGCTACCTCAGCCCCTACATGATCACCAACCCCGACCGCATGGAAGCGGTTCTTGACGACGCCAATATCCTCATCGTAGACGGTAAAATCGGCAACGTCAAAGACATGCTCCCCATACTGGAAAAGATTGTGCAGCTTGCCAAGCCGCTTCTCATCATTGCCGAAGACGTTGAAGGCGAAGCGCTTGCAACACTCGTAGTCAATAAACTCCGTGGCATACTCTCCGTCGTCGCAGTTAAGGCACCCGGATTCGGCGACCGCAGAAAAGCCATGCTTCAGGATATCGCCATTGTCACCGGCGCAACGGTTATCAGCGAAGAAATTGGCCTCAAGCTTGATAACGCCGATGTCGCGGTCTTAGGACATGCCAAGAAAATCAAAGTAACCAAAGAAGACACCACCATCGTCGAAGGCAAGGGCGAGACCCAGGCTATCGCCGACCGTGCGGCGCAGATCAAAAAAGAAATCGCCGACTCAACATCAGAGTACGACAAAGAAAAACTTCAGGAACGCCTTGCGAAAATAGCCGGCGGAGTTGCCGTTATCCAGGTTGGCGCGGCTACCGAGACAGAGCAGAAAGAACTTAAGCTTCGCATAGAAGACGCACTCAACGCAACACGTGCAGCCGTCCAGGAAGGCATTGTTGCCGGCGGCGGTGTGGCACTTGTCGGATGCCTCAAAGAACTCGACAAAGAAATTAAAAAGCTCGAAGGCGACTACAAAACAGGCGCTATGATTGTTCGTAAGGCCATGACAGAACCCCTCCACCTGATCGCCACAAACGCGGGTATGCAGGGAGACGTCATCATCGACAAAGTTAAGACTCTCAAAGAGGGTCAGGGACTTGACGCTACCACAGGCGAATATGTTGACATGGTCAAGGCCGGAATCATCGACCCTGTAAAAGTTACACGTTCAGCCCTCCAGAATGCGTCTTCAATTGCAGGTATGCTCCTTACTACAGATGTACTCATTGCTGACAAACCCGAAAAGAAAGACACCATGGGTGACATGGCGGGAATGGGTGGTATGGGCGGAATGGGCGGTATGGATTACTAATACCGGTAATACAAAATACTAAAGGGGAAGAGAGCTCGCTCTCTTCCCCTTTTTTATCTGAAAGTTTGCACTTATGCACTTGCCCGCCTGTCTTATCTATGTCATACTTACTAATGCACAAAATGTCTCTCGGAGGTGAGGGGAGCTCCCCCATATTGACTATGAAAGAAAATAAAATTCTAATAATTGATTGCGGTTCTCAGTACACACAGCTAATTGCAAGACGTATCAGAGAACTCGGCGTTTACAGCGAAATCCTTTTCTGGGATGCCCCGTCGGAAAAAATGGCGGCGGCTAATCCATCTGGAATAATCATCTCCGGCGGGCCAAGAAGCGTCCTTGATAATGATGCTCCATCCCTTCCCATGTCTATCCTCAAATCAGGAGTTCCTGTAATGGGAATATGCTATGGAATGCAATTGCTCGCACACCAATTCGGCGGCAAAGTACAAAAAGGCGAAGCCGCTGAATACGGCAGAGCAAAAGTCAACATCGAAGGCGGAAAACTGTTTACCGGCCTCGGCGGCTGCCGCACCGCAGATGTTTGGATGAGCCACTGGGACCAGGTCACAGCCCTTCCTGAGGGATTCAAAGCCACGGCTTACAGTGAAAGCGGAGCTCTTGCCGGATTCGAATCTTCCGATGGGAAAATCACCGCGCTGCAGTTCCACCCCGAAGTAGTGCACACACCCAAAGGAACGGAAATACTATCGTCCTTTCTCTTTGATATCTGCGGCTGCTCACACGACTGGACTTTGGGCAACGAATGGATAGATCACGAAATAGAAAAAATCCGTGCAAAAGTCGGCACAGGCAAAGTAATCTGCGGACTTTCAGGAGGAGTTGACTCCACGGTCTCTGCCGTGATTACCTCAAAAGCAGTAGGAGATCAGCTGCACTGCATCTTTGTAGACCACGGCATGATGCGCAAAGACGAAGGTAAACAGGTAATGGAAACATACCGTTCACTCAACCTCAACGTGCACCACGTAAACGCAGAAGAGCGTTTTCTAACGGCACTTGCAGGTGTGACTGAGCCTGAAAAGAAGCGCAAAATCATCGGTGAACTCTTCATTCGCGTATTTGAAGAAGAGGCGCGCAAACTCGGCGGTTCAGACTGGCTCCTTCAGGGAACCATCTACCCTGACGTTGTCGAAAGCGGACACGGCGGCGGCGGCGTCATAAAAAGCCACCACAACGTCGGTGGGCTGCCTGATGACATGAAAATGCAGCTGCTCGAACCTCTGCGCGACCTATTCAAAGATGAAGTGCGCGCTGTCGGCAAAGTGCTGGGAATAGAGCCGCACTTCCTCGAAAGACACCCCTTCCCTGGTCCCGGACTTGCAGTCCGCTGCCTTGGAGAACTCAAAAAAGAACGCTTAGACGTACTCCGCGAAGCAGACGCCATCTTCATCGAAGAAATCCGCAAAGCGGGTCTCTATACGGACATCTGGCAGGCATTCTGCGCCCTCCTGCCGGTGCGCAGCGTCGGTGTGGTAGGTGACGTAAGAACCTACGGCGAAACAATCGCCCTCCGCGCGGTAGCTTCTCTTGACGCCATGACCGCCGAATGGTTCCACATGCCATACGACGTTCTGGAAACAGTCTCCAGCCGTATCTGCAACGAAGTTCCGCAGGTAAACAGAGTAGTAATGGACGTAACCAGCAAACCACCGGCAACAATTGAGTGGGAATAGCAGTTAAAAACCCTGAGACCATTGATATAACGTGGTTTCAGGGTTTGCTTTTTGCTGACCGTACTAAAAGCGTACTACAGGTCCTATTGTAATTATTCATTTGGACTATCTGGTTTATTCATTTGATCCAAGCGATTGGCGACTTCGATCTGCTTATTGGGATAAAGGTGCGAATATGTCTGAAGCGTTGTTTCTATGCTTTCGTGT
>CAZFWP010000173.1:0-3100 GCA_964522805.1 uncultured Synergistaceae bacterium | reverse complement strand
GGCCTGCGCCTCAGGAGAACTTCCTGCTAATGTTGTCTTTGTCGGCAGCGATAAAAAAACTGCCAAGGGGCTTGCTACAGCAAAGAATTTGGGTGCGGAAACCATCTATTTTGACTACAAAGAGGGACGCTCTGCGGCTGAAAAAGTCATCGCCGACACAGTGAAAGCACGCGGCGCCGAATGGATTATTCTAGCAGGCTTCATGAGAATATTATCTCCTGAGTTTGTCAGAGAGTTTTCGGGAAAGATAATCAACATTCACCCAGCTTTATTGCCGGCTTTCCCAGGCGCTCACGCCATTCTTGACGCTTGGGAGGCGGGAGTTTCCGTCACAGGCGTTACAGTGCACATTGTTGACGAAGAGGTTGACCACGGGCCTATTTTGGCACAGGAAGAGGTTCACCGGCTGCCTGAAGACACCATGGAAACTCTTGAGGAAAGAATACACCGCACGGAACATAGAATTTATAAAACAGCTCTCAAAAAATTTTTTTCCGAAAAAGATCAATAAAGATAGCAGAACGGGAGGAAGCGCAGATGAAAATGGAAACCAGAAAAGCCCTAATATCTGTATGGGATAAAACAGGCGTTCTCGAACTGGCAAAGGGTCTCGCCGCTCACGGTTACGAAATTGTCTCAAGCTCCGGCACAGCAAAATACCTTGAAGAAGGCGGAGTTACCGTAACAGAAGTCGTTGACATGACAGGACTTCCCGCAATTCTCGGCGGCAGAGTAAAAACACTCCATCCTACGATAATGGGTGGGATACTAGCTAGGCGCGGACATGAGCAAGACGAAGAGGACCGTGAAAAATTCAAAATTCCCCTAATTGACGTGGTTGTCTGCACTCTCTACCCTTTTGAAGAAACGGCCAAAAGCGGCGCAGACCTTGATCAACTCATTGAAAAAATCGACATCGGCGGCGTCTCCCTCATCAGAGCCGGCGCTAAAAATTACTACCACGTAGCTGTAGTAACAGACATTGCTGACTATCCACGCGTTCTTGAAGAGCTCGAAAAAAAACAGGAACTGACCCTCGAATTTAAACAGGAGCTGGCACTCAAAGCCTTTAAAGTCACTTCATCATACGACGCCACCATCTACAAAGGACTCTGCACAGAAATAGGCGTATCTGACGACACCGCTGACGATAAAGTTCTGCCTCTCAGAAAAGTTCAGGATTTACGCTATGGAGAAAACCCCCATCAAAAGGCCGCGCTCTTTTTGCCGCCTCTTGAAAAACAGCCCTTTATACAGTTATCCGGCAAAGAGCTTTCCTACAACAACCTTCTCGACCTCGACACGCTGCTTCGCGGCTGCTCCATCTTCCAGAGCCTATGCGCCTGCACCATAGTAAAGCATACCACACCATGCGGCACGGCCAGCGCAGATTCTCCGCTTGCAGCCTTTCACAAAGCTCTGGCATGCGACCCTGTGTCAGCATTCGGAGGCATCATCGGCATGACCCGCGCAGTCGACATGGAAACAGCAAAAGCCATCACAGAGACTTTCTTTGAAATAATAGCCGCACCATCATATGAAAGCGGCGTAGCAGAGTACCTCGCAGAGAAAAAACCGAACCTCCGCGTTCTGGCAATCACCCCAGGCTACGCTCCAAAGCTGCAAATAACCGGCAATCGCTGCGGATTTTTGGTTCAGGAAGACGCACTGCCGCCAATTCCACAGACGGACAAAGGGCATTGGGTTGGTGAGCCAAAACCTGAACTCTGGGAAGATCTCTTATTCGCTTGGAAAACCGCGGCGATAACCAAAAGCAACGCCATAGTCCTCGTAAAGGACCGAGCTGCTGTCGGAATCGGCGGCGGATTTACCAACAGAGTTGATGCGGCGGAATACGCACTGAAGCTAGCCAAGGAGGCAGCGGAGGGATCTGTACTGGCGTCCGACGCCTTCTTCCCCTTCCCCGACACAATCGAATTGGCTGCTAAAGCAGGAGTAAAAGCGGTAATTCAACCCGGTGGATCCATCAAAGATGATGATGTGGCCAAAAGAGCCGAAGAACTGGGTATAAGCATGTTTGTCGGCGGAAGCCGCACATTCAGACACTAAGAACAAGGAGCTGTTGACATGAAAGTAATGGTTTTAGGCGGAGGCGGACGTGAACATGCTGTCGTACACGCTTTCTCAAAATCAAAAATAGTGACAGAACTCCACTGCTGCCCGGGGAATCCCGGCATTAAGAAACTAGCCGCATGTCATGCCGGTGACCCATGCAACCCTGCAGCAATGACCGTTCTCTGCAAACGGCTGGGAATAGAGCTTGTATTTGTAGGCCCCGAAGCACCACTTGTCGCCGGCACAGCCGACGCACTGCGCAAAGAAAACATCCTTGTAATGGGACCCGGCATGTCAGGAGCCAGGCTTGAGGGCAGCAAAGCCTTTTCGAAAGAGTTTATGGCAAGACACGGTATCCCAACATCAGCGTTTGACTGCTGCACCGACCTTGAGAGCTGCGAAAAAGCTCTCAAAAAAAGAACCGCTCCCTATGTGGTAAAAGCTGATGGGCTTGCAGCCGGGAAAGGCGCTTTTTTACTTGACACCTTTGAAGAGGCGATATCTGTCTGCACCATGATGCTTGAAGACATGGCCCTCGGCAAAGCCGGCAAAACAATTGTTATTGAAGACTTTGTTAAAGGGCAGGAAATGACCGTACTGGCACTCACAGACGGCAGCGCCGTCAGAATCCTCCCCTCCAGCCAAGACCATAAAAGAGCTCTTGACGGAGACAAAGGCGCCAATACAGGCGGCATGGGAGCTTACTCTCCCGTTCCATGGGTAGATGACGCTTTTATGAAACGGGTGACAGACCAAGTTTTGACACCGACACTAATGGGACTCAAAAGTGACGGCATCCCCTTTTGCGGCGTAATTTATGCGGGAATCATGGTAAAAGATGACGGTTCTCTTTCCGTTTTAGAATACAATGTACGCCTCGGTGACCCTGAGACACAAGTTGTCCTCCCCGTATTCGAAGGTGACTTTGGCGAAGTAATACTCGCCTGCGCCAATGGGAATTTGGACTCAATTGAATGGCCCGTTCCGCAAAAGACCGCACTTGGAGTAGTATTGGCTTCGGGCG
>CAZFWP010000172.1:0-3122 GCA_964522805.1 uncultured Synergistaceae bacterium | reverse complement strand
CCGTAACGCAGCAAGAGGTAGTATATCGCGCTTGCTACATTTCGTCAAGCTGTTTTTTTTAATTTTTGCTGTTTTTTCTATTGATACACCCGGGCTAGTGGTGTATAATGTTTTCCGTTTTTCCCGCCTAGAACAGGTTTTTCTATCTTTTATTTTTTTGTTTTTACTGCTTGTTTTGCGTTGTTTTCACTACTGTTTTATCATTTTTTGCAGCTTTTTTATGGCAAAAGTTGCTTAAGAGCAGCTTTTTTTTTCTGCTTGTCCATTGAGAGATTTCTTAGCAACGGCTTTTGTTTTATTTTTGGGGCGTTTTTTTGTTTGTGCGCGGCTTTTGTTTTCGCAGATATTTTTCGCGGCTGCCGCTGCGGATTTGTTTTTGCGTACCGCACGGTTTTTGTGCTTTTTTTGTTTTGCTTTTCGGCGGCGGGTCCGTTTTACTGTGGGAGCATTGGCAGCTTTTGTAATCATTTTGGTGAAGTTGTTCAGAAAATCGGCGGCGCCGCATGTTTTGGATAGCTTCTCGATCATGAGTGAGGAGCAGTTTATGGAGTGTTATTTTACAATACAGTCATGGCGGCTTTTATTTTTTGCCTTGGTCCTTGAGAACCTGATTGGGTTTTTGTGCGGCTTAAAGAGGCTTGGCGGCGGCTCAGGGGGTCAGGGTGCGGAAGGGTGAGCCGTTGTTTCGCTATCATCTTCCTGGAGAAGGGTACAAAAAAAGGACATGGATAAATCCATGTCCTTTAGTGTATTTGGGCTGTTTAGCGCTGTTGCTGCGGTTATTCCGCCGCGGCAACGTCTTTCTGCGCCTGTGAGGGGTCGATAGCAATACCGATTCCCATTGTTGTCGCAAGGGTGATGCCCTTTATGTATGTACCCTTGACTGTCGCCGGGCGAACTTTGATGATCGCGCGGAGGAGCGTCTTGACGTTATTGTCAAGGTTCTCGACAGGGAAGGAAGCTCTGCCCACAGCATTGTGGGTGATAGCTGTCTTGTCAACGCGGAATTCTACGCGGCCCGCTTTGATTTCTCTGACTGCATCGGCAACATCGAATGTTACTGTGCCGGTCTTGGCGCTGGGCATGAGTCCGCGGGGTCCGAGGACTTTACCGAGGCGTCCGGCTGACTTCATGATATCCGGTGTGGCGATGACAGCGTCAAAATCCATTCTGCCGTCCGCTATTTCTTTTACCAGATCTTCGCCGCCGACGATGTCCGCGCCTGCATCCTGCGCTTCCTTCTGTTTGTCACCGAGAGCGATGACGCAGACCTTTTTTGTGTGGCCTGTTCCGTGAGGAAGTACGATTGTGCTGCGAACCTGCTGGTCCGCATGGCGGGGGTCCACGCCGAGACGAACATGGAGTTCGAGGCTTTCATCAAACTTAGCTGTTGCGCAATCTTTTGCAAGTGCGACCGCCTCTGAGATGGTGTACTGCTTTGTAAGGTCTACTTTTTCCAGCAGTGCTCTGTAACGCTTACCTTTTTTTGCCATAATATTTTCCTCCTTGTGGTAATGTCGGAAGCAGTGAAGCTTCCTCCCACTCCTGAATTTTTTGCTTTATTCAGGGTTTGTCCGTTAGCGGTTTTATGCCGCTTTTAGGATTTTTCGCAGCCGCCTTTGTTTGCGGCACACAGCCGACTCGATGCGACCGTTGTTTTTAGCGAACGATTTCGATTCCCATGGAACGAGCTGTTCCTTCGATCATCTTCATCGCTGCTTCGACATCGTTGGCGTTGAGGTCGGGCATTTTCAGTGTGGCTATTTCTTCGACCTGTTTTTTCGTCAGCTTGCCGACTTTGTCTTTGTTGGGAACTGCCGAACCCTTATCTTTGCCTGACGCCTTTTTGATGAGGACGCTTGCGGGCGGGGTTTTGAGGATGAATGAGAAGCTGCGGTCGGCATATACTGTGATGACGACAGGGATTATCATTCCAACCTGGTCGGCTGTCTTGGCGTTGAACGCCTTGACGAATTCCATAATGTTGATTCCGCGCTGTCCGAGCGCCGGTCCTACAGGAGGAGCCGGTGTCGCTTTACCTGCGGGAAGCTGAAGTTTGAGCTCCCCTATAACCTTCTTTGCCATATTACGTGTGCCTCCTTGATTTTGGTGCGTAAAAGCCCTTGAGGGCGATTATTATTTTTTCAATGTGCAAGGACAGATTATAAAAGCTTAGCTGTTATATTTTTTCGAGTTCTGTGTAGTCAGATTCAGCAGCTGTCTCTCGGCCGAATATTGTGACGGTGAACTGAATCTTGCCCTTGTCCGGGTCAATCCCGGTAACGGGACCGGCCTGACCGGCGAATGGGCCAGCTTTTACCTTTATCATGTCGCCTATCTGGAAGTCTACTTCCACTTTCGGCTTCGCTTCTTTGCCGATTTTGCTCATTATTTCTTCAACTTCTCTGGGTGAGAGCGGGATGGGGTGGTTACCCGAACCGACAAAACCCGTTACTCCCGGCGTATGGCGAACAACATACCAAGACTGATCTTCGAGCATCATTTCGACAAGCACATAGCTTGGGAATACCTTGCGGCGAACTCGCTTTGTCTTGCCGTCTTTTACGAAGACCTTATCTTCAATGGGAACAAGGACACGGAAAATTCTGTCTTCCATACCCATTGTGGCGATTCTCTGTTCGAGGTTCGCCTTAACTTTGTTCTCATATCCGGAATATGTCTGTATTATGTACCAACGGCGTTCTTGTGTATTACCAAATAATTCGCTCATGCCGATAAGAGGGCCGCAGCCCCCTTCACCTCCAGGTTACAGTCGAGTCTAATTCTCTTCATTATTAAGAAGTAATTAGATTATCTTGGAGAATAATCCAGTAAGAAGCAGATCTACCAGCCCGAGATACGCCGAAGCAATCAGTGTCACGATGACAACAACTATCGTTGAATACCACAGCTGCTGCTTTGTGGGCCATGTGACTTTATTGAGTTCGGCTTTTGATTCCCGGATGTAGTCGAGGACTTTTTCCATATCCCCCGACCTCCTCATTTTTCGACTTTAGTATGTTGCTGTACGTTATGCGGTACTTATGCTTAAAGAGCAGAGAAACACAAAATGGCAGGCCTGGAAGGATTCGAACCCTCAACCCCCGCATTTGGAGTGCGGT
>CAZFWP010000171.1:0-3134 GCA_964522805.1 uncultured Synergistaceae bacterium | reverse complement strand
GGCAAAATGGGGCTGCAACGGCGACCATGCGACAATCGCCTATGCGCCTTGCTCAGTCCAGGAATGCTACACCTCAACAATAAGAGCGTTTAACATGGCCGAACGTTTCCGCCAGCCGGTTATCATTCTCGCTGACGAAGTCATCGGACACATGCGTGAAAAAATCACTATTCCCGAAGCCGGAACATTCGAGGTAATGAACCGCAAAAAGCCGACAGTCGCCCCCGATGAATTTGTACCCTATCGCGCGGACGAAGACGGTGTTCCTCCGATGGCTGCTTTTGGTGACGGTTACCGTTGGCACGTAACAGGCCTTACAACAAATGAATGGGGCTTCCCGACAAACGAAGCAGCTGACATTGACCTCAAAGCTAACCGTATCATCACAAAGGTAGAGCGTTTCCGTGATGACATCGTGGAATACAAAGAAGATTACATGGAAGATGCCGAGATAGCCGTTGTTTCTTATGGCAGCGTCTCCCGTTCATCACTCCGTGCTATCCGCGAACTCCGCGAAGAAGGCGTAAAAGTAGGACATTTCCGTCCTATAACAATATGGCCGTTCGCAGACAAGGAAATCGCAGAACTTGCAAAGAGAGTGAAACGTATCATCGTTCCGGAACTTAACGCAGGACAGATGGTTCGTGAAGTTGAAAGAGCTGTCGCCGGTAAATGTGAAGTTATCGGTAAGGGGCTCATAAACGGCGAGCTTTACAAACCGGCAGAAATAATGTCCTTCATCAAGGAGGTGGCGTAACCATGCCACGCGAAAATGTAAAGAAACTTTTGCGTACCAAGTTTATGCCTCACATCTGGTGCCCGGGATGCGGACATGGAATCATCATGCATGCGATTCTCCGTGCCCTTGCTGACCTTAAAATTCCCCAGGATCAGATTTGCATCTCTTCCGGTATCGGATGCTCAAGCCGTATGCCCGGTTACATTGATGCCTGCACACTTCATACAGCACATGGCCGCTCACTTGCTTTTGCAACCGGCGTAAAAATGGCCAACCCCAACCTTACAATCGTAAACGTTATGGGTGACGGTGACGGCACAGCAATCGGAGGAAACCACTTTATCCACGCATGCCGCCGTAACATCGGCATCACTGCGGTTGTTATGAACAACAACATCTACGGTATGACCGGCGGTCAGGCCTCCCCGACAACTCCTGAAGGCGCATTTACCGCGACAGCACCTTATGGCGCAATTGACCCGACATTTGATATCTGCGAACTTGCCAAAGGTGCAGGCGCGACATTTGTCGCTCGCGCCACAGTAGCTCAGCCGGCACTTTGCGAGCAGATACTCAAAAAGGCCATCGAGCATCAGAAGAAGGGCTTTGCTGTTGTAGAAATCGTTTCATTCTGCCACACGCAGTTTGGACGCAAGAACAAGCGCAGCCGCCCGATGGATAACTTCAACTACCTCAAAGACAACTCTGTCATGAAGGCTAAGGCTGACACAATGACAGCGGAAGAACTTGATGGCAAGATTGTTATCGGCGAATTCGTGAATATCGAATCCGCCCGCGAATATTCCGAGCGCTACAACGATATAATCGCACGCGCTCAGAAAGCATAGGGGGTTACGGATCATGAGCGATCGTTTTGAAATTCGTGTTGCTGGATCCGGCGGACAGGGAGTAATCCTTGCCGCAGTGATCCTTGGTGAGGCCGCAGCTCTTAACACAGAAGGTCTCAACTCTGTTCAGAGCCAGGCATACGGGCCTGAAGCCCGCGGCGGCGCATCGAAATCAGAAGTCGTCTACGACAGAGAAGAAATCGACTACCCGAAGGCCTCACATCCCAACCTTCAGGTAATTCTTACACAGTCTGCATGTGATAAATACATCGGCGATACAGCAAAGGGTGCAATCGTTATTCTTGATGACTTCTTTGTAACCAACCCGCCGAAGCTTGATGCTGACGTCTACCTTCTTCCCATCGTCAAAACAGCACGCGAAGAACTTGGACGCGAAATCGTTGTTAACATGGTTGCCCTTGGGACAGCTGCTAAGGCTCTTGAAGTTAAGAACCTCACCAAGCCCGAAGCAATCAAAAAAGCCATTCTTGCCAGAGTACCTAAAGGCACGGAAGAACTCAACGAAAAGGCATTTGAAGCCGGCTACAGACTTATGTCCGAAGCGATGGCGAAATAGTTTATCAATAATATGCAATAATATAAGGGCGAGGGTGTATTCCCTCGTCCTTTTTCATATATTAAGACGAATTGAGGAGATACCATGCGGCAGGGAGAAATAATCAATGTAACAGTTACAGGCATAAACAACGAAGGAGAAGGTGTCGTTCGCTGTGGAGAAGAACACTTTGTGCTCTTTATTCCGAATGCCCTGCCCGGAGAAGAAATTTCCTGCCGTGTCGTCAGAGTCAAAAAGAACTACGGTACAGCAAAAGTACTAAAAAGGTACAATGACTCGCCTGACAGAGTCACACCACGCTGCTCTCATTTTGGCAGATGTGGAGGTTGTCAGCTTCAGCACTTAAAGTATACTGCCCAGCTAAAACTAAAACGCCAAACCGTCTTTGATTCCCTACAAAGAATTGCCGGAATAGCTGAGCCAGTAGTTGCAGAATGTGTGCCATCGCCTCAAGAGTGGGGATACAGAAACAAAGTGTCACTACCTGTGCAATGCGGTACAACCCTACAATCGGGATTCTACAAACCGCGCTCACATGACATCGTATCATTTGAAAAGTGCCCCGTGTTAATACCTGAACTAGAGACAGCGGTCGCAGAGATAATTAATCTATTGGCTGAATACAACTTAAACAGAGGCGACTTTATTAAATTTATAAGACATATAGTGATAAGAAAAGCAGCTTTTTCCCAGGAAATGCTCTGTGCCATAATCGGCAGCAAAAATCTTGGTGAGCGAGAAACCGAGATATTAAAATCAATTGCAAAAAAAATAAATTTGAAAATAAACGGACTAATATATAATAAAAACAACTCCGAGGGTAACTTTATCTGGGGGGATGACTTTACGACAGTCTGCGGCTCACAGATAATCAAAGAATACCTACGTGACTATAAATTTGAATTTGAAATCTCATCATTTTTTCAAATAAACTCAGAACAAGCAATTAATATCTACGACTATGCTGCAA
>CAZFWP010000170.1:0-3151 GCA_964522805.1 uncultured Synergistaceae bacterium | reverse complement strand
TATCTAGAGATGGCGGCGGTGGCAAGACAGAGCGACGCAGCCGTGGGCAATGATACCGGCCCTCTCCATTTGGCGGCCCTAAGCGGAGTTCCCACGGTTGGGGTTTTCGATTATTTGCCGCCGATAGAGGTTGGTTACACCATGCCAAATTTTGCCTGTGTCGCCGCAAGGAATGAACCGTTGCAAACCTTCTATGCCAAACGTCGCTCGCAGACGCTTTTGGCGGAAATTCCGGCGGATAGAGTTTTGGAAAAATTAATGGGTATTTACAAGCCGAGCATGTTAAATGAGTCGTGAGGTTAAATCTTCCCGACCGGCGATTTTTTTAGATCGAGATGGGACAATAATAGAGTTAAGAGATTATCTGCGCTCGCTGGCGGAGATTGTGCTCTTTCCAAGAGCTGCGGAAGGGTTGAAATTGTTGGCTGATGCCGGCTATCTTCTGATTATTATCACTAATCAAAGCGGTGTTGCGCGCGGATATTTTGACGAAAATTTTGTCCGTGCGGCCAATGCCAAGCTTAATGAGATGCTGGCGAGGCGTGGCGTGGTTATCGATGCGGTTTACTACTGCCCTCATCACCCGCAATACGGCCCGGAGGGATACAGAGTTGACTGTGACTGCCGAAAACCAAAGCCCGGCATGATAAGCAAGGCCGCTGCCGATTTTGATATCGACTTGCGCCGAAGCTGGGTTATCGGTGACAACGAGCCTGACATTAAACTTGCCGCCAATGCGGGGCTGCGTTCGGTGCTTGTGCGCACAGGGTATGGCGGCGCACTTGCCGCGCAGGAGCATGTGTGCGCAAATATAGTTGCCGCAGACCTTTATGAGGCTGCCGAGCGGATAATCAGCGGAAACGGGGAGAGCTAATGGGAGAGGCGACTCATTTTTCAACGAAGGTTTTGGAACGAATTTGCAGACTGTGTTTAGGCGATTTTCGTGATTTCTCCGTTTTGGTTATCGGAGACATTATGTTGGATAAATATATTTCCGGAAAAGTTAAGAGGATATCTCCGGAAGCCCCTGTGCCGGTCTTTCTTGTTGGCGAGCAATACTCGGTGCTCGGAGGAGCGGGAAATGTGGTTAACAACCTCCTGCATCTCGGAGTGCGGACTTCATATATCGGGCGTGTGGGAGATGATGCAGAGGGCAGCGTTATCGAAAACATGCTGCTTGAGGCGGGAGCTGCAGTTCCCTGTCTTTTAAAAAGCGGCGTATCTTCCGTTAAGGCACGGCTGATGGGAAACGGACATCAGCAGATGATGAGGCTGGACAGGGAAGAAATCAGCGTTCCGGCAAGAGAAGAGTCCCTTCTTATTATCGAAAAGCTTAAAGCCGCGTTTGCCGGCGGTGTCGGTGCAGTGGTGGTTTCCGACTACGGCAAGGGGCTTTTTAAAGATACCCTGGCACAGGAGGTAATCTCTCTTTGCAGCGAACATCATGTGCCGGTGCTAGTTGATCCCAAGGGTACGGATTGGGAACGTTACCGCGGCGCTTTTGCCGTGACGCCTAACATCTCGGAGCTTTCTGCCATAGCGGATGCGGCAATCATAAATGAAGACAGCTTTATCGTCTCTGCCGGTATTGAAGTGCGGCATAAATATTCGTTGGAAAATCTTTTAGTGACGCGTTCGGAAAAGGGCGCGACTTTATTATCAGACGGCATTACGCTCCATGTGCCTTCCTTCGCTGTGGAGGTTTTTGACGTTTCAGGTGCCGGGGATACTGTTATTGCGGTAGTGGCGGCTGCTGTCGCTTCTGGGCTGGCAATGAGCGATGCCGTCAGGTTGGCTAATCTTGCAGGGCAGATCGTTGTCGGCAAGGTGGGCACCTCTCCCATTGAAAGCGGTGAGTTGCTGGCGTTTTTGCGCCGCAGCGAGTCATCGGGCAGATTGTGTAGCGCTGAAACGGCTGCGGAGCGGATTCGCTTTTGGCAGAGTAAGGATGAGAAAGTTGTCTTTACGAACGGCTGCTTTGATATTTTTCATGCCGGACATGCCGACAGTTTGGCAAGAGCGCGTTCTTTGGGCGCGCATCTTGTTGTGGGGCTAAATTCCGACAAATCAGTAAAGCGCCTGAAAGGCGAAAGCAGACCGGTAAACGGTGAACTGGCGCGCGCCAGAGTTCTTTCTGCCATGTCTGACGTTGATATTGTGGTTATTTTTGATGAAGATACCCCGAGGGAATTACTCTCGCTACTGCGCCCTGACATAATCGCCAAGGGCGGCGACTATCGCCCCGAAGATGTTGCCGGCGGGGAGTATGCCGGTGAAGTGGTAATTTTGCCTTTGGTGGAGGGCTTTTCCACTACCGGCATAATAGAAAGGATGAAAAAATAATGGGAGTTGCTGCTTCCGGCTTCAACGCCAAAGATATACATGGCACATTCATAGAATCAGCACGCCTCTTTGCTTTGGCAGCGGAGGATACCTCTTTGCATGAGGCAGCCTGCGAGGCAGCTGAGATGATTATTGCCTGTCTCAAAAACGGCGGCAAGCTGCTCTTGTGCGGCAACGGCGGCAGCGCGGCTGACGCGCAGCACTTCGCCGGAGAGATGGTAGGCAGTTTTTTGATCAAAAATCGAGCGGGGTTGGCTGCAGTGGCGCTCAACGCTGATACTTCCGTTCTCACCTGTGTGGGCAACGACAGATCCTATGACGAGGTGTTCGCACAGCAGGTCGGTGCTTTGGGGCGCGCCGGAGATGTTCTTCTCGGCTTCTCCACTAGCGGCAATTCAAAAAATGTTGTCCGCGCCTTTGAAACGGCACGTTCTTTGGACATGAAGCTAATAGCCCTTACCGGCAGCGGCGGCATTTTGCCGCAAATGGCAGATACCGCAGTCTGTGTTCCCTCTGTCTCCACCCCGAGAATACAAGAAGTTCACGCACTGCTTATCCATATAATCTGCGGATATGTGGAGGCGGAAATGTTTAAAAATGAAGAGTAATGCGGACGTGCCATTAAAAGTACTGTGGATAAGGGCGGGGGCATTTGGCGACATTCTTCAGGCGATCGCGCGAGCCCGTCTCTTTAAGAGGCGCTTTCCCGCGGCACAGCTGACGATGCTTGCCCGTCCGGAATTTAAAAATATTCTTGAACCGCAGGACTGCTTCAGCGATTTTATCTACTGGGACAGCAAAAGAAGAC
>CAZFWP010000169.1:0-3168 GCA_964522805.1 uncultured Synergistaceae bacterium | reverse complement strand
CGAAAACAGATTGGGCGCTATGCGAGATGAACGGTAAAATGACTCCTGAGGAATACTTGACTCAGAGCGGTCTAGCGCAAGTCAAGCACCTCCTTCTTGCTCATTGCCTTTATGTGAACCCTCAAAGCCTAGATTTTTATGCAAAGGATAATATTACTTTTGCTCATAATCCCAAGAGCAATCTCAAATTAGGAAGCGGCATCGCTCCGGTGGCGTCTTATATAAAAGCAGGTATTTCCATGGCGATGGGAACCGACGGAGCCGCCAGCAACAATCGGCTTGATATGTGGGATGAATTGAGATTTGCGGCCTTGATTCACAAAGGCGTCAATTATGACCCCACATGCCTAAGCTCGGCGGAACTATTTAAGATGGCTACAGTAGCAGGAGCTAAGGCTCTTGGCTTTGACCATACCGGTCTGATAAGAGAAGGCTATACCGCAGACATGATGCTTGTTGATCTTGACCTGCCGCATTATACCGGCTGGAATATGGAAAATCTTTCCGGATGTTTGGTGTATGCAGGTTCATCTGCTGATATCAAAGCCACGGTTGTCGCAGGCGAGATGCTCTATGCCGGCGGTGAATTCATGACAATAGATAGAGCGTCTGTTGCGGCTGAAGCAGTAACGGCAAGAGAAATCTTAACTCAAAAATAGATTTATAATTTTAAATACAGGAGGCAATTTATATGCAGTACAGAAAAGGAAAAGAACTTAGAGAGATGTTCCTCTCGTTCTTTGAAGAAAAAGGCTGTAAACGTTACCATAGTTTTTCATTGGTTCACGATGATACTACACTGCTCTTTACTATAGCTGGAATGGTGCCTTTTAAGCCATACTTTTTGGGCATTAAAACACCTGAGGTGACCAGGGCCACCACTGCACAGAAGTGTGTTCGCACCAATGACATTGAAAATGTCGGACGCACCGCAAGACACCACACTTTTTTTGAAATGCTCGGTAACTTCAGCTTCGGCGATTACTTCAAAAATGAAATAATTCCCTGGTCATGGGAATTTCTCACCGAGCGCATCGGACTTGAACCTGAGAGGCTCTATGCTACAGTCTATCTTGACGACGACGAAGCTCACGATATCTGGCGCGACAAAGTCGGACTTACGGAAGATCACATTGTGCGTCTGGGGGCAGACGATAACTTCTGGGCTGCAGGGCCTGTCGGTCCTTGTGGTCCCTGTTCGGAAATTATTTATGACCAAGGAGAAGAATATTCCTGCGGGAAGCCAACTTGCGGAGTTGGCTGTGATTGTGACCGTTATTTGGAAATATGGAACTTGGTCTTTATGCAGTACAACAGAGATGAAGCAGGCAATTTAACGCCGCTGCCGAAGAAAAATATCGATACCGGTATGGGGCTTGAGAGGCTTTCCTCTGTTGTCCAGAGAGTGCGCACTGACTTTGAGACAGATCTTTTCCTGCCAATTATTACTAAAGCCTGTGAAATAGGCGGCGTCACCTACGGTGAAGATAAGAAAAAAGACATGGCGGTTAAAGTCATCTCCGACCATATCCGAGCCTCTGCATTTATGATAGCCGACGGCATTCTTCCCGCCAATGACGGCGGCGGTTACGTGCTTAGAAGGCTTATTCGCCGTAGCCTCCGCTACGGCAGGCTGCTTGGCATTGACAGACCGTTCCTTATAGACTTGCTGCCTGTTGTGCGCGAATCTGTCGGTGATGAATACAGCGAGTTGGTTGAGCAGTCTTCAGCAATTGAACAGGTCCTATCTCTGGAGGAGGAGCGTTTTTCAAAAACGCTCACTCAAGGCAGTGAACTGCTTGAGTCTGAAATGGCTAAGGTTGAAAAGGACGGAACAAAAGTTATCTCTGGAGAAGTTGCCTTTGTACTTTATGATACATTCGGTTTCCCGCTCGAACTAACCGAGGAAATGTGTGAGGAGCGCTCTATATCAATAGATAAAGAGGGCTTTGAAGCGGCGATGGAAGAGCAGCGCGAGCGTGCGAGGGCCTCAAGCAAGCAGACCAGCAGCGTTATTTCAAAAAATGTTTACACAGAACTTGTTGATAAAATAGGTGCGACAAATTTCTGCGGCTACACCGAGTTGGAGTCTCCGTCAGAAATTGTGGCAATTATTGTCAATGGAGAAAAGAAAGACTCTCTTTCTCTCGGTGAAGAGGCTGATATTGTGCTTACAAAAACACCTTTCTACGGGGAAAAGGGCGGACAGGTTGGGGATACAGGAATACTTTCGGCTGACTCCTTCACGTTTGAGGTCAAGGATACCATTTATCCTGTACCAGATTTGATTGTGCATAGAGGCACAGCGACAAAAGGAACTGCCCAAGTAGGGATGTCGCTAAAGGCCGCTGTAGACGAACAGCGTCGCAAAAATATTCAGCGTCACCACACTGCGACACATCTTCTCCATGAGGCTCTTACCAGAGTACTTGGAAAACATGTGCGCCAAGCCGGCTCACTGGTGACGCCAAACTTCCTGCGTTTTGACTTTAACCACTTCACGTCGGTATCAGTTGATGATATACGTGAGGTTGAGCGCATTGTATTTGAGCAGATAATGGCTGTCAAACCTGTTGTCACAACCGTTATGCCTATTGAAGAGGCTAAAAAGAGCGGCGCCCGTGCTCTCTTTGATGAAAAGTACGGCGACGAGGTACGTGTGTTGGATATTGAAGAATACTCAACAGAGCTTTGCGGCGGTACACATGTCAAAAATACCGGGGAAATCGGCTGTATAAAAATTATCCGTGAAGAGGGCATCGGTTCCGGAATACGCAGAATCAATGCCGTGGTGGGAGAACCTGCCCTAATATTGGCGCAGCGCACATCATATGCGCTTTCATCATTGCTCACTATGCTTGGTGAGGATACGGACACGATTGTTTCCAAAATTGAGGATCTCCTTGACGAAAAGAAAGTTCTTGAGCGTAAAAACAGAGAACTCCAGGTAAAAGCAGCTATGGCTGATATCGAAAATACTGTAAAACCTTGCGCTACTGCCAATGGTGTCGATTTCGTTCTTGAAAAATTTGAAAACATCACCCCGGATCTTCTTCGTCAAATTGGTGACAGAATCAGAAACAAATACCCTGTCGCGGTCATTATGCTGGTGGGTGTCGGTGCCGAGGGCAGAGTTTGGATAACATCAATGGCAAGCGAAGAAGCCAT
>CAZFWP010000168.1:0-3171 GCA_964522805.1 uncultured Synergistaceae bacterium | reverse complement strand
CGCTGTGACTGGAGTTCAGACGTGTGCTCTTCCGATCTTGAGTTACGAAGTGACATCGCCCCTATATTTTGGACAATATGGGGGATTTTAATTATTCTTCCCGACGGAGAATGCCAGCGAAACCAAATAATGACAAGTAAGAAATCATAGCCCAATAATCCCCTCAAGTATAAATACGCGCTGCATAATATCCAATGACATGTCCATTACAACAATATGTCTATAAAAATATCATTCGGTTTTCTTTACCAAAAGACCGCCTACAGTCTTTTTGCACTGCGGCAGCTTGTTTTGAGACGTTATTTACCCTTCGTAAGCTGATACCTAATTTCTCCGTAATAGGCTTTTGCTATTTTTAGCAAACTTGATTTGGTGACATTTTCCTTGAGGACTTCGCCAAGTTTTTTCATGCAGTCAGATGAGTGGCGGTGAAAATATTGCCCACCGTTAGCCTTCATCATATATGATGTTACCTCATCTCCCCACGCACTGGCGGCAAAATATTTCCAATACAGAATACCGGAGGGATTATCGGGTTTGTGAAATACCCACGGCTTATCATAAGAAAAATGCCATATTTTTCCTCTGACATCGATGCTGCCGTTGTGGTCCGCGCTTCCGGAAAAGGTGTTGAACTTGGGATCAATCAAAAGGCAGCTATCTTGAAACAGCTGATTTAAGAAATCCTGGTCGGGAAACGCCGTGCAGAGAGAATATCTGGCAAAGAATTTTATACCCTCTTTTAAAAAATCAAAATCATGACGAATTTGCTGCAAATTCAACAACGAAACACCGGCATTAAAATATTTATTCGGTGAAATCTTCATTATTTTCATCCGCACAGACAGGCTGGAGGTACAAGCCTTTTTCCACGTACTTTGAACAGCAAGGTCTCCGACAGCTGCAATACAGCAATCGGCGAGATCAATATCCCAGAGCTCCTTAATATCCATATTTACAATAACATCGCAGTCCAGATATATAATCTTATCAAGCTCAACAACCTCCGGAACAAATAACCTAAAAAGTGTCCCCGGAGAAAAGACGCCTGTCAATTTTTTTACATTGATAACATCGGCTAACTTTTTCAACTCTCTGCTTACATCGACAAATTTGACCAGGCCGCCCTCTTTTTCCGCCGTTTTTGCCAGTTTATCCATATTAGCTGCTGACAACGAGTCATCGTGAAGAACACAAAAACAGACATTGCTCTTGGTATTGTCCATCACCGAAGCTATTAAAGCCCCTGCGTGTCTGGAATAGCTCCCCGATGGGTCGTAAATCGCCAGTGCAATATATATGACACTATCTTCCATGATTGACACCCCCCAAACTACTAGAGATTTCTAGCTTCAGAGCAAAGCTTTATTTTCACCAAGGCACGTTTTACCTAGCGGTACATTGGTTATATATTACAAAATCACCGATATTTTGAAACTTTGAACTAAAGTTATTTAAACGTCTAATTTTTTGACAGTTCTTCCGTCTCTTTATATCGCGAAAAAATAGACCAAACTTTTTCCGGTGAAATCCCGGATAACAATTTTTTAGACCGCTTCCCTGATTTAGCGAAGTCTAATCCCGATGCCGCAGATAATCCGCTAAACCATGGCAAATCGAGCCCTATTTTCTTAAACTGATCGTAATCGGCAATGCCAATTGTCGGCACGCCGCTTAAGGCGGCAAGATGAAGCGGACCGGTATCATTGCCAACAGCTATGTCGCACCGTGAAATAACACCTGCTAATTCTTTGATACTTAGTTCGCCGGTCAAATCACAAACGAGGGGATGATCAAGCTCTTTCTTTAACCTCGCGCTGAAACATTTTTCTTCGCTGCCGCTCCCCACCAAAACTACACCCCAGTTCTCTTGCAGTACTTTGGATAAAAAAACAACCCAGTGTTCCAGCGGCCATCTCTTATCATCGCAACTGGCGCCTATGATGGCAGCAACTTTTCTCTTCGGTAATGCAGAAAGGAGATTGCCTGCAATGCTATATGTATTTGAGCTCACAGAGATAACCGCTTGAGAGCGAACTGTAGTGGAGATGCCTATCCGGCTATAAAAATGTTCCAAAGACTCATTGTAGGCAAAAGGAAAACACGAGACAGTTCCTACTCTATTTTTTATACCCGAGAGGCAGCACATTAACGCCGTGTGCCCTCCATGATTTAGACTTATCACCCAATCAAAATTTCGCCCGCGGATATTTGACAATGTCTCCTTAAAAGCTGACATTGGACGCTTGTCACCTGCGATAACATCATCGCACCACGGCTGCTCTTTTATTAAATCAGCATAAAGAGGCTTCGTTAAAAACGTCAGATGAACATCGGGAAATATCGCTTTAAATTGTTGAGCTTCAGCAGCAGCCTGCAACACGTCACCAAAAGCCCAGTAACGTATCCACAGCACCTTGTCTTTAGGTTTGGGGATTTTATCTCCTAATAGATCCATGGGCGTTCCTTTCTCCTATTTTGATAGATCACATACTGTCAATGTTTCCAAGCTCAGGTATGCTTATAAAAACGCAGAAATAACTTTCTTTATAAATTTTCCATCCGCCTATTTATTTACTTTGTTATAAAAATCTAGATCATATCAGTGCCACTCTTCTAGATTAGGATGTGTGTCAAGAATGGAATTATATTGTTCAAGCTGACCACAAGTACCTTCCGGATCTAATGAAATATAGCGATTAAATTTTTCTTTTCTTATCTCGTCTGAAATCCAACCTAGATGTTTTAATCTAAAATCAGAGTTTTTTGATTTCAAATATTTAACATTTCGTGGCATTCTGCCACAATGCTGTGCTTTTTCTTCAAATATATACGGAATCTCCCTTCTAAATCGTAATAAATATGGCTCATATCGTAAATGAGCGTTCCAGATATCATCACTTCTATAACATTTATCATTCCACATATCAAAAAGTCTAAATTTATACACATCCACACTTGAATCTGAGGCTAAAAGTGCTTTTATATTTTTCTTAAAACTATCCTCAAAGATTTCATCTGCATCTAAAAATAAAATCCAGTCCGGACCAAGCTTCAAAGTTTCTTCCCATTGCAATTTTCGCAGAACTGTTTCATTCGAAAACAACGAAAATTTATTTTTAATTATTTTATGAGGCACGTTTTTTAATATCTCTTCACAATAATCAGCAG
>CAZFWP010000167.1:0-3194 GCA_964522805.1 uncultured Synergistaceae bacterium | reverse complement strand
TGGCGGAACCGCTGTACAGCATCATTGCTCCTGCCAAGATTCCGATGATAATTATAACTATCAGCAGCTCCACCAAGGTAAAAGCTCTGTTAGCAGCCTTACTCTTTTTAAACATAATAACATCTCCCGTTCAATATTATCAGCGACTGGCTTTTATAATTATTTAAATCTTAAAAATAACAGACAAGCGCTTCAAATAATAGATTAGCATCTTTTTCGCATATTTTATTGGTTTTTTTACTGTCTTTTCATATGGCTTGATATTTTCCTTTTTCACCAGCGGCAAAATTTTACTGCCGCAATTTTTCTTTGTGCGAAAAAGCCGGTGCGCTGCTTAAAGTATTGCAAATTAGCGTGATAGGTAGTAGGCTTTCTTAAAGTTATCTTGAGTTTATGATATAATATAAGCCATAGTGGAAGGTGGATTCCACTATTTTTCGTCTTTTATCACAGGGGAGTGGTCTATGTGTGGCGGATCTTAGTGAGGTTTATTCTTAATTTATTTTTCCGCGTTGAGGTCAAAGGTTGGGAAAACTGGAAAAATGCCGGAGAAGGCGTGCTTATCGCCCCAAACTACGTTTCATTTATCGACCCGATGATTTTGGCGGTTTTTTTGCCTGAAAAAGTTCCCTTCGCCGTTGAACGCCGCCTCACCAAAAAGCGCTTTGCGGGAATGTTTCTCTCCCTTGCGGAAACACACATCTTAGATTCTGACGCGCCCTTCACGCTCAAATATTTTTTAAATCTGCTTAAAAACGGCGGGCGCTGCGTTATCTTCCCGGAGTTGCAGCCAACCACAATCGGCAACGCCATGAAAGTTTCGCAGGGCGTTGCCACCATTGCCGACCACACAAAGGCAAAAATCCTTCCCATATATATTGAAGGCACACAAAGAACTCCCTTTTCCCGCATTCAGCACAAACGCGGGCTGAGATTCTTTTCCAAAGTGACCATTACCGTCTTTCCGGTACGCGCTCTCGATATCAGCGATGATATCGCCGGCTCTAAGCGCGGTGCCGCCGCAGGGCGAGCTCTGGAAAGAATCATGAACGAGGCTGCCATGTACGCGCGGCGCAAGCAGAAACCTTTTTGGGACGTGCTTATCGACGCGCGCAACGAGTTCGGCGGCAACACCCGCCTCTTCTGCGACTATCAGCAGAAACCTGTAACTTACAATGGCTTTATTACCAGAGTGCTGCTGATCGAAGAGGCCTTGGCAGCGCAGAAGCTTGAGGGAAATAATATCGGCGTGCTGCTGCCCACCTCTTTGGGCGGCGTTGTCACAATGTATGCCTTGCAAAAAATGGGCAAAATCCCCGCCATGCTCAATTTCTCTCTTGGCGGACGCTCTTTGGTAAACTGCTGCCGCACCGCCTGCGTTAAGACAATTATCTCCTCACGCAAATTTATTGAGCTGGGCAAGCTTGAAGCCATGCAAAAGGCGGTTGAAGAAGAGGGAATACGCATCGTCTGGCTGGAGGACGCCGCCCAGATACTTACCAAAGGCAAAAAAATCTCTGCCGCTCTGCGCACCTTCTTTGTAAAATCAAAACCGATAATTAAGGGCGAATGGGAAAAGCCGGCGATAGTACTCTTCACCTCCGGCTCTGAAGGCGCACCCAAAGGCGTCATGCTGAGCTACAAAAATCTCCACACCAACCATGCGCAAATGTACACCAGAGTAGATTTCTACCGTTCGGACAGAATTCTCAACGCAATGCCGATATTCCATTCATTCGGACTCTGCGGCGTATTCATGCCAGTCACTCTCGGAGCATTCGTTTACCTCTATCCCTCTCCGCTCCACTACAAAACCATCTCCACCATTTGCTATGACGAGCGCATCACCCTGCTCTTCGCCACAGACACCTTCCTCAGCGGATTTGCCAAAGCGGCCTCCGATAATTATGACTTTGCCACCATGAGGCTTTTAGTTCAGGGCGGGGAGAAACTCAAACCATCCACACAGCAAACTTGGTTTGAGCGTTTCAACATCAGAATCACAGAAGGCTACGGAGTCACAGAAGCCTCCCCTGTCGTCTCCAACAACTATTACGCCCACCACAAAACAGGCACGGTGGGAATGCTCTGCGAAGGCATTCAGCACCGCCTTGAACCGGTTGACGGCGTACACCGGGGCGGACGCCTATGGCTTAAAGGCGACAATATCATGTTAGGCTACCTGCGCATCACCAATCCCGGAGTGGTAGAACCACCGGCAGACGGCTGGTATGACACAGGAGACATCGTTGACATCGACGAAGAAGGCTATATCACCATTCTCGGACGCGCCAAACGATTCGCCAAAATCGGCGGAGAGATGATCTCCCTTGCAGCGGTGGAAGAGGTGCTGGGCGAAACTTGGCCAGATGACAAACACGCGGTCATCATGCTCCACGGCGGGCCGCGCGGCGAAACTCTGACGTTAGTCACCACCAAAGAAGGTCTCAAAAGAGACGAAATGCGCCAAAAACTCTCAGACCTCGGCATGGCAGAGATAGCCATCCCCAAAAAAGTGCTGATAATGGAAGACCTGCCGCTGCTCTCCACCGGCAAGGTGGACTATGTGACGCTGGACGAGCTTCTGCGCGCCAAAGGCGAAGAGGAATAACCGCCGCCCACAGCAACTGCGAAAATTAGTTTATAGAAAATAAAAATCCGCTGCGGCTTAACGAAAAACGCAGCGGATTTTTTCGCCCCGCCAAAATTACCGCCCCTTCCACTGAGCCAAAGAACAAATTGCAGCCGCCCAAAGATGATGTGATAATATAAAGAAAACAGCTCACCGCAGCACAAAAAGACCTCGGCAAAACCAGCCTGGCACAGCGGCGAAAAGTGCTTAGAAAAGCAAAAAGGGGTGAACACTCAATGGAGCGCTTCAAAAAACTGGGAGGGCTAGGACTGGCCCTAATAGTTTTTCTGCTTATGGATATCCTCGACCTCCAAGGCACCGCCCGTCTCATCGCTTGGATAATATGCGGCGTCATCGGCGGAGTCGTTGCTTGGATGTGGGACAAATCCAACAACAAAAAAAGAGCCGGTAAATAACCGGCTCTTGTGCATAACATCACACCTGTCCGTAAATTTTCCGCGTTCCCGCAGCCAACAAACGCCCCACCCAAAGAGGCGCGCTACTCAACCCCACAAAATTAAAAAGCAGGACATTCAACTAACGCGCCTGCGTGAGGCGCGAC
>CAZFWP010000166.1:0-3249 GCA_964522805.1 uncultured Synergistaceae bacterium | reverse complement strand
CCGTTCTTGGCAGAAGCTGATGGTCGTTTGAGGATTCATATCTCTGCTTAAGGCTCTAAACGTAAAGATTTCCATTGCTCAGATGTATAGAAGCAATTTAAACGATATTGCTGATTATGAACAGATACGTCATATTTGACACTTAGGAAGAAGCTATGTTAAGGCAGAACAAAATAAGTAATAATACTGATTTTACAATAGATCTGCTTTTATTCAGGTTCTGAAGTACGCCAAAGTCCAGAGCATTTAATTTAACAAAATAATAAATATTGGAAAAATCATCATATTTTTGAATAAAATATAAACATATTATGGATATCATGTTAGTCATTTGCATATTTTTCTTTGTTATATTTCTTATTTTTTTTGAATTATAATTCAATTATCTGTATTACACCTTGTTGTATCTGTTCTTCATTTTATCTTTTCCGGCTTAAAACTACACAAACAGTCATGCACAAACCATTTACAAATTACCGTAACTGCCATAAAATCAATTCAATGAAAAAACATCAAAATATTCAATGAATAATTTATCCAATTTAGATTTTTCGCTAATAACATATGAGAAAGAGAGTGAGTATATGAAGAAGCTTGAGATCGGTAATTTTCATGTTAAGAACATTCTTTTTGGGGAAACGACGGTTTTTCGAGACGGAATCCTTACGGTCAATAAGGAGGAGGCTATCGCCAGTATAAATCCAGACGGTAAGCTAAAAAATATTGAACTGTATGTGGTAAGACCAGGAGATAGTGCTCGAATTGTGCCGGCAAAAGCGGCGGTAGAGCCTCGTTTCCGTCCTGATGGACGTTCTGTGTTTCCTGGTTACACTGGGCCGATGGAGAGTGCCGGAGACGGTGTTACCTATGCCCTAAAAGATATGAGTGTCATTTGCTGCGGCAAGTACAGCAATATGGTTGACGGAATGGTAGATATGTCAGGCCCGGCTGCCAAGCACAGCGTTTATGCTAAGCTAATAAATTTGGTTGTATATGCGGAACGGACAAATGAAAAAGATCTCGACCTTTCTATAAGAGTTGAAACCGAGTACAGACTTGCTGCTCATTTGTTAGCTGAATATGTAGCAAGGTCACTGAAAGGACAGACGCCTGACGACTGGGAGTCTTATGAATTGGAATCAGGTGCGGTGGAAGCCGAAAAGAAGGGACTTCCTCGTGTCGGTTATTTTATGAGCGTATACAACCAATATGCAAATAACTGCAACGATATGATTTATGGCGCGGACAGCCATAATATGCTGTCAATATTTATGCACCCTAATGAAGTGCTTGATGGCGCTAGGGCATCTCAGTTTGGAATGATGGGTCAAACGACTTCGGCTTACGGTTTCCAAAATGACCCCACTATAAAGCAATTGTACATGGAGCATGGAAAAACAATTAATTTTATCGGAGTTATATTGTATCCAACAGATGTTTCCAACAATATGAAACTGCGTGTTAAAAATGCGAGTGGTCAATTGGCTTCTGCGTTAAAACTTGATGGTGCCGTAGTATCTGAATGGGTTGGAGGCAGCAACGCAGATGTTGATTTCTTCTATCAACTTTCGGAACTTGAAGACTGTGGGGTTCAAACGGTCGGCATTATGGCAGAGCACGGTGGAAAGATGATGCAGGATTCAAAGGGCAATGCGATTGTATCGGGCGGTGATACAGGAGCTATATATGAATTGCCTCCTATGGATTTGGTAATAGGTGATATCCAATCTATAGTCAGGGATTATTTTTACGGTTCATGGCCTGTTCACAGCGAATACGGCCCAAGCCTTAGGCCGGATGGTTCTTTGATTGTCAATATGTACATGATTGCGGATGGCGGTAATACAACAGGCTTCCTGACAAAGAGCGTCAGAGAGTTTTAAGTGAGCGGAGAAGGGGGAGCTAACTATGAAACAGGTAATCTTATTTGTAAACCAGTTCTTTGCAGGGGTAGGAGGCGAAGCGCAGGCAGATTTTGAGCCTGCCATGCTAGTCGGTCCTGTCGGTCCTGGAATAGTTTTAAGTCAAGCCTTAAGTAATGCTGTCATCACTCACACTCTCGTGTGTGGTGATAACTTTATGAACAGCAATCAGGAAGAGGCTTTTGCACGTATTAAGGATTTTTTGGATGACAAAAAATTTGATATGTTCGTAGCAGGCCCGGCTTTTCAATCAGGCCGTTACGGTATGAGCTGTGGTGCTTTATGCAAGTTCATCGGCGAAAACTATGGTGTGCCTACGATAACTAGCATGAATGAAGAAAGCCCTGGCCTTGACGCTTATCGTGAAAATCCAGAAATATACATTGTGAAGGGGCATAAAAGTGCTGCAAGAATGCGCGATGATATACAGAGCATGGCGAGTCTGGCTAACAAGTTACTTAAAGGCGAAGAGATTATGTGGGCCGATGCTGATGGGTACTTCGGACACGGAATCCGTAAGGAGGTTTTTACCGATAAGACCGCTTCCGAACGTGCAATAGAAATGTTACTGGCTAAGATTGCTGGAAAATCCTATTCAACAGAGTATAAGATAGAGATTCATGATGCCGTAATGCCGGCTCATGCTGTTCGCGATATTCATAAAAGTAAAATTGCACTTATTACCAGCGGCGGTTTGGTACCTACAGGGAATCCTGACCATATGCCGTCAGGCACAGCATCTATTTGGAAAGCTTACCCCACGGATGAACTTAATGCGCTATTGCCTGGAGAGTTTTACAGTGTACACGGTGGTTTCAGCACAGACTTTGTAAATGGTGATCCTGAGGTATTGGTTCCTTTAAAGACAGTAAAAGAAGCCCTTAGAGATGGTGCTTTTGCGGAGCTTGAGCCGTTCTTATACAGCACCACCGGAAACCTGACCGCACTGAAGGATGCTCGTCGAATGGGAAAGGAAATCGCAGCGGTCCTTAAGAAAAATAATGTAGATGCTGCAATTTACGTCTCCACTTGAGGAAGCTGCACACGTTGCGGTGCAACGATGGTAAAAGAGCTTGAAAAATCTGGAATACCTACGGCACACATAACAAATATGACTCCTGTTGCAAAAGTTACAGGCAGCAATCGCATAGTTACCGGTGTTGCTATTACAAATCCCTGCAGTGACATTACTCTTCCTTTGGACGAGCAGGAACGGATGCGTAAAAAGCTAATTGAAAGAGCTCTGAACTCTTTAGCGGTGGAAGTTTCGGGGCCGACATTGTTTTAAACGAGATATCGGTGGCTGTGTTTTTTTTGTACCACAGCC
>CAZFWP010000165.1:0-3299 GCA_964522805.1 uncultured Synergistaceae bacterium | reverse complement strand
TATTTGTTTTCCTGACTATCCTCCTCTTGCACGTGAGTATAGTTATTGGTGTAATCCCATTTTGATTTGAAATCGCCGAACTCACCGAGAAATGACCAATTCCCCTTTTCAAATCTCAATAGATAGTCATTACCACGGTAATCTTTGGCGTAATCATATTTTCCCGCAGCAGCGTCTGCCAGGCGCATTTTTACATCGCCGGTCTCCTGGGTCCTTGTATATCCCACTGTCACCTTTAAATCATCACTGGTTACCGCTGTGCCTCTGACAGAACCTTTGAACCAGCCGCCGCTGCCGCCCTCGACTTTTACGGAAGCAGAGCTTTTGTCCGCGCCTTTACGGGTGATGATATTGATAACTCCTGCGGCGGCGTTGGAACCATAAATAGCGGAGCTGGCTCCCTTTACCAGCTCTATTCTTTCCACCGATTCAAGAGGAACCGCTCTCAGATCGAAGGGAGAGCCAAGGTCTGCACCCACCCCGTGGTTCGCCCCCATAAAGGGAATGCCGTCCACTAAAAGCAGCACGCCCGCATTCAGCCCTCTTACCGTCACACCCTTTGCCTGGGCCATCGCCGCACTGTTGTGCAAAGCTAAGACACCAGGTATCCGCTCGAGTACGTCCTGCACACTGCGGGCACCGCTGCTGTCAATATCTTCTTTGGTAATAACATAGGCAGGTGCAGGCACCTCTTTAATATCTTCGGCCAAACGCGAACCGGTGACTTCAACACGTTCTATCTCATTGATATTCGCATCCTCGCTCACGGCAGCAGCCGCCATAGAGGGCAGAAAGGCCGCGAACAGTGAAATAACCATAAAAATCTTCTTATTAATCATCTTAAACGCCCCATTCTTTTAGAATAAATCCATCTTTTTACGGCAAATACAAATTGTTGATTACAATATCAACCCCCTAAATGTAAGGACAAAAAAAACAGAAACCCGCAACTGAGGGTTCCTGTCTACCTAAGGCTTATACAGATAGGGCAATCACTTTTACCATACCCGCCGCCCTTGCCCTCGCGATGACTAACATGACCGTTTTCAGCAGGTATCCTGACTTCCGTTCATCCTAATTCCGCGCCTTCCCGTCCAATGACAGTGGCGTATGCGGTTTCGTCCCGGTTACAGTGGCGGGGCCGCTCCGGATTTGCACCGGATTCCCTTCTGAATTCCATATTAAAGTATTTATTTGTTTTTGTTTCTTAAATTACCCAAAACTAATGATGGCAATGAGCCAATTGTCACCAGGCAAAAAGATAAAAATACTTAAGCCTCTGTTATTTCAGAGTATTTTCGCTTTTGTGCCGCACCCTTTTGATGTTGTTAAGACACAAAAAAAGGGAACTGTTCAGTGAAAAAACAGTTCCCTTCGTTTGATGTCATAGATATGAGCCAATCTATATACCGAAGCAAACCGCTTCACGCCCGCTGCGCGTCACAAGCTTATTTTCTTCGGCAGGTTTACTGGCTCTCGTTCATCCTACTTCCCCGTCTTCCCGTCTTCGGCTCTCTAAAAGATAGGTGACCGTTTTGACAGTGACATTTGGGGTTTTGTCCCGATTACAGTGGCAGGGGCCGCTACGGCTTTCAACCGTATTCCCTAATTCCGCAGAAACTATTATTTAATTTTATAGTTATTTTTATCAATTTATACCCATAACTTGCCAGTTAGTATAGCATCAGTTTGCTTAGTGTCAAGTGTCATAAATTAATCATATATTATAAACAATAGCAAGTAACATAAATAATATTCTAAAGCAGCTTTCTAAATACCTCCAGCGATTTATAGTAGTCCTCCTCGAACACTTCCATGGACATTACTCTTTCAGATCCATCGTCGCAAAGGGTCAGTACCTTTCGCAGCAGCTCCGTGTCAAAGTATGACATGTCCGCATGGTCGGTGCCGTCTGCCTTTACTCCGTGTATGTGCAGCACTCTTGTATGGGGAAGGTATTTTTGTAAAGAGACGGTAACGTCTCGCCGATAGCGAACCAGATGACCTACGTCGGTACAGATAGAAAGACCGTTTTGCAAAACGATGTCATAGGCATAACTGAAGTTGTAGTCCAGCGTCTCAACGCATATTTTTTGCGAAAAGCCTGTTTGCACGGCGATTCTATTCAAAGATGAGTGAGCCAGAGCGCGCCACCTTTCAATATTTTCGGAAGGAACCTCTTCTCCTCTGATGTCTCCGTTCAAATGCAATATCCAAGCGAAAGGCTCCAGCGGCGCGAATAGTTCCGCTATTTCAAGGCATTTATCTTCACAAGCATTCTGCTGTTTTTTGCCTTGCGATAAACAGAGGTCTGTAGGGAAATGAACCGTACAGCTGATATCAAGCTCACCGCATAGCTCTTTCAGGCGCAAGATTTCGTCGGAGGTGGGGATATTGGAAGCTTGCGGAGTATCAAAGAGAACTATTTCCATGTCGCTGACCTCTTGTGACAGCGCCTTGGCGTTGTCCGCCAAACCTCCCGCGACTACCCATGAAGTGCCTCCCATACGGAGCGAGCCGAATTTTAATCTTTGCGCCATTGATATACTCTCCTTATTTGAGCTTGAAGGAGAAGGGTATTCTGGCCCTTATTCTGCCTTCATGGTCAAAGCGCCATGCCTTGACAGCTCTTACCGCACTTAAATCCAAGCGTTCATGCCCGCTGGACTGTTCAATTTCTGTCTTTACAACCGCTTTTTTATCAATGGTGATGATCAAAACAACGGTGCCCTCCTCTTTGCGTTTACGTGAAAAGAGCGGATAGTCGGGAAGCGTTTTTTTGGTGACTTTCAGCAATGCACCGTCAATAATTTCACCGCTGCCTGTGCCGCCGACACCGCCGGCAGCACCTCCCTCGCCTCCTGCCGAGCCCTCAGACAGAGCTCCGCCCCCTGCTTCAGCAGCAGAGCCATTCTCCGCCTCCAAGGCAGAGGACAACACCTCTTTTTTAGTTTCAGCCGTGGCAGCAGAGAGGTTTTTTACCGGCAAGGAAGCAACTTTTTTTGTTTTTGCCTCGCTTTTCTTAACACTTTTTATAACTTTCTCTTTCGGTGATTCTTTTTTGGTGGCAGCCGGTGCCCCAGCTTTCGGAGAGGAGACGGGCTGCGGTGGCTTTTGAGCACTCACCAAACGCACTGTCATTACCGGCAAAAGCTGTGTTTTTGGGGCGGCGCTTGGTATAGAGATAATGATGAGGGTATGAACAGCTAAGCTTACGGCAAGCGCGAATACCCAAGTTTTTTTTATGCGGCGGGACATTATTTTACGCCTTGAGTCAGCAGTCCGGCAGACTTTATTCC
>CAZFWP010000164.1:0-3312 GCA_964522805.1 uncultured Synergistaceae bacterium | reverse complement strand
GCTCTCTGTCTGAAAAAGCGCGTATTGTAATTTTTGAGAAAATGAAAGAGTTGCCGCTCTTTCAGCATTACAATATGCGCATCCACCTTTATAGTGTCCGTCCTCATATGAGATTTTCCTTTCGGCACCGCTGTTTTTAATATTTTTACACTTTAAGGATGTGGCTGCTTAAATCCTTCGAAGTTTTAGTTAATACGCGGCAGCCGTCCTTCGTCACAAGAATATCGTCCTCTACGCGGACTCCGCCGATTCCCGCCAAATAAATGCCCGGTTCGATTGTGAAGGTCATGCCCTCTTCGAGGATTAAGCCGTTCACAGGGGTGATATATGGTTCTTCATGGACACTGAGTCCCAGCCCATGTCCGGTGCGATGGAGGAAAAATTCGCCGTATCCGGCATTGGTAATATAGTCTCTTGCGGCCTTGTCAATATCTTTAGCGGCAACGCCGGGTTTGACCGTGGCGATCGCAGCAAGGTTCGCACCCTTGGCGATGTTGTATATCTCCTCCAGCTTCGGGTTGCCGATATGTCCGATAAAGAGACAGCGGGTAATATCAGACCAATAATGGCGGTAATAGGCGCAGAAGTCGATGAGAATAATATCTCCTTCCTTAAAACGGTAATCCCCGGATACCCCATGAGGATTAGCAGAATTATCGGCACCGAGAACGAGAATGATAAATTCATCGGTAATCACATCTGGAATATTTGCCATATATGTGTAGAGCATCAAATTGAGCTCTTTTTCCGTCATGCCGACTCTAACCTTATCGGCAATATAAACCAAAGCTTCGTCAACGATATCTGCGGCTCTTTGCATAATGGCGATTTCATCGGCATCTTTATACATGCGCAGCTTGGAAACCACATTGCCGATATCGGCTACAGAATCAGCCGCCTCTTTAAATAATTCACCCACGGCCATAGAGTAATACTTGGTCTCCACCGCAAGAACACTGCACTCTCCAAGGGCCTTCTTAATGCTCTCTTTGGGGCCGTCGGTATCGGTGTAAACTATCTCCTCCACCAACCCCTTCATGCAGCCGGTATCAACGCTTGGATTGACCATCACACACTTTTCCGATTCCGCATCAAGCACCAGACCGTAAAACCTCTCATATGGGGTGACATGAATTCCGGTAAAGTAGTTAATCGACATTGGGTCTCCTAAAATCGCTTTTTTAAAGCCGGCTTGTCTTAGTGACTCATAAGCCTTATTGCGCCTTGCTTCAATAGCCTGCATACAAAATCCCCCTTGTTCTTAAGATATTTTTGCGGAAACCTAAAATGCCCTTTTAGTATTCATTCTCTTGCTTTTGGTTAGCCCTCCGCCCCCTGTTTCGCAGAGCCAAAATCATAATATTTGAGAATATATTTTTTCTGTTTTTTAAACGACCAATGCTCATCTTTGATAAAATGTATCGCTTTATGCAAGTCTCGTTCCTCAATGGCGGAGATCAGACCCTCGTGCTGGTTATAGCAAATAAGTTCCCACTCAATAGAATGGACGATGTTTGTCGGACAATAAAAGAGCCGTGACCAAGTATTTGACCAAAGAGTCTGAGTGTAGCTGTTTTCCGAAAGGCTCAAATAGATGGTGTGAAAGGTCTTGTTCAGTGCGCGGCCATTGTCAAACTGCTTGTTATAAGCGCACTCACGAATTTCCTCGTTAATCTTTCTCATAATGCGGCAATGTTCCTTTTGCAGGTTATAAATTGCACTCTCCATAGCATGTGATTCCAAAACAGAGAGCATGTCATAATAATTTTCAATATCCTTTAATGTAAACTCCCGCAGCATAATGCCTTTGCGCGGCAAAATATCAACCATGCCCTCGCACTCCAATTGCAGCAAAGCATCTCTGAGCGGCGTAATGCTGATTCCCAGCTCCGCGCTCAGCTGCCGCAAATTGATAAAATCACCTGGATGAATTTTACGGCTGCCGATTTCCTTTTTCAGATAGTCGCAAACTTGCTCTCGCAGCGGCTTTGTATAAAACTTAGCATCGGATTCGCTCACCTTTGTTTCCCTCCTACGGTGGGAATGTCGTGTTTTTTACTCTGATATCTGATATAACAGATATCAGATGATCAACTTTCGAAAAATTCTATCATATTAGGTCTATAATTACAACATAATATATTTTAATATAATTTGTAAAAATATTCACATTTTCCGCTGATATCTGCTGGCTGATAATTTCACCCTATGCCGCAGTCGGGATCTGCTTCTGCCGTAAATAACAAACTCTTTAAAAAATAATAATATCTGCCTCTGAACCTCAGAGTTAGTCCTATCTCTGATAGACTAATCTGCCTTTATGCTGATTTTTGACCGATTACTCGAAATGTATGCGTTTACTGGAAAAAGCGTCCTTTTTCTTTGAAGAACTCTGCCGCGCCATATTCTTTAGCGGCATCTTGTATACTTAAGCTGCCATGCGCTATTTTTTGAAGGGAGGCAACTTTTTTGTCTCCCATTTTTCACCGCTTTTGAGCGGATTTTTAACCTACGGAATGTGCTGCCCTTATTTATCTGTCTTATGCTTATTCTTTGCCGTTTTATTCCATCGGCGATCTGCTTGCGGTTTTAGCGGCTGTTTCTGAAGCATGGGCACATGAGGTTGGGACAGCTTCTCTTTCATCAAGGCTGCACTTGGTGCGGAAGGAGGGAATCGCTTCGGGTTTTATCACAGGTCTTTTCGCGCGTTTTGTTTGTCTTTCACGTCTATGAACTTCGTTCGCGGCTGCACCAAGAGTTTGCGCCAATTACACTGCATACGGCAGATGGCTTGTTGCAAGATAACGCAGACAGCAGCCATATAGCTATGGTATATAATACACAAATGGCATCAAAGTCGGTATACTGCGGGGGTGAGACGTATGGGCTTTTGTTTTGGAGCAAGAGAGCTCAGTGTGGTAGTTTTCTCTGTTTTATCTACATATATACTCTCTTTCATCTTTGAAGGACAAGTCCTTTACGACCTCTTCGCCCTGAGCTCGTATGACTGCGGCTATGTGCCGTTTGCCATCATTCTCTGCCACTTCGTCGGACTGCTCTGTGGGTTTTTCATCAGAAACGCTGCAGCAGCCAAGCGGGTAATCACCGGCGGCTGTGCTTTGGCTTTGCTTTTTACTGCTCCGTTCCTTTTTGCTCCTCAATGGATTTGGAGTGTATTGCTTGCCTTCTCTGCTCTAGCCACAGGTGCTGCTGTCGCCGCTTGGGGCTGGTTTCTCAAAAGCTGTACACCGCGCAGAGAGCGCATCAAAAGCTGCGCTGACGTCCTCATTCTTTCAAATGTCTTAATGATAG
>CAZFWP010000163.1:0-3320 GCA_964522805.1 uncultured Synergistaceae bacterium | reverse complement strand
GTGGCAACGTTTTGGCAACAAAAAATCAGATAGCCTCTACTGTCTGAATAATGAAAACAATACAAATACTCTGAGCTAAATCCCATAAGCAAAACTGTTTAGAACACACTGAACAGGAGCGAGTGGGAATAAATAAAAAAACGCCTGAAACCCTCATGGATACTTGGCTTCAGGCGTTTTATTTTGCTTTTTGAGTGCAAAAGGAGAACAGCACTATTTTCTTTGGCTTTTAGTCAGTTGGGGGACGGCTCAAACCGGCCTTTATAATCACAGGTGGACAGCCATTCCATTTTTCATCTAGAGCATTCTCTTGCGCAATCATTTTATCCGTTAATTCTTGAAATTGCATTTCCCTCTCACAAATAAAGTAATTTACCATGTTATAGTTGAATGTTATGCAGCAGGTGGATTTTCTTCTAATGTGCAATTGATGGTCATTGTATATACCATAGACAATAAGTTTATTGGTTCTATCGTTGAATCTTTGTAACCAAAGAATATAGATAGGGGCACTGCAGTTTCTTCAAGCCAAAAAATCCATCATAGTTCGTTTCGCTTCTCCTAAGTCAGAATCATCTTAAAGGTTTATATAATTACACCGTAACTTTGGGGAGATTGCAATAGCAGTCTCTTTTTGGGGTATTCTTGAACCATTTTTGCATCGAGCAATACGCACTGCGCGCTATTGAGGGGAACGCTAATTTTACCGCGAAGTCTTTTGCGTTATATATCTAAAAACTCTTATCTTAATTAATTCTTTCACAGATTTGCATAAGTAATCTTATAAATTTATTATACAGGCACAGGAACGCAGTTGATTGAACATACCATGAGAACGTAAAATATATTATCGTACCTAAAGGCACTTCCCTGCTTTGGAAAGCTGAAAATGAAAGAGATCACAGCTCCAGACATTAGCAAGCAGCAGAACGAACTTGCCAATCAAAGGTATGCGCAGACATATCTTGAAGCGATTAACAATCAAACGGCGTATTGTTTAAATACGCCGTAAAATAATATGATTTAGCCAGTAATCCGTACCGAAAAGCAGGAAACACGGGAGGCTTACAGCCTGTGGATAATAACAGGAAGGGAAAAATAACGATTGTTGATTTTGTAATGGGAAGATAAAAGCCCTTGTATCTGCAAATAGAGAGGTTGCCAACATTTCCGCAGTAGTCAAGATTGGCTTTAGTAAAACCAATTTAGGATAGGTAGGGTTTTTGTTAATTATCCACGATAGAGTTTTCTTCAGCAGTTTTGAGCTATAAACTTAAAAGCAATGGTGTTAGAAACGGAACTGCTACACTCATCAACATCCCTGTGATAAGGGCATAGACAGCAATCCCACCATTAGTTGCTTTTTCGATGATAGGCAGGCATAAATCCGCAGCAGGTACGCCCGGCATTACGGTTGTTTCAATATAACCTATTCTCTTGGCTACTTGAGGAATTAAAAATATTGATAGAAATACACGCAGCAAATTATGAATAAATGACAGTGCGCTTAATTCTGCTGAATGGCTTTCCATCAAAACTGGAGCTATGGTGTACCACCCAAAGCCTGCACCAACAGCCATTCCCTCTGTAGGATTCATACCTATAAAAATGCTGCAAATGCCAGTGCCTAGCAGTGTTCCTATGATACCCGCCATGGGGAATATTATGAGATTAGAGCCACCTTTTTTGATATACTCCCAAATGCCGCCTTTTATTCCAACCGTAGTGCCTACAAAAAACAGCAAAACGCACAATCCAATAATAACTATTTGCCCTATCCCATTAAACAATACGTAGGCTGTATCCATGTTGCGAAATAGGAAATATCCTATAGCTGTTCCAAAGCCAATACTCCCAAATATCTTTATAGCCATTACTCCACCCCGTTTCTGTTTATTTTAAGCCATTTGCGTATTATAACTACCATTAGCACACTGCCCGCATATGCAGCCAACGTTAAGGCAAAAGCTTTGGCTCCAATAATTCCCAAGCCTCTCACTACCTGTTCGTCCATTCCAATCCTAATGCCCATTAGGAAGACAAGCAAAATGACTGTGGCAAATATAATGTTACCCAGCAATTTGGGATTTATGCTGCTGTTTCTTAGAAATTTAGCTCCCACCACATATCCAGAGGCCAACAAGCCTAAATAAATTACAATCATCCACATAAACGCACTCCCCCTATTCATCTAACATAAAGAATATATTATCCAACCTGTTAATCTTACCATATGGTATATACATTATCATGCTTTCTGAACCGTATGTCGGAGTCAAGTGCAAAGCGCAAATCCGTTCCCCGAACGTTAAAGTTTCCTATTAGTGTTTTTCACTATTTTAGGTTCAAAGCCGGGTTATCTGCCATGGGAATGCCTATGGCGAAATTCCCAAGGCTTGATAGGGCTGTTTTCTTTGTAGCCATTATGGGAATAACTGCTAGCTGAGCGGTACAGACAAGTGGTGAGGGCGGTCGGCGCCTTGTCCGTGTACAGCCGTTTGGTATTTCTTAGTTTAGCCGAGAGGATTATTGTTTAATAGGTGTCTCAGTGATAATCTCTTTTTTGCCACTTTAACAAAGTAAAAATGTTTTAATTCCATGGTATCAATGGAATTTCAAGCGTTTGTTTTTAAGTGAGTGTTTTTTATCTTGGCTTCGTATTTTTGAATATTTCGCGCATTTTCGTTGGCTTGTAGTACTGACAGTATGTTCGGAAATCGAAAGCTCAGGGAGACTTTGTTTCTAATACGGGTTTGCTTGTGACCATTTGTTGTTAATTGTTTATATGTTCTTTGTCATTGTCCGGTTTCCTGTTTTACCTTTTTCTAATGCCCTCTGCTGGTATAAAATGTTTGTGCTTGTTAAGAGAATAGAGGTGTGTACTGTGCCGGAGCTGCCTGAGGTGGAGACAGTAAGAAGGGTTCTGGCTCCGCAGCTTGCGGGGCGTAAGATTTTAGGTGTTGATGTTTGTAATGTTCAGGTTGTGGCATATCCTGACGCGGAGTCGTTTGCTCAAAGGCTGGCGGGACAGGTTATTAACGGCATGAGGCGCAGAGGCAAGTTTTTGGTTATTATGTTGAGCAGCGGCGATGACGTTGTCCTGCATCTGCGTATGACAGGCTCTTTGTTGCTTGTTCCGTTAGATTACACGCTTGAGAAGCACACGCACCTTGTTATCAGTTTGGACTGCGGCGATAGACTTTGTTTTACCGACCCCCGCCGTTTTGGAAGGTTTTGGCTGGTACAGAGTGGCGCGGTGGATTTAATCAGCGGCATTCATAGGTTGGGTTTGGAGCCTTTTAGATCGGAAGAGCACACGT
>CAZFWP010000162.1:0-3340 GCA_964522805.1 uncultured Synergistaceae bacterium | reverse complement strand
GATCTATCGCTGTGACTGGAGTTCAGACGTGTGCTCTTCCGATCTTACTGTTAGCCCTTACCATGGGATCTGTCTCATACGCTGCCGATGATGCGGTTCTGCTCTCACTGATATCCAAAGCGAAAGAAAATAATCCGCTTATAGGCGCGGCCCACGAAAAAACAATCAAAGCGCAGGCGGCAGTTAAAGAAGCCTCCGCTAAAATGGGGCCGAAAGCGGCGCTGCTGGCGGCGGGGCTGTGGCAGGAAAACGAAGTGACAGTAAACCTGCCGATGATGGGACTCTCCTTGCCGGTAATATCGCACAGCGTTTACGCCGCCGCCATCGGCTTCGTACAGGCGGTCTACACCGGAGGATCACTCACAGCTTCAAAAGAGGCATCGGTCTTGACGAAAGACGCTGCCATGGCGCAAGAATGCCGTGTCGTCCAAAGCGTGGAAAACTCTGTGCGTTTGTCATACTACAACGGCAGAAGGGCGCAGGCGAAAGAAAAAGTGGCGCAAGAATCCCTCTTGCTAACCAAAAAACACCTCGAAAGAGCGGAAACGCTATTCCGCTCGGGGCTTATTGCCAAAGGTGATGTGCTGCGGACAAAGGTAGCCGTTGCGGAAGCGGAAATGAACCTCATAAAAGCCAATAATGCCGTACAGCTTGCGCAAACGGCACTGGAGCGTGCTGTTGGCTCGTCTGTTGAGGCGGCGCTTTTTAAAACCCCTGCGGCAACGCCTTCCGCACAGCCCGAAAAGACCGCCATTGCCGAAAGTGCGGCAAAATCCGCCTACAACAAAAGGGCGGAGCTAAAAATGTATGACCTGCTCAGCCGACAGGCGGACAAAATTGCCGCCGCCGCTAAAGGACAAAAACTGCCGCAAATAATGGCGGCTGGGCTGCTCTCCACAGTTGACGGCAGCAACGAGGATTTGCTCCCCGATTCGAAAACGGAGTGGCGTCTCGGCGTCGGCGCATACTGGAACATCTACGACGGCGGAGAAATCACCGCCAAAACCAACCAAGCGAAGGCTCAGGCGAAAGAACTGCTCTACATGCTGGCAGACATGAAAAACATCATCAAAATGGAAGTCACCCAGGCGCAGCTCAACTTGCGCTCGGCGGAAAGCCGCCTTGCCGTGGCGCAAAGACGGGTGGCAGAATCAGAAGAAGACTACAGAATCACACGCCGCCGTTATGACGAAAGAGTGGGTACAACCTTAGATATGCTAGACGCACGACTAGCTCTGATAAACAGCCGCACGGAACTAATAGACGCGCTCTACGACATCGAGATAGCCAAAGCGAACCTCGCCTACGCCATGGGAGAATAAGGAAGTCCCTAAAAATAATAAATCCCCCATTTGCCGGATGTCCGGTAGATGGGGGATTTTAATATGCGCTGCAAAAGCAAGAGGAAATGAATTTTCTGTATAATCTGGTGTGTTTTTGTCATTGATGTGACTTTAATTGCTAAATGGCAATAATGACAAACTTGTTATTGCTGGACTAAAAACAATAAAAGGGGAAAAAACCTTAAGGTTTCACTAAAAGTTTGCATAACTTTTTCCTATAACTTGGGATTAATAAAGTTCTCCGCATCGGCAGTGACGTTTTTCTGCCCATTTTTACTCTTTTCTCTCAATGGTTTATAATAGATAATATAGCTATTGTTTTAAGGGGGGGACATCGTGAATATAGATTATTATGTATTTTCAGGAACTGGAAATACTTTATTGGTAGCAGGGCATATCGCCGATAAAATTACTAAAGGCGGCAATAAAGTTACTTTTCACGCAATAACCGATACCGTTGATGCTGGTGCCGACTCTATCATCGGTGTTGCCTTTCCCGTTGCATTTTTTTCTACCTATCCACTAGTACTGAATTTTTTTGAGAGGCTGCCAATGGGAAACGGCAGGAAAATTTTTATAACTGCGACCATGGCCGGAGCCGGCATGGGGCTTGAAAAATGGTTTTATAAATTTCTTTTGGGCAAGGGTTACGCTCCTATAGCGGCAGATCTTTTTGTTATGCCAAGTAACTATAATAATAAAATCATCAATATTGCGGCAAATAAAGATACAATCAATAAAGCTTTAGTGAAAGCGGACTTGTTCGCCGCCACTTTGATGACATGGATATCAGAGTGGAAAGGCGGTAATACGATAATCCCCACTCTTTGGCATAAATTTGTAAAAAGCGGACGTGCGCTGTCTCTCTTTTATCGCTTATATCCTATACAGGTTTTTAATGACAAATGCGTCTGTTGTATGAGATGTGTTGATAATTGTCCTGTGGGTGCCTGCGTTCTCAAGGACGGATTTCCCGTCATAGAATCCTCCAAATGTCAATGTTGCCAAAGATGTGTGGGATTTTGTCCTGTCTCTGCCATCGGTGTCGCTGGCAAGCAGCGTAAGCCATACAGCGCTGTCTCCTACGAGGAGTACGAGGAGTTTAAACAGCTATCGGGGATCTAGCTTATTACTGCCATAAATCTTCAATGTTCTCTTCACTGACAACTTTGATGCCGTTATCGTAAAGCAGCTGTGCTGTTATCCCCATTCCCGAAATTATCCTGCCTGAGAAAGTTCCGTCATAGACCATTCTTGAGCCGCACGAGGGGCTGCGTTCTTTTAAGACGGCATTGGTGCAGCCCATCAGTTTTGCCAGCGCCAATGTTTCATGAGCGCCTTTAGTGAAAGAGTCTGTTTTATTCATGCCATCTTTGTCAATAACTTTGCCATTTAGTATTTCATTAGGCAGGCGCGGGACAGGTAACCCTCCCAACTGCTCTGGGCATACGGGGATGAGCTGGTGCTCTTCGTTTAGTTTGAGCACCTCGGCATTAAAAGCTCCCCCGCCGCAGTACCTGCAGTTTAGCCCCAAGAGGCAGGCACTGACTATTATTTTCACTTTTCACACTCTTTTTCGTGAGTTAATTGGTTAACTATGTCAACGTCCGCAGGGCAAAAAGCATATTTCTCCAGTTCATCTATCGGAACCCATGCAAGGTCGTTATGAGCCAGCATCATAATATTTCCCGAAGTTATCTCAGCGGTATAAAAGGAGAAGAAGTATTCGTTCTCAGGGTACTGATACTTTTTGTTAGCATAGAGACCTGTAATGCGCACCTTTACTCCCAGTTCTTCTTCGCATTCCCTAATCAAGCAAGCTTCGGGGGATTCCCCCTCTTCCTGTTTACCACCGGGAAATTCCCAAAGGTAGGCGCAGCTTCCGCCGCTTTTACGCTGGCATATTAGGAGGTCGCCATCGGAATTTTTAATTACAGCAGCACTTACTTTAATCATTTTGTATGTTCACCGGCTTATTGTATTTTTTGTTACAGCAG
>CAZFWP010000161.1:0-3382 GCA_964522805.1 uncultured Synergistaceae bacterium | reverse complement strand
AGTAGGTTTTGCCAGAGTTATCGTGGTAATACTGGATGCGGGTAATGTCATGGACACAATCATTAACGGACTTTCCTACCTTGTGAAAATTCTTCCGCCATCGCTTGCTGCCGCAGGGATGTTTATTGTTCAGACAATTATCAGCTTTGTTGTAAGTTCCGGTTCGGGTCAGGCTGCACTGACAATGCCTATAATGGCCCCTCTTGCTGATGTCGTAGGTGTTACCAGACAGACGGCCGTTCTCTGCTTCCAGTTCGCAGACGCTTTCTCTAACAACATGACTGTCACATCAACAGAAATTATGGCCGCAATCGCGATGGCGAAGATACCTTGGACAACGTGGGCGAAGTGGTTCTTGCCGCTGTTCTCACTTTGGAGCGCGATCGCATTGGTATTCATAATGATATCTGTTGCAATTGGATATGGTCCGTTCTAAATAATAATTATCGATGCAGTGACTATATGTCTGCTAAGCCGAACCTGATGGTTCGGCTTTACTTATTTGTGTAAGATGATAAAATTAAAAATTCTCAAATATGCCTCATATATAGGGTGGAAAAATGAAATCTCGTTCCATATATACTGATACTAAGCAGCAAGAACTTGCCGAGCATTTAAAAGATGATTTTCCCCTTTCAGTAGACAGAAGGCATGTTGCTGAAAAGATGGGTGGTTCTGCTCTGCACTGGCACCAGGAAGTGCAAATCGCTGCTGTTACAAACGGCGCGATTCTTTTTCGTGCCGCAGACAGAGAAGCTCGCATCGAAAAGGGACAGGGTGTGTTTATCAACTCCGGCTGCCCCCACGAAGCAGTCCCTACGGAAGATTCTGACGGAGAATATGTGTGTGTTAACTTCGACCCCAAAATAATTGCTGGCTACAACAGCAGCTTGATACGCAAAGACTATATCGCGCCTTTGCTTTCTGCCGACAGGCTGAAAATGGTTTTCCTCAATAGTGAATCATGGCATGGTGAAGTTTGTGCTTTGCTGCTGAAAATGGCGGAAGTTAAGGAAAGCTCTGTCTACGCCTATGAATTTGAATTGAAAATATTGTTGAGCCGCATATGGCTGATAATAATCAGAAACAATAAGGAAATATTAGAGGCGGCGCTTCATACGCGTTTTGCGGATAAAAAAAGAATGAATACACTCCAGGAATATATCGCAGCCAACTATATGGAAAAGATAACCTTAAAAGATATTGCCGGAGCTGACCACATCAGCAAAGGAGAATGCTGCCGTATCTTTTCCAGAATGCTGGAAACGACGCCTTTTCGTTACCTGGTATGTTTTAGGATATCTAAAAGCCTCAAACTTCTTACCTCCACTGACATGAGCATCTCTGAAATAGCGCAGCACACAGGTTTTGGAAACAGCAGCTACTTTACCGTGTGTTTTAAAAAAGAGATGGGACTGACGCCGAATGAATACAGAAAACAGAAAGAAAAAAAGTTGCCAAGCTGTGACTGCGGTGATAACATGTCTCCTTTGATATAATCTATCCATTATTTTAATGATACGCTAAAGGAGTGCGGTATATTGTTTTTTTGCAGTCTTGTTAATAGGTTTATTTCTGCTTGGCTCTATGCCGGTTCCAGAAATAGAAGAGTGCTTGTCTTTGACGTCATATTGCTGACATGCGCTGTTTTCTTGGGCTATGCATTAAGACTAACCTTTTTTGTAAATATGGGTTACTGGCGTGAGATGGAAAAAGTTGCTCTTTTTTACGTCACGACACTCGTTACTGTTATGTATATAGGCAAAATCTACTGTATCGCCTGGCCTCAGGCTAGCGTTGAAGAATATGCCAGACTGTTTCGTTGTTATTGCAGCGGTGCGTTTGTCTTTATGTTGGAATTGTTTTTCTTAAATTGGCTGAAAATTCCACGCTCGTCACTGGTGATCATGCTCTTTGCGGGGATCTTTTTTCTTGTGTTTGTAAGAGCATCATGGCGTTTGGCTGCTGTTACAAGATTTAGGGACAAACTGGGATTCAAACGTGCGTTGATAATCGGAGCAGGAGAAGCCGGTACTATGTTAGCAAGGGACCTTGTCAGAAATAAGTCGAATTTGCAGCCCATAGGATTTATTGATGAGAACCCACAGCTCACAAGTATGCTGGTTGCATCACTTACGGTACTGGGTAGGGGTAAGGACTTGCCGGTAATATTGTTGAGGGAAAAGATAGATACTGTTCTTATCGCTTTACCTTCGGCCACCGGAACTCAAATACGCTCATATTTGGATATGCTGTCCCCTTACAATGTCACGGTTAGAGTTCTTCCCAGTCTTATAGACCTTGCTGATGGACAAGTTAATATTGGCCAGCTTCGCTCTGTCAGTCTTGAAGATCTCTTGCGCCGAGAGCCAGTGACTCTGGACAATTTTGGTATTGAAAACTTGGTAAGAGACAAAATAGTCTTAGTTACCGGTGCAGGGGGCTCGATTGGTTCAGAAATATGCCGCCAGATATTGTCAAAAAAACCGAAGCAGCTCTTAGCTTTGGGACATGGAGAGATGTCAATTTACTCGCTGATGGAGTCGCTTATACAGGCTGGTAATAAAATCCCGGTAAAACCTTTGATTGCTGATGTAGCTGATACCGCGATGATGGAAAACATCTATAGAGAATATCGTCCGCAGCTGGTTTTCCACGCAGGGGCCCATAAACATGTACCGCTCATGGAAGAAAATCCTCAGGAGGCATTACGTGTTAATTCGTTTGGCACGTGGAATATAGCATCTCTTGCCGGAAAATTCGGAGTGGAACGAATGGTTATGATTTCAACAGACAAGGCGGTAAATCCCACCAGTGTTATGGGTGCCACCAAACGTATCGCAGAAAAACTCATTTTTTATGTGCAAAAAGAATACCCCGATACCAAATACATGGCGGTTCGCTTTGGCAATGTCCTTGGCAGTCGTGGCAGCGTCGTCCCCAAGTTTGAAAAACAAATAGAAGCAGGCGGGCCTGTTACTGTAACTGATAAAAATATGAAGCGTTACTTTATGCTGATCCCTGAAGCCGTAAGCTTGGTATTACAGGCAGGAACAATGGGATTAGGCGGCGAGCTGTTTGTGCTCGATATGGGGGATCCTGTTAATATAACAGAAATGGCAGAGACCCTAATTCGCCTTCACGGATATAAACCGTACAAAGACATAAAAATAGAATTTACCGGTATTAGGCAGGGAGAAAAACTATACGAAGAACTGTTTTATGATGCGAAGAATGTTGATAAAACTGCTCATGAAAAAATATTTAAAAGCAGATTTGCCCTTGATTCGGAAGATGTTTTTTCAGAAGTCAAAGCGTTGCTTGAGGCACATAACAGCGAGAGGACTTCTTTGTCTGAACTTAAGGATGCAATTTTTACTCT
>CAZFWP010000160.1:0-3386 GCA_964522805.1 uncultured Synergistaceae bacterium | reverse complement strand
GAGGTTCGCAAATGTCCCAATGTGCTTTGGGGGTGAAATCAAAATTTCTCGGTGTCCCCCATTTTCTGATTTCCACATTTTCACTTTCATCTTTGCCTACAGGCACCGATTCATGAGGCATGTTCGGTATTCTCATAGCCAAATCATCTAGTTCAGACTGTATTTCCGCGGCCTTGTCGTCTAATTCCTTTACCTGATCGCCGATTGCGCGCATCTCTTCCATCAAAGCATCGGCGTTGCCGCCTGATTTCTTTATGGCGCCAACTTGTTTGGCTCCGGCATTGCGCTTCTCTTTCAGTGTTTCCACTTCAAGCAGAGCTTCTCTGCGCAAATTATCCAGCTCTAAAAATCTATCAATGGGAAAAGCATTATTTCTGTTTTTGAGCATCGCAGTGACTTCTTCACTGTGATCTCTAATCCACTTCTGGTCAAGCATTATGCTTCATTGCCTCCTCTGTCAGAGCGAACTTCCTTTATCAAATTAGCGGTCTCCAATGCAGCCAACGCGGCATCAGCTCCCTTATTGCCGGCTTTGCTGCCTGCGCGCATCAGGGCCTGCTCAAGATTCTCACATGTGAGAATGCCAAATGCCACGGGAACCCTATGCTCTAAGCTAACGTGGGCAAGTCCCTTCGCAGCTTCACCGGCAACATATTCATGGTGGGTCGTATCGCCGCGAATGACAGCCCCAAGTGATATGATGGCGTCATATTTGCCGTTCAGTGCTATTTCTTTGGCAACAATGGGCTGTTCCCATGCGCCAGGCGTCCAGTAGATATCAATATCTTGATGGCGCACATCGTGGCGGGTGAGAGCATCTTTAGCTCCTTCAATAAGTTTTCCGGTGATAAGCTCATTAAAACGTGAGGCTATTATAGCGAAGCGCAGTCCTGTGCCTATCATATTACCCTGAATAACTCTCATGGATACATCTCCTTTATGTTCAATAAATATTTTTGTTATTTACAGCAATCCTTGCAATCGGGGTGGTCCATGTGCAGATAGTGCCCCATCTTGCACACCTTGGTATTAAGATACTTTTCATTGAATTTATTTGCCTGAACTTCGATAGGCACTCTTTCGGTGATCTCCAGTCCATAACCGGCAAGTCCGGTAATCTTAACCGGATTATTCGTCATCAATTTAAACTTTCTCAGTCCGAGGTCAACCAATATCTGCGCTCCGATGCCGTAGTCCCGCAAGTCGGGAGCAAAACCGAGAGCCACATTGGCCTCTACCGTATCCATGCCTTTTTCCTGAAGCTCGTATGCTTTCAGCTTCGCCAGTAGACCGATACCGCGTCCCTCCTGCCTCATATAAAGAACCACACCGCGCCCCGCCTCTTCAATCATCTGCATCGCCTTATGAAGCTGGGGGCCGCAGTCGCAACGCAATGAGCCCAAAAGATCCCCTGTCAGACATTCTGAATGCACACGCACCAAGACATCTTCCGCACCGGAGATATCACCTTTGACAAGGGCCAAATGAACCGCTCCGGGATTATCCCCATAGGGACTCACATAAGCATGACAAATAAAATCGCCCCACGCAGTGGGAAGATGTATTGTCGCTTCTCTCTGCACAAACTTTTCCCCGATAACGCGGAAACGGATTAAATCTTCCACAGAAATAATCTTCAGTCCGTGTTTTTCGGCGAACGTCAGTAATTGCGGCAGCCGTGCCATCGAACCGTCTTCATTTATAATTTCGCAAATGACGCCGCCTTCGTTGAAACCTGACAATCTCGCCAAGTCAACAGCAGCCTCAGTGTGTCCGGCTCTTTTTAGCACGCCGCCCTGTCTTGCTATAAGAGGAAAGATATGCCCCGGCTTGCGAAAATCATCGGGCTTTGCCTGGGGGTCAGCCAAAGCTCTGGCTGTAATCGCCCTTTCCGCAGCAGATATTCCTGTTGTTGTATCGTTCATGTGGTCAACGGAGACAGTAAAAGCCGTTCCGTGTGCGTCGGTATTGTGCTCAACCATGGGTGGGAGCTGCAATCTTGCGGCTTGCTCAGAACTAAGGGGAACACAAACCAACCCTCTGGCGTTGGTAATCATAAAGTTTAAATCTTCTGTACGGCAGCATTGAGCCGCCATCACCAGGTCGCCTTCGTTTTCCCTGTTAGCATCATCGACCACGATGACCATTTTCCCCTGTTTGATATCAGATATTGCTTCCTGGATAGTGTTAAACATTGGTACAATCCTCCTAGGACCAGCCATATTTTATAAGTTTATCCCATGTGAGGGAATTTTTCATCTCGGTGGTGTTATCTTTATCTGAAAATTGAGCCTGCATAAATTTCATAATATATTTTCCAACCATATCAGTCTCAATATTAACTTCATCGCCCGCTTTCAAAAAACCAAGAGTCGTTTCCGCGAGTGTTGTCGGGATAAGACCTACAGAAAAATGCTCATCGTCAGCGTCAATAACAGTAAGACTCACTCCGTCTATCGTCACAGACCCCTTAGGCACGATACCGGATAAAATATCTGCAGAGGCGGAAAAATAGTATTTTCTGGTATTAGGCTCATGTACGATCCGCACCAAAGAAGCGGTGCCATCCACATGTCCCGCTACTAAATGACCATCTAAACGTGAATCTAGCCGCATCGCACGCTCCAAATTAACTGATGCAAATGGCTTTAGACGTCCTAATTTTGTGCGCAAGCGAGTCTCTTCCATGATCTCCACACTAAAAAAATCATTGCTTCTCTCCATCACCGTACTGCAAGCACCCATAACAGCTACAGAATCTCCGATGCGCAGCTCATGAGCAATCGCAGGAGCGCTCATATTAATTTTCCACACGTCCCCATGCTGCGAAATAGATGTTACCTTGCCAACAGTCTCTATAAGTCCGGTGAACATGAAAACACTCCCTTAATACACAGGTCACAGCCAGATTGCTCGCAAGTGACATCTTTCAACAGTACCGTTTTATCCATGCCGCTTACTTCAAGATATTCTGAGAAACGCACACCGTTTCCCATCAGTTTAGGAGAAGAGAACAGTATCATCTCATCTGCGTATCCCGAAGCAATAATTGACGAGGTGATATGTGCTCCAGCCTCAATTAAAAGATAGTTTACACCATTATCGCAAAGTTTTTTCAATACAAAATCAAATTCATCTTCCGTAAACGCTGGAATGGTGATGATTTTAACATCCATAGACTTTAAAAAATCTGCCTTCTCTTGGCTAACTCCGTCGCCGGTAAAGACTATCACATTTCCGCCCTTAAAAAAAGACGCGTTTACCGGAGAAGAAAGCTTCCGATCCAGCAAAACTCTAAGCGGTGTCCTCCCCTCGGCATCGCGCACGGTAAACTGCGGGTCATCAGCCAAAATTGTCCCCGCACCGGTAAGCACCGCGTCACACTC
>CAZFWP010000159.1:0-3401 GCA_964522805.1 uncultured Synergistaceae bacterium | reverse complement strand
TACCATTAAAAGCCGCCTTAAGAGGGGTAAATCCTGCAAGCAGGAAGTAGATTATGGCAACCAGCGGAATGAGCAAAAATCCCTTTGATTTAAGCAGCGGAAGAAGGGGCGGCAGCTGTGCGAAGGGAATTCCTTTGAGTCCAAGGCGTGACGCTTCAAAGTGAACCTGTACCATAACTGCGAAATAGTAAAGGAGCGCGGGAACGATAGCGGCGACAACGACTTCCATGTAGGGCACACCCAGAATCTGAGCCATGATAAAGGCGGCAGCACCCATGACAGGAGGCATTATCTGACCGCCGGTGGAGGCAACGGCTTCAACAGCTCCGGCGAAGTGAGGTTCGTAGCCGACACTCTTCATTAGAGGAATGGTAAACATACCTGTGGTGCAGACGTTAGCAACGGAGGAGCCGGAAACCATTCCCATAAGACCAGAACTGACAACTGCGACTTTAGCAGGGCCGCCTGTTGACCATCCCGCAAGAGCCATTGAAAGGTCAATGATAAACTTACCAAGCCCCGTCTTTTCGAGAACGGAGCCAAAGAGTATAAACATAAATACAAAAGTGGAAGATACCTCGAGAGGCGTACCGAAAATGCCTTCCGTACCCAGGTACATGTGGTTAATGATGCGTTCAACTGAGAAGCCGCGATGGGCAATCATATCTGGCATAGAGCGCCCGAAATAGCAATAGAGCAAAGCTGCTATCGCCAGCCCAGGCAGAATAGGATTAGATATGCGTCTTGTAGCTTCAAGAAGAGACGCTATTAACAAAAAGCCCATTATCAGGTCGGTGCTTGTTGGAAGCCCGGCTCTAGTTGTAAGTTCGTTGAAGAATACAACAAGATAAAGAGCAGATGCAACTCCTATTGCGGCGATAATATAGTCATAAAACGGAATGCCGCTTGTTTTAGACTGTTTGGAACTCATGGGATAAAGCAAAAAAACCAGCGCCAGAGTGAAAGCGAGGTGAACCGCTCCCTGCTTCTGCGCAAGCAGCAGTCCAAATCCCGAGGTATAGAAATGGAAACATGACATCGCCACGGCGATTATCATGACCAGCTTCGCCTGCCAACCGGCAAGAGTTCTGAAGCGTGCCTCGGTATCAAATTTACGCATCAATTCGTCTAAATCTATTTGCTTGTGCTCTTCCTGAACAACATTCTTATCGGTTACATCACTCATGTTTAAATTCCTCCCCGCCTTAATAAAATAGACAGTAAAATAACGGCAGTTTCATATTCACAGTGCGGATATAATTCTGCTGAAGTAAAAATTAAAATGCGTGAATAAAGGAGCCGTAGACATTGGCAGGCTGGTTTGTGTTATTCGCGTTTACGGGTTGTTTTAATCGAGAGTCCTGATGACAAATCAGAAGCATAGGGAGCTTCCGAAAGATGAAAAGGCACAGCACCCAACAACCCATCTGAATATATTGACATCTCGCATATCGTAGGCTGATAGACACCGTTTGACCTGCCTCTGTTTTTCTGACTAAAAATTAGGGCAAGTAAGAGGGGGCTTTCGTTCTTCTGAAGAGCCGCCGGCTGTCCTTGAGACGTTTGCGCGCATGACATGACTCCTTCAATATTTGCAATCTGTCCTTCTGTAAAATCAATGGGGCAGCTGAACACGGCGGGAGCAAAACAGGAGGAAGCCATCAGCAAGAGAGTGACGGCTATTGTCAAGAATGATGTTGTGCGCTTGAGATAGAATTTTTGCCTAAACATCATCTATTCTCCTATCTTCGCGAATATCACTAGAGAATCGAGGCGGTTAACTTATGTAAATTATACTTATATATTTACATCAATTAAGTGTGTAATGTCAAGAGAAATGTACCTGTAATCAAAGTAAGCTGCTTAGATTACTCTTTTGTTTCCCAACTTTCTTCCGTTGTTTTAATTTTGTTAATTTTTTCTTCAAATCCAAAGACTGAGCCGTCTATTTGATTGACAGTAAGGTCTATTTGCTCCATATGAGAGAAAGAGTACTCATCTGGAAGCCTGTTGGCAAAACGTTTCACTTTCAGCAGCGCCTGCAAATAATTGCGCTCTGTTCTCTTTAGTATATTTGCCGCCTCCATCGCGTCGGGGCTGTTATTCTCCGCAAAAAGCATAGCAATCGCGATATTGGGAGCCGCATCCATCTCGTCACTCCAAATATCGGCGAGCACGCGGCGCACTTTTTTGCGCTCTTTCTGATCTTTAATTTGTCCTAGCATCACGTTAATAAGGCGCAGTATTTCTTCAACCTCTCCAGCGACATCTCGGTAGCGGCGCCGCGGCAGGGAATACTCGGCCAGCATCTTCGCCTCTTCTTCGACGGTCACTTCTTTTTTAAGCAACCGTCCTACCGCAGGCAGCAATTTTATTTTGGCCTCTTCACATGTCTTATCCAGTGTTTCGAGATAAAGAAGCCCGGTGTCATAATCGTTATGCTCGCACTTGCTTCTTGGTATGTAGGTTACATAACCTGGATTGAAGTAACCCTTTCTTCCAGCTCGCCCCGCCATCTGCATAAATTCATTTTTCGTCAGAGGACCGTCAATAAACTTCGCCATCTGTCCGAAAACAACGGTTTCGGCCGGAAGGTTTACCCCTAAAGAGAGCGCGTCTGTGCCGACAACAACATCAAGTATTCTTTCCCTAAAAGCCATTTCAACCAGAAGTTTTTCTTTTGGCAGCAGCGATCCGAAATACATACCTACACCGCAGAGCATGATGTTGGGTACAGATTGAACTTCCAATATTTCCGCCATCTCTCTGAGCCTGGCTCTGTGCTCTCTGCTGATTTTGCTGCGTGTGCGCGCTATTTGGGCCGCAAGCCATTCCGCGCCTTTTTTGGAGAAGACAAAAACCAATGCGTCGTGAATGCGTCCAAAGCGAATACCCGATTTTTTAAAGACCAAATCTGTAACGCGCGATTTTGTCTCATAGAGTATAAAATCTCGCATGGCGGTCTCTTCAAGATATTTTTTGACTCCGCCTGGGTTGCCGAAGGTAGCCGACATCACCAGAATATCACTTTCATAAGAGGTTCTTCTGAGTCCGTCAATATAGGCTCTTGCTCTTTCCGGATCGTTAAATATAAAGTGAAATTCATCAACTATAACTTTTTGGGAGGGAAGGTGCGCATATTTAAGCGTGTATATTTCCTGCGTACAGCAAAGAACCATCGCACCGGCGTTTTTTTTGAAATCGCCGGTCTCAAGACCAACGTCAAAACCCATAGACTTAAGCTCAAGGTATCTTTCATTGGAAAGCGCCTTAATCGGAGCGGTAAAGATCACTCTCCCTGACGGCACAGAAGCATTGCCGTCAATGTCCATCAGGCCTGCCCACACATAGGCAACCCAAGTTTTACCGCTGCCGGTTGGTGCAGAGAGGATAGCACTTCC
>CAZFWP010000158.1:0-3421 GCA_964522805.1 uncultured Synergistaceae bacterium | reverse complement strand
TCTTTATACTGGTACTGCGCGGGTTTTTCGTCAAAAACAATTCTTTCAAAACGTTCACCGGACTTAAAGGACTGCTCTACACCCGAGCCTGTTTCAATATTACGAAGCTTGCCGCGGACAATAGCACCGCCTCTGCCCATCTTGTGATGTGAGCATTCAAGAATAACCCACATTCCGCCCTCCCATTTAATCTTAAGACCGGGGCGGAAATCACTTGTGTCTACTATCTGTGCCATAAAAAAACCTCCCTGTAACATTTACGGTTATACCTAACCTCAAACTTTGACTCACAAATATGCCTGATAATCATAGCATAAAATAGGGCTATTTGTCTTTCGTAAGCAACTTTTTTCTAGAATATAAAGGCATTTTCACCAATATTCCGTTCGATTTTCTACAGACACGTATTTCTCTTAGATACTTCAGCACCGATTCCGACGACTGAGGGTGAGCGGTAAAGACGCAAATCAAATATTTACGGTCTGAAACAATGCCGTCAGGCTCATCCTCATCAAAAAACCGCGGCTCATAATAGACGGCGTCCTGCATTTGCAAAATTGTCTCAGCAACATAGTAATGTTCGTCAACCACATACGCTTCAAGATAAAAGTCGGGATTATTTTTTTGCAAAATGGCAATCTTAGCTTCGGGAAGGTAAAAAACAGGGGCGTTGTTGGGAATTATCACAGAACCTCTCTTTGGAGGGGCGGGGATATTTCCCGAGATAATTTCGTCATAAAGCCACGCTTCCGTCACCGCGCACAGCTGTAAAGCAACATTCTCCCTCTTAAGCGGATAAAGAGCTTTTACCTTCTCCATAAAAGAGGTGTTGGCCATCGTAAGTGCCGCAGTTACAAACATCATCGCCATTAACGACAGGATAAAATGGGTGATAAAAATTACCCCCGGTGATTTTTTTAGATACTTAGCGTTCATGGCAGATAGTTTGGCAGATGCATAACGGCTTTTTTAACGGCTCTGCGATAGAATGATTTTTTCGCAAGCGCGGGAGAGTATAAATGGGAAGGCCAAAGATGGCTGTCTTTTACTTTACATACATCGGCGTTTACATGCGAACCTCTGACAAGCATATACACCGTGAGCTTCCTTAGCTCCTTGTCAAATTCAAAACGAATATCCTCTATACCGTCAACCCGCGGCTGCTCTCCGCTCTGGCGCATCTCATTTCCATACAGCTTTTCCGCCTTGCAGTACACCCTCATTGCACAGAGCAAATTTAATTCCTCTCCCCTGCCAAGAGAGAAAACTTCCGTGCCATTCATGCTCCCCACTTGCAGGCTTTTCCCGCTGTTGCCAATCCAACGCACAATAAGCGGCGTCTTTGAGGGAGATATGCCGTTAAATACAACACAATTTTTGAGATAGTAAGGTATTCCTGACAGACGAGATTCCAAACTCCCCGGGTTAATTGGTGAGGTTAAGTCAATGGTTTGTCCATCTTTTCCGAAAACAAATGATTTTTTCAGCCTGATACCCTGAGGATGGGTGTAGACCAAACGTAGCTCGCCGTTTGGCAACCCGCTTGGGCTGTTCAATATACTGATGGGGCCGTTCCAGTTAAATGACGCGTAGGTACTGCCGCCAAAAGCTTTTTTGTACATATCTTTGTCTGTTGGCAGCCCTGCGGCGCAATAATGAACGCGGTAGTTGAGAATGGATATAACACAGTCTGTGCGCTGAGCGATCATTCTTCGGTCATACTCCGCATATAATCGGTCAACGGAGAGGCGCAGTGCTCCGGCGACAGGCAAAGCCATCACAGAGATAATCGCAAGAACAATAAGCAGCTCGACAAGGGTAACTGCCGGACTGACAAAACTACGATGCCAAAGGCCAAATAATGACCGACCTTTTACTCTCTTTGTATCCGTCAACGACAATATGTATCTCGCAGAGTTTTTCTTGGTAAAAGATTTTTTCCACACGCCACCCACAATCTCCCATATCTAAATCCTTTGGTAAGACACCGGAAGCTAACTCTGTCAGCACGGTTTCCTTAGCACCTTCCATTACCGCCATTTGTTCGGCTTTCAAGTAGAGAGCATCGCACATGGTTATAGTCTCAAATATGAGAAACAATATACAAAAAACAATGGGTATTACAATCAGAACTTCAATAAGCAAACTTGCCTTGCGTCTCGCAAGAAACAGATTATGACAGATATCTTTCGATGTCTTTCGGGTCATGGGCATAAGCCAAAGTATCCTTGCGTGATATCAGCCCTTCATTGTACATACGGGCTAAATCCTGATCCATGGTGTGCATACCCAAAGAGGCGCCTGTTTGGATAGTATTGTTAATCTGCGAGGTCTTGGATTCTCTGATGTGGTTTCTGACTGCGTTTGTGGCGATCATCAGCTCTGTGGCCACCATTCTGCCTGTACCTGTGGACAGTGGCACAAGCTGCTGAGACAATATGCCAATTAAGATTGAAGAAAGCTGTATGCGGATCTGCTGTTGCTGGAACGGCGGGAATACGTCAATAATTCTGTCAATGCTCTGGGGGGCATCGGGGGTATGCAATGTGGCAAGCACAAGGTGTCCTGTTTCAGCCGCGGTGACAGCGGCGGCGATAGTCTCAAGGTCGCGGAGCTCACCTATCATAATGACATCGGGGTCTTGGCGCATGGCACGGCGCAGAGCCTCGGCAAAACTCTTTGTATCACTGCCTACTTCACGCTGGTGGATCAAAGCCTGCTCAGACTGATAAAAATATTCTATCGGATCTTCAATGGTAACAATATGAACTGCCCTAGTCATATTTATCTGCTGAACCAATGCGGCAAGCGTTGTGGATTTACCAGAACCTGTAGGACCGGTAACGATAAACAGTCCATTGTATTTATCCGCCACTTGTTTCACTTCTTCTGGCAAACAGAGCTGTTTGATTGTACGAATACATGGCGTGATAATACGCAGAACCAACGATGGATTCCCTCGTTCAAAAGAAAAGTTTCCTCTGAATCTTTGGTTTTCCCCATCGCCGTGCCTGATGTTAAAGCTAAAATCATATTCGCGTTCAAGAATAAATCTCTCTATCTGGTCTTTAGTCAAAAGTCTCTCCATGATAGAGTGCATATCTTCAGAGGTCACACATTGAGACTCTGCCCGCCTTATCAAGCTGCCGTTTATCCTTATGGCAGGCTGAGTGCCTACCCCGATATGTATATCACTGGCGGAGTTTTTTATCCCATCTAAAATAACGCTGGTAAGATCAAAGCTCTCCATCTCATTACCCCTAATCTATCATTGTTGTGCACAACATCTCTTCAACGCTGGTTATACCCGCAAGCACCTTCGTTATCGCTGATTCGCGAAGCGTCTTCATACCATTTTTACGCGCGTATTCTCTGATTTCGTGCTCAGGTGCGGCATTATTTATCATGTCGCGGAGTTTTG
>CAZFWP010000157.1:0-3426 GCA_964522805.1 uncultured Synergistaceae bacterium | reverse complement strand
ATATAAGGGCTATATTGCATATATTTTAGCATTAATCGGCGGATTAAATACAGATTTAGATAAGATAATTAAAATTATATTAGGTTTGAGGAAAGGCATAGGTTATAATCAAGCATGCACAGGCAAAACGTCAGATATTTTATATTCAGCTCACACCACTAACTCGCAACAAGTATGACTCATCTTTCGATTTGGTTTTTGAACATTACCCAAATAAACTGCCGCCTGAAAAAGCAGCGTTTATAAAAACGAGCATAATATACAGAAATTGATAATATTATGACTTTACAGGTTTTATTTTAGGCTTTATAATTGCATTAATATATGGAGATTATTTCACAATAAAATAGATAAAAGTACACAAAGAAAAGAGAGGAATGGTTGTTATGGCAAAAGTAAAGGCAGATGGAACCGCAAGACGTATTCGCAGGAGCCCTGAAATCCTCATGAAGGAACTTGACGAAAAGATGAAAAGACTCGAGGAACGTATCTACAAGAAAAATAAAGAGGCTGTACACCACATAGGCACAGCTATTCTTAAGCGCGCAAAATTTGATTTCTCATCATTCTCCAAAGAAGATCTTGATGATATCGTCAAAATGACTCCCCGCGGCAGCGAGATAATCCGCGATATCATTACTAAAGCACATCAGAATTAAAAAAACGGCCGCGCTGAACAGAGCGCGGTCATTTTTCACACGATATTTGTTGATTAAATGATATTTTATAAATTTTCCATTATCGGACGGTGCCTTTTATCCAATATATCTATCATCACACGGTCAACGGTTTTCATTCCTTCTTTGGTTACACGGCCAACATTTTCAACTGTTTCTTCTATTGTTTCGCCAAATACACCCTGAGGAACGCATAGCTTCTGCCCGGCAATAGCCCACTGAGCCGCATAGTAAGCCTCCGAAGCCGCAGAACTGACTTTCAGAGCACAGCTCTCTTTGGCTCCGTCGCAAAGCATTCCCGCAAGGTCTGAAAGCAAAAGGCTCATCGCAGCAGAAATCTTCTCCCCGTCTCCTCCCAGAGTGTAGGTCATTCCCGCTGCCGCACCGGCTCCTGCCGCCACAGAGCAGCCGCAAACAGGCGAAAGACGTCCCAGACTGCGTTTTACAAAACTGGTGGCAATGTGGCTCACGGCAATGGCCTTAGCAATGTCGCGGTCGCTTTTGCCCAAGTGTTTGCCAAGCAGTGCTGCAGGAAGAATCGCCGCTATTCCGTGGTTGCCGCTTCCCGCGCTGCTCATGACCGGCATCAAAATACCAGACATACGAGCATCGGCCGCAGCGGCACAAGTGCTTCTGATAACCACGGAGATATCATCTCCCCTTCCTTCCTTACGTGCGGTATCGCGCAGCGCCCAGCCAAATTTACTGCCCTGAACGCATACACCGCAGGCAGAACATTCTTCCCTGGCCTTAAAGCCTCCCTCGGCAACAGCCATATTCATGGCCACGCCTTCGAGAAGAAATTTCTGATCCTCGTCATCCATTTCTTCCGCCATCTCCAGTGCCTCCGCGAGAGTGGCGGGAAAACCATCGTCTGCGTAACCGCTGCCAGGCACTGAGTTTCTTTCTGTCTCAAATACTGTGCTGCCGTCTACAATAACTTTAGCGATGTTGGAATGTTTTTCCTCCACAAGGCAGACAGCCTTATGTTCTGGTGTGAAAACTGAGGCGAGTACATATACGCCGCTTCTGTCAGGGTCGCAGTAGATGCTCACTCTTTCGTCTTTAACCCATTGACGCGCCTTTGCCACGTCATCTTTGGTGCTTTCGCGCAAAACTTCCAGCCCCAAATCCGATCTGCCGCAAATAGCCCCTAAAGCCGCAGCGATAGCGTTGCCCCTGGCTCCGTTCGTGCCGGGAATTCCCACGGCCATGCCGTTTTTGTATATGCTTGAACTGACTGTGACACGCACGGAAGCGACGTCTTCGCGGTCAGAAAGCTCATCGCACGCTCTCGCGACCGCAAGAGCAACTGCCCCCGGTTCCGTACAGCCCAAAGCCGGTTTGACTTCATTGCGAAGAAAATCCTTCAGCTTCATAATTACCACGCCCCTATCAAAATATTTTCATTTTTGGAAAGCACCGATTAAATAGCAAGCCTTCAATAGTACGGTCTGTATTCCTCTGATTATAGGCAGAGAGCAGAAATCGATGATTCCGTGCGATAAGTGATTTTTGCAAAAATCCAACTTAGCTGCTTCATCAATCGGTCCATTTTTCCGGTCAAGCGTATAACAATAAGCAGCAGTTACAGAAACTGCTTGCCTGTAACGCAAGCAGTGCATATAATCGGCGGCTCCTTAAATATTATGTTTAATCGCTGCCCTACAATAATAATATCACAGAGGAGGCAAATATAGTATTTTTTCTAAGGTAAAAAAGACAATCAGCCCATCATAGCAAAGACTTTCGTCTTTCCCTTAAATGCGGAAGGCACGTCATATTTTTCCCGGCGGAGGCTGTTTTCACATTTTATACCGCCTTTTGTTCTTTTGCAGGACATCATCTTTTTTAAAATTTCTAGATAAGCTGTGATATTATTGACGTTATCTTTAACAGTTTTATAAAAAACGCCTGTGGATATTTTTATGGGATCGGGATTATTTGGAGATGAGATTTTGACTGAGAGAAAAAAGGGTGCACTGCTGCTTTTGTCTGCCTATATGCTTTGGGGTGTACTGCCAATATATTGGAAAGCGCTCTTTAGTCTTGACCCCGTTGAAATTCTCGCACACCGTATCCTTTGGTCAATGGTCATCGCCTTTATCACAGTGGCAGCGCAAAAGAAGTTCAGGCAGACCGCGGAAATTATTCTCCATGACCACAAAACAATGCTGGCGCTCTCCGCCGCCAGCTTGATGATTACCTTTAACTGGGGGCTCTTTATCTGGGCGGTTAATAACGGTATGATATTGGCTACAAGCTTAGGATATTTTATTAACCCTCTGATGAGTATCGTCTTTGGCATGGTCTTTTTTCATGAGAAGCTCAGCCGTCCTCAACGATTCGCCATCATTCTCGCTGTTACCGGCGTATGCTCAGAGATAGTTTCCGTGGGGCGTCTGCCGTATGTCTCTCTTGCTTTGGCTCTCTCCTTCGGCTCATACGGAGTAATCAAAAAACTAGTGAAGGCAGAGGCAATGGTGGGGCTGTTTATTGAAACCTTGGTTGCAGCACCCTTCGCACTCTTTTGGCTGATACACGCGCAACAGAGCGGCACCGCCCATTTTCCTTACAACATTTTTATTCTGCTGCTGCTGATAGGCACAGGAGTCGTAACCAATATTCCACTCGCCTTTTTCGCCTATGCGCTGAGAAGGATTCCCCTGACGATGGCGGGATTTATTCAATACGCCTCGCCCACTTTAACATTTATCATCGGTATCTTCGTCTATGGCGAGAAACTCGC
>CAZFWP010000156.1:0-3433 GCA_964522805.1 uncultured Synergistaceae bacterium | reverse complement strand
ACGTAGATAACCGCTACACCGCCCGTCCCGAGGAATTTTTGACGGAGATTCAAGTTAAAGTCACCGATGAAAAGTGACATGAGGCGAATGTGCGCCGATTACCTCTTTTTCCGCTTTCACCCTTTTCTGCCCCGCAAGGGACAGGGAGCTTTATTTATATAACAGCCATGCCCAGACGGAGCACGGCAAGCCCTGGCGAGGAAAATCAATCCGGGTTGATTTATAAGCAGAACAAAACAAGCGGTGCGCAGAGGTGTGGTGAATTTTGGGAAACTGCTTTTCGCAATACAATAAGGGCGTGGTTTTACAACCAATAGAGATAACACACGCCGGTAAAGATGGCTTAAGAGCACAGGTGCGCACTGTCTTTCTCTTTTCCTCACGGCATAAGAAACAACTCTCCCTTTTCATAGAAATAATTCTACTCGCTCTGCGGTGCTTGGCAGCACGGCGTTTTGACGGAGAGGAAATCTTGCTTGCGCACGTTTGCGGATAAATGCGCACAGTTTTGGTTTTTTTACCGCTAAGGAGAGCCTCGCCGTTTTCGACGCGATGAAAGGCGCGCAGCTTTCATAAAGCAAGCCCGCCCTCTTCAGGAGGACGGGCTTTTTTACTGCTTATATTCTGCTTATCGCTTGATATTGTTTCCCCTCTTTCATGACAAAGGAGCAGTCTCTTAGGGCATCGGGGTCTTTGAGCAGGTCTCGTTTCCATCCGGCAAGGTCTGCTAATTTTCCCGGCTCAATAGTGCCGAGCTTGTCGCTAATGCCGCAGATTTCCGCATTGGTTTTCGTCGCGGCTTCGAGCGCGCGGAAAGGGTCTATGCCGTTATTGAGCCAGCAGTTGTATTCCCAGCCGGATTCGTAGTTGTTGTAGACATCAACAATGTCCGTGCCGTAGCCGAGTTTAATTTTGCTGTTGATGATAATTTCTCTGGCATCTTGCAGCCGCTGCTGGTACTTTTGCAGCTTGCGTTTAAAGAAGTCGCTTTTCTTTGAGAGGCTCTCTTCGTTTTGGTGAACAATGTCCTCGTAGGGCATGAAGGTGGGAACAAGGTACGTCCCTTTGTCTTCAACCATTTTCGCCGTCTCTTTATCCATTAGAGCCCCGTGTTCCATGCAGAAGATGTCATAACTGAGCAGCTTTTGCATCATTCCTGGCGCATAGGCGTGAGCAGTCACCGGTATTCTCAGGTCTTTGGCGGTGCTGAAGATGGCGGCGAACTCCGCATCGTTGAGCTGTATGTCCTGCGGGTCATCATTAGGGGTGGCAAAGCCGCCAGAGCCGAAAATTTTGATAAAGTCAAAGCCCATTTTCTTTTCACGCCTGACCGCCCCGGTGAAGAAGTCCGCGCCGTTGCCGCAGGTGGGGCAGGCTTTCATCAGGTGGTCGCTGAGGTAGGGGTTGGCGCAGAGGGACTGGCTGGAGTCACCGGAGCTTCCCGGAGTACAGAGAAAGTGGGAGCCGACGATGATTCTGGAACCTTCTATTTTGCCGTCATCAATCGCGCGTTTAACATCTATTTCATAAGCTTCGGAAAACCAGCCCATTGAACGAATCGTGGTAAATCCCCCGGCGAGAGTGTTGCGGGCGCAGGAAGCGGTGGCGAGGGTTCTGTATCCGTCTGAAAGAGTGACATATTCATTGTACAGTTCACGATAGTCAAAAAACTGCGGGTGAACGTGCCCATCAATCATTCCAGGAGTAACAGTCATGGAGCTGAGGTCAATGAGCGGCGTATTTTCCGGGCATGGAAGGTTATGCCCCACTGCGGAGATTATCTGTCCGTCGATGAGTATTTCCATATCAGGCTGCAGTTTCGCTTCGATTCCGTCATAGAGATACTTGCACTTGATTTTGGTATGCATAGTAAAAGCCCCCTGTTTTTATAGTTATTGCAGTATTGCCGTTTTTTTTGTCTCCGCTTTGCCGGCTAAAGAGACAATTATCAGCACAGCAATGGAGATGGGAACGGCGACCAGAGCGCTGTCGAGTCCGGATATTTTACCTTTGAGGAAGATTTCCCAAATGAGCGTGGACGCACCTCCGGCGATGATTGACGCCAGTCCGCCTGTCCTGGTCACGCGCGGCCAGCAGAGTGCGGCAACAAGCGCAGGCGTGATAGCGGCACCGTAGATCGTATAGGCGTACATGATGATGCCCAGTATGTCGCGGAATACAGTAATGAGTATGTAGGAGAAAATACCGCAGATGATGATTAAGATTCTGATTGCCGCCAATTTTTTGTCGTCGGAGCAATTTTTCATAAAGTAGGGTTCGAGCACGTCATGAGCTATGTTAGTGCCGGCGGAGAGGAGAAAAGAGTCACCGGTGGTGATCATGAATGATACCGCCGCCGCCAGCACACAGCCTCCGAGGAAGAACGGCAGCCTGTACATGGCTACAGAAAGAAGCGCCGTGTCGGGCTTGATGTCTTTAAGGTAGGGAATGGCGTTCATTGCAATAAATACTGTCATGCAGGAGAGCATTGTGCTGATGATGATGAAGAGCAGTGCGGAGGTGGTGGCGGTCTTTTTGTCTTTTGCGGCGGCGAATCTGATGAAGAGATTTTGATCGCCCATCGCCAAAAAGAGCGTCGCTACGCCATATCCTATAGTGTCTATGAACTTGTCTCCGCTAGCGAATTTCAGATGGTCTGCCGGTATTTGCGAGAGCAGCCCGGAAAAGCCGCCCGTTTGCGAGAGCAGGACCGGCACGGAAGCGCCCATGGCGGCAAAGATGAAGATGGCACTGACAGCATCTGTGTAAGCCACGGAAGTAAGTCCTCCTGTTACCGAGAGCAAAATGATAACCACCGCAGCCAGCAGCGTCCCCGCCTCTACGGAAAGCCCGGTTGTGAGGTTAAGCACATAGCCTGCGCCTTTAAATTGGTAAGAGCAGATGCCTATGTAGGCTAACACGATAAATATTGTAGCCAGCACCGAAGCGGCATCACCATATTTTTCTCTGAACAGTTCGGGAATGGTGACGTTTTTGTTTTCTCTGATTCTTCCGGCGAGAAAGAGGACAAGGATAATAGCGACAGGAGTGGCAAGCTCATATATAAGCCCCGCCCAAGGACCTCTGGTGTAGACCAGGTTCGCCGTGCCGGTAATGCCGCCTCCGCCGTACCAAGTGGCGATAAGCGTGCCGACGACAATCCATAAAGGCAGCCTTCTGCCGCAGGTGACAAACTCTTCATTTGTTTTAACTTGCGTTTTAGCGATATATAGACCATAGAAGACGACAACCACTATATATGCCATGATAAACCAAAAATATCCGCTTAATGTCATTTTTCTCATCCTCCTTGTTAGGTATCAAAAGTTATTGTTGCTTTGGGTGGGTATTTCTATCGTTTTGATCGCTTTTTTAGATGATTCTCTTATCCAGCTCTTTAATCAGTTCCTCATCTGTAGGCACAATGTTGTCA
>CAZFWP010000155.1:0-3482 GCA_964522805.1 uncultured Synergistaceae bacterium | reverse complement strand
TAACATCGTCTTCAAGTATTGAAGACGAACGCACCGAAATAGGAGTGGTTATTGTCTCTAAGATCATCTCCAAGTCTTTATCAATGCTCTTGGGAAGCTCCGATTCTTGGCATATTGCGTGGATCAGCGGGGCATCGCTGGGGTCGCGCAAACTTTCCAGCCGTTCCCACAGTCCGTTTTGCGCCATAAACTCCTCAAAGACAGAGGTGGTTATGACGAAGGTGTACTTTGGAAGATGAACATCGTCAAGAAGTCCGTTTTTTTCAAGGACCTCGTGCGCGAAACTTATTCCCTTGCCTTTGCCGCCGACCTTGCCGTTCCCTATCAGCCAGCCGCGCTCCCTGTAATAGGGTATGGGGTCAAAACTTCTGTAGAAATCTCCATACTTGATATCCATCAACACACCTCCGGTCATGGAAAAGAAAGTCTTTTAAATTATATATGCGGGGGGGGGAAGTGTCATCTCTTTATCAGCCTAACAGTTGAATGTTTGGCCACTTAGTCTCACTGTTGCGATAAAAAATAGATACAAATCGTCAAAGTAATTTGATGATTTTTTGATGCAAGAATGATATCAACCTGCATATAAATTACAACCGAATACATAAATTTTTTTATTGAATCCTAGAAGATAAAAGCAGTAATTTATTCTGATAATTCAGACAAAAGGAGGTGTTGTGGCAAAGACGTTTTCTTTGATCAGTATTCTGCTTTAGCAAGAAAAAATCCAAGGAGGTTTTACTAATGCGAAGAATAGTGGTTTGTATGATTTTGGCAGTAATGCTTATGGCAATGCCAGCTTACGCGGCTGACACAATTAAAATAGGGGAAATATCGACTTTGACCGGTGATTTCGCGGCTTTCGGCGATGCGGAGGTTCAAGCAATCAAGCTCGCTGTGAAAGAGATAAACGCTAAAGGCGGCATTATGGGCAAAAAGGTTGAGGTAGTCATGTATGATTGCCGTACAAGAAACGAGGATATGGTAAATGCAGCCAGACGTCTTGTCAATCAGGACAAAGTTTGCGCAGTAATAGGTCCGAGTGGTTCCGGCCTCTGCATCGCCGCGTCTCCGGTCTTTACAAAGGGAGAGGTTCCTCACATTGGAACTCTGCCTACCAATATAAATGTAACTCACGGTCCAGACGGCAAGGTTAAGCCCTACAATTTTAGAATATGTTTTCTCGACCCATATCAGGGCAAGCTATTAGCCTATCTCGCGGGAAAAGAATTTAAAGCTAAGACGGCGGCGATTCTTTATGATGTTTCAAGCGACTATTCACATGGTATCAGAGATTACTTTAAGCGTCACTTTCCTCAATACGGTGGCAAGGTTATCGCTGACGAAGCTCATCGCGGCGAAGACGTTGACTTCCGTGCTCAGCTTACAACTATAAAAGAGACTAACCCTGATGTGTTGATTATCCCTACAATGGGTAAGGTTCTGCCTTTGGCGGTAAAACAGGCGCGTGAAATGGGCATTAAAATCCCCATCATCGGCGGAGATGGGTTTGGAGACTATATGTGGGAAATAACAGGCAAAGAGGCGATGAAAAATACTTTCTGGGCGAGTCATGTTGACCAGGCCGACCCCGCTTTGCAGAAGTTTTTCGCTGATTACAAGAAGATTTCCGGCACGGAATGCCAGGAATTTATGAACGCGGTAATGGCGTATGACAGTGTTTACTGGCTTAAAAACGCCATTGAACGCGCGAAAAGCACCGACCCAAAGAAAATCACCAAGGCCCTTGCCGAAACAAAGAACTTAAAACTCATGCACTGCACTTTGACAATGGACAGCTTCCATGACCCCAAGGACAAAGACGGTGTCGTGGTTGAGGGTAAGGACGGCAAGTTTGTTTTTTATAAAAAGATCAGACCATAACAAATCCCCTCGGTTTAAATTAAATAAATATTGCAGTCTCCAATAAAGCAGTCAGCAAACAGAGCCCGCTTTTCCAAAACAATTGGCGGGCTTTGTTTGCTGATTTTATGCGGGGAAATTTTTTGCCGAGGTCTCGTTAATATGAGGCGAGGATTTTATTCAGTTTGTCGCTGTCAATGTTGCCTCCTGAAATGACGACGGCTGTTTTTCTGCCCTGCGGATTGAGCTTGCCTGACAATATTGCCGCCAGACTGACAGCTCCCGCGCCTTCAATTATTTGGTGGTGTTCATTGTGGGCAAAGGCGATGGCTCTTTTGATGTCTTCTTCGGTGATTTCCGCGATGCCTGCGACTCTGAGTTTCGCCAGTGAGAGCAGGCTTTGCGGTATGCCGCCCGAAAGTCCGTCCGCTAAAGTCTCGCCATACTCCACCTGTTTGACAATGCCGTCGTTCCAGGATACCACCCAGGGATTGGAGGTGTCAGACTGCACTCCCCAAATTTCCACTTCGGGGTTGAGAGCTTTGGCGGCAATGGCGATGCCGTTGAGCAGTCCGCCGCCGCCTGCGGGAATTACCAGAAAGTCAATGTCCGGTTCGTCCAGAAAAATTTCCACTCCGGCTGTTCCCTGACCGGCAAGCACAAAGGGGTCTTCAAAGGAGGAGACGTAGGTCATTTGGTGTTCCTCCGCATATTTGCGGGCGTAGGCTTCGGCGAAGTCGTAGCCGCCGCAGCAGACTTCCAGACGCCCCCACTTGCCGCAGAGGCTTTCGATGGCCTCTTTTTTCATTTCCGGGCAGGTGTTGGGGACAAAGACGATGGTTTTTATCTTGAGGTCATTGGCGGCTATCGCCACTCCCTGTCCGTGGTTGCCGCTGGAGCAGGTGACTACGCCTTTTTCCCTCTCTTCATCATTGAGGCTGTTCATTTTATAAAGAGCGCCGCGCAGTTTAAAAGAGCCTCTTATCTGTTGGTTTTCCCATTTGATATATATCGGAGCTCCGGCGATTTCGCTGAGCTTGGGAGAATATTCCGTCGGTGTGTGGCGTACTTTGCCATGGAGAAATTTGTAGGCTTTCAGCACATCGGTAACAGTGGGATTGATAGGCAGTTCTTTGTTCATCACGGAACCATCCTTTCGTCTGTGTCGGAGTCATAAAACGGGGACTCCGCCTTGTAAGGAGAGTCCCCGTATATCGGTAATTTTTTGCTCTCTTAGAAAAGTATCAGCGCGCCTATCATACCGGCGATAAAGAGCGGAATGTTGTAATGGAGAAATGTCGGTACACAGGTGTCCCAAATGTGGTTGTGCTGCCCGTCTGCGTTTAGTCCCGCCGTGGGGCCGAGTGTGGTGTCGGAAGCGGGGGAGCCCGCGTCTCCCAGAGCTCCTGCCGCTGCTATCAGGCAGGCTGTGGCTCCTGCTGAGAAGCCGAGCTGCAGTGCCAGAGGGCAGTAGATGGCGGCGATAACGGGAACGGTTCCAAAGGAAGTGCCTATGCCCATGGTGACGAGAAGTCCCACCATCAGCATCAAGAACGCGCCCCAGAACTGGCTGCCGCCCACAAGACCGACAACGCTGCTGACAAGGTGTTCAACCGACT
>CAZFWP010000154.1:0-3530 GCA_964522805.1 uncultured Synergistaceae bacterium | reverse complement strand
TCCAGCATATGGTGGGACTGAGGGTCAAACCACTGCAGGTCTTCCATCATCAGCACGGGGCGTTTGCCCGCAGACACTTTTGCCACAAGCCTGCTGACGGAGCGGCCGATAACCACAGGAGTTCTCTCCGAGACCTTTACCAAATCGGCATTGTATGACAGATGTTTTTCACTGAGAAAATTGGGAAAAACTCCCGCCAGCAGCGACATATTGATACTGGAGATGTCAATCTGCTCCGCCTCCGCATAAGAACCGGCCTGAGAGACAAGATTGTTCCACGAAGAATATGGGTAATTCATGCCTGCTTCATAGGACATCGTGGAGAAAAACTGCGAACCGTTCCCTTCCAAGAGGTGTAAGATCCTGTTCACCAAGCAGGTTTTGCCCACACCGGGCTCTCCCTCGATGAAAATAACCAGGTTTTGCTTTGTCTGCCTGTCAATTTTATTCAAAATAAGATTCTGCTCGCTTTGTCTGCCGAGAAAGAAATGTTCGGGGTTGTCATTATTCGTCTCCTCCCCGCACGGAGACATCAGCATCCGCCGAAAGAGCTCTTCGGCGCGGGAAGATGGATCCAGCCCCATTTCATTTTTCAGGCGGCTTCTGAACTCGCGGAAAAGCGACATCGCTTTCGGCGCGGCCCCCTGGCGGCAATACAAATCTATCAGCTCAAGGACGTAATCCTCGTCAAAGGGGTCCGCCAAAAGGAGCATTTCCAAAGATTTTTGCAATTTTTCATCATCTTCGATATCGTAACAGGAGGTAATTCTGCATTTAAGGCTCTCAATGAGCTTATCTTTCATTCTGGAGCGCGCAAGCATCAGCCATTCGCCAAACTCCGAACTCTCGGGAATGTCAAAATCTTTAAGAAGATCATCGCAGATATCTGCGGAAATGGGCATATGCGGATCTTTAACTGCCTCGATAGTGCCAAGGTCAGTCTCAGCGTTTTGAAGATATACCGCTCTGCGGTCGGAGACAATCATATCCTCAGAAAGAGACCTTCTCAGAAGGTATAGGGCGTTGCGGAAGTTATTGTACGCCGACGATTCGTCCTTCTCGCCCCACAGCAGCCCGGCGAGCTTCTCCCTGTTTTCTTTACCTTCAACCGCGAGATAATATACTAAGGCTTCCGCTTTTTTTAGAGGAAAGTGAAGCTTCTCTCCCGATACCTCAATAAAAGGAGTACCAATAACTTTTATTTTTACAGACATGGAATCCTCCTTCTATTTTAAAATGACATAATCTGCACGAAAAACATGGACAAACTGCGGAAACACCGTTTTATATATTGTAATATAAAACAGAAATTTCCGCAGCCTATTAAATTGACTTTACCCAACAAATCTAAAATAAATTATTGTTTTTAGTGATTTATGTTATGCAAGTTCACCTATCGCACGCTCAACTTCACCTACAAGTGTGCCGTCGGCGATGAGGTCTGCGGCTATTTTCTGATCTTTGTACAGAATTCTGTCGTTTTCCATAAATGATATCTTATCACGCAAAGCCTTGTATGCGGCTCCCGTGCCCTTTCCCATCACCGCTTTTTTCGGCTGCAAGTCCATCGCCTGAGCCGCGCTCATCAGCTCGATACCCAAAACCGAACGAACGTGGCTTATTATCACAGCCGCCTTGCGTGCGCCGATTGTTCCCATGCTGACATGGTCTTCCTGCCCGGCTGAGGTGGGAATGGAGTCTACGCTTGAGGGATGAGCCAGCACTTTGTTTTCCGAAACAAGCGCCGCAGCCGCGTACTGGGGAATCATAAAGCCGCAGTTTACACCGCCCGTCTTCACCAAAAACGCGGGCAGACCGTGGTTCAAGGCGGGGTCGATGAGTTTGGCTACACGACGCTCGGAAATGTTGCCCAGCTCAGAGACGGCAATACCCAAAGTGTCTACCGCGATAGCCACCGGCTGGCCGTGGAAGTTGCCTCCGGAAAAGACGTCGCCGCTGTCCACAAAGACTACGGGATTATCCGTAACCGCGTTGATTTCATTCTCCAGCACCGCAGAAACATAATCAATTGCCATGCGTGAGGCGCCGTGTATCTGCGGTATGCAGCGCAGCGAATATGAATCCTGCATTCTCACTTCGCCCTGCTGTGTGGTATAGCCGCTGCCTTCAAGCAATCTGCGCATGTTGGCCGCAACGTCTATCTGTCCTGAGTGCATACGTATGCTTTGAATGCGGGGGTCATAAGCATTGATGATGCCACAGAGTGATTCCGCTGTAAGCGCGCCGATGATATCCGCGGATTTGACCACCATTCTCGCGTCTGCGAGAGCATGGGCCGCGACAGAGGTCATGCACTGAGTTCCGTTGATCAAAGCGAGACCCTCTTTGGCTCTCAGCTCAACAAGAGGAATACCGGCTTTCGCCATTGCCTCGCCGCCGTCCATAACTACACCCTGATATTCAGCCTCGCCGAGTCCCAGCATCGGCAAAACCATGTGCGCCAAGGGGCAAAGGTCGCCGCTGGATCCGACAGAACCCTTCTCGGGAATGATCGGGTGAACACCCTTATTGACCATTGCCAAAATAGTCTCGACGATGACGGGACGCACGCCCGAAAAACCGTTAAGAAGGGAGTTGGCTCTCATAACCAACATGCCGCGCGCCACATCTGTGGGCAAAGGAGCACCCACGCCCGCCGCATCGGACAAAATTAAGTTTATCTGCAGAAGATTGATTTCGTCCTCGGAAATGGCGACATCGGAAAATTTGCCAAATCCGGTATTGATGCCATACATCGGACGCCCTTCGGCTACCAGCCTGTCTACAAGCTCTCTCGATTTGCAGACCTTTTTCATGGCCTCATCTGAAGCGGATACAGAAGCGTAACCTCTGGTTATGGACATCAGACTTTCGATTGTCAAGCTCTTTCCGTCAAGCACCACATTATTCATATATCAACATCTTCCTTTCTGCTTTGTCCGTCCCCTATTGTACAAAAAAATAACGCCGCGCATTTCTTTTGAATCTTTTAAATCTATTGAAACACTGACCTGCCTATGAGAAACCCGTGCTGTGGAGTTTTTCGGCCAAAAATTTTTAAGGCACTTTTATTACATTCATTATGAGACCTACCTATTTACTCTATGACTTGCCTATCAAAATATCATCAAATCAATGACCTTGTGTTTTATTTAACTTCATTTTTTTGACAAAAAAATAATGCCGCATAATTAAAATACTCAATTGGACAGCCCGTCCCCCTGTCTGTAAATTGCATCACAAAGAGAAAACAGCTCCAAGATTCAAAGTTTGACGGTTGTTCGCTTAAGGACAACACCACAAAGGAGGAAAATATATGTTACTTACCAACCCGGTTGTAATATCTGTTGCGGTAATGATAGGCTTGTGCCTTATCAACATGAACATTGTTATCGCTCTGCTCTTGGCGGCACTGGCCGGAGGACTCGCTGCGGGCATCTCCATCCCCGCGACAATGGGAATCCTCATCGGCGGCATGGGCGGCAACGCGGAAACAGCGCTTGCTTATTTCTTGCTCGGAACATTCGCCG
>CAZFWP010000153.1:0-3553 GCA_964522805.1 uncultured Synergistaceae bacterium | reverse complement strand
ATCATTATTACATCAAAAAATCATCAAATTATTTTGGCGATTTGTATCTATTTTTATCGCCGCAGCAAGGCTAAGCAGCTAAACATTTAACTGTTAGGCTGATAAAGAGATGACACTTTCTGGCAACTGCATATATAATTTAAAAGACTTTCTTTTCAGCGAGTGGAGGTGTGTTGATGGATATCAAGTATGGAGATTTCTACAGGAGTTTTGACCCTGTCCCCTATTACAAAGAACGCGGTTGGCTGGTAGGGAACGGCAAGGTTGGCGGTAAAGGCAAGGGAATAAGTTTTGCACACGCGGTTCTTGAAAAAAGCGGGCTTCTCAGTGACGTTCACCTTCCCAAGTACACATTCGTCATAACTACCTCTGTTTTTGAAGAGTTTATGGCGCAGAACGGACTATGGGAGCGGCTGGAAAGTTTGCGCGACCCAAGCGATGCCCCGCTGATTCACGCAATATGCCAGGAATCGGAGCTTCCCAAGAGCATTGATAAAGACTTGGACATGATCTTAGATACAATAACCACTCCTATTTCGGTGCGTTCGTCTTCAATACTTGAAGACGATGTTAATTTGTCGTTTGCGGGAAAGTACGCCACCCGCTTTGCCGCAAACTACGGAGAGAGAGCCTCCCGCAGAGCCGACTTGGAGCGCAATATTAAATTTGTCTACGCCTCAACATACAACGCGGCCGCCCGCGAATATAAGCGCAAGCATGGTATCGTCTGGGGAGGAGAGCTGATGGGAGTCCTGATTCAGCCTCTGGTCGGCAGAGTGCACGGGAGCTGGTACTACCCGGAAATCGCCGGAGCCGCCTTTTCTCAGGTCTTTCGCCGTCCTTCACCAAAGGTGAAAAAGGAAGACGGAGTTGCCAGAATTTGTTTCGGACTGGGAACAAAGACTGTAGACCGCTCCTTTGCCCGCACCTTTTACCTCACGAATCAGAATTTAAGGCCGGAGGGCAACCGCCCCTCGGAGATAGTAGCTCATTCACAGGAACATTTTGACTATGTAGACATCGAAAACAATTGCTTTTCTTCTGGCTTCTTAGGAAAATCAATCCAAAAAATTTCCAAAGAACATCCGCTCTCTCAGTCATATATACAGTGGTATGACTGCGGTATGTTTCACTGGCTTTTGGCTGACACCTGCAATATGCACGCACCGCGCTCAATCTTCACCTTCGCGGAATTTCCCCAAAGATGCCCCAATTTTTTCTCCAGACTGAAAAAAATCCTCAAACTTTTTGAGGAAGAGCTAAAACTACCGGTGGATATCGAGTTCGCTTACGAAACAGAGACGGACGAATTTACCTTGGTTCAGCTCAGACCGCTATCTGTCTATGACGACAAAGGCCGTATTGATATCCCCGACGTCGCACCGGAAAAAACCGTGCTTAAGGGTGACCGTATGGTAGCCAACGGCAGACTTGAAAACATCAAGCACCTTGTTTACGTAGACCCTCAGCTCTACGGTAAAACGGCAGACTTCACCGATGTTGCACGGGCCGTAGGCAGCATTAATGATGAACTGGATGGGGAAAGATACATACTTGTAGGGCCTGGGCGCTGGGGAAGCTCCAACCCTCGTCTGGGAGTGCCGGTTCGCTACAACGAGATTTCCAACGCCGGCTGCTTGGTAGAGCTTGGCATCCCCTCCATGGGCATAACTCCTGAACTATCCTACGGCACACATTTTTTCCTCGACTTAGACGGGGACAATATTCTTTATCTGCCGGTATTCGAAGGCACCGGCGGCAATATATTCAACAGGGACTGGTTTGAACACACACAGCGGAAGACGACGGAACACCAAGCTGTAAGGCATTACCAGGGACTTTTCGACGTGCTTCTGGACGGAGAAAAAGAAATAGGCATCGTAATAGACAAAACTCCGGAAGGTGTGATCTGTAATGGCTGATATTAATAAAATCCGTGGCGAATACTTTGCCTGGGATCCCCATAACGACAGTGAATTCGCCCCGCAAATATATGGCAGCGGCACAATCGGCGGCAAAGGCCGTTCGCTGCTCTTTGCCCTCAGAAAACTGCGCGACAGCGGCGATCCTCAGCTGATGGAGACCAAAGTCCCTGAGTCAATATATTTCGGCATTAGCTTATTCCATGATTTTCTTTTGGGTGTGCCAAACTTTGAAACTCTCTTGGCAAATGATGATCCGGACAGGTTGGAACAAGCCTTTCTCAGCGCGCCCGTCCCTCCTCTTATCACTGAAGCTCTCGGTAAATTTTTAAAAGAGATGACCGACCCTGTAGTGGTGCGCAGCAGCAGCAGATTGGAAGACTCGCTGAAACACTCTTTCGCCGGTAAGTATCTTTCCACCTTTTTGAGCAATTCAGAAAGCTCTTTAGAATATCGTGTCGCCAAGGTGGAACGGGAAATAAAGAAAATCTACGCGCGCACCTATTTTCCCCAGGCGCAAAGCTATCGTGCGAAACACAACTTAGGCGATGATGATATGGGAATCATTGTTATCCGCATGTCAGGAAGATGGCACGGAGAGTTTTACTATCCCACAGTGGGCGGCGTGGCCTATTCCCGTAACTTCAGGCGGTGGAATACCAGAGTCAAACAAGAAGACGGCGTGCTGCGCATTGTCTTCGGGCTCGGAACAATGAGTACCAAACGCGGCTATGCACGCACAATCTCTCTGACAAATCCCAACTTGCGCCCTGAAGGGCACAACCCAGACAAAGTCGCTTTCCATGCACAGGAACTCTTTCACGTTATTGACAGGTCCAATCCTGACGATCTGACACAACTGGATATTAAAGAAAAGTGGCATCACCTGCTTCAGAACCACCCCGACTTCGCAGCCTATGCACAGGTGTACCACAATGACGGAGTGAGCGGCTACTTTACTTCTTTGACATACGACATGAGAAGCTTAGAGCCCAACTCGAAAGTCTGCCTCACATTCGAAGATTTTCCCAAGAAATACCCCGCTTTCTTCACCAGAATGAAAAAAACACTATCTCTGCTGGAGGATGCTATGGGAGTGCCAGCAGACTTGGAATTTGCATACAATCCATCAGACGACCGCTTATGCCTCATACAGGCACGCCCCTTCTGGTGCAGCACCTGCTCCGAAAGCTCCATGCCTGATCTAGACGGACAGCGCGTTATTCTGCAGGCAGACAGAATGGTCACACCGGGGGCGGTGAAAAATGTCCAAAACATCGTTTATGTGGACCATGACATGTACTACGCTAATCCCGACTTCTACGGTGTCGCTCGCGTTGTCGGCGAAATCAATAAAGAACTAGGTGAACCGTACATATTTGTCTCTCCCGGACGGGTAGGCTCCAGCAACCCCGAACTGGGCGTACCGGTTCAATATAATGAGCTGACAAACTGCGTCTGCATCGTCGAGCTGGGAATTCCGCGCCTTCACTTCATGCCAGAGCTCTCCTACGGAACCCATTTCTTTGCCGACTTAGAAGTAGACAACGTACTTTACATGCCTGTTTTCAGCGGTGAAAAGAACAACATTATTGACGAAGAATGGTTCACAAAGCGCGCCTACGACACGT
>CAZFWP010000152.1:0-3576 GCA_964522805.1 uncultured Synergistaceae bacterium | reverse complement strand
CCTCGCCCACTTTAACATTTATCATCGGTATCTTCGTCTATGGCGAGAAACTCGCGTTTTCCAGAATTATCACCTTCGCTTTCATTTGGACTGCCTTGGCAATATATACGGCAGATACTGTTCTGCGCAAAGACAGCTTACGCTGATTAAGCGGCAAGCCTTCAATAATGGACGTCGTGCCGCCTCTCGATTGTAAGCCGAGAGCAAAAATCCACCCTTTCGCGCGGCAAGCGATAAACGCAAATTAAAGAAGCGTTGCCGAGTTTGTTTTTTCATCAATCGGCCGATTTTTCCTGTCAATCCCATATTAAAATACACCGCAGCAGACGCAGCCTGTCTGCGGCGCGGGCGGGGCATATAATAAGCGGCTTTAAGCGCACGAAAAAGCCGCGCTCTTTCCTGATGAATCCCATGTTTTTCAAGAAAAACTCCGACAAAATCAAGGCAAGAGCCTTTGATTTTTACCGTTTTGCCATCGACGGTGAGAGCCTCCGCTTTTGTCCTTTAGCGTCTGCTCCGATGCCAAAACCGCTCTGCGAAAGGGAAATCTGGCTCTGACTTTTGCCATAATTACATGAAAATAACTTGACATACATTCCAGTATGCATGTATACTTTTCCGGCTTAAGATTGTACAGTAGGGAGGTGCTATGATGGCGCGGAGAACAAAGGCCGAAGCTCAAATCACGAGACAGAATATTTTAAATGCCGCGCTGGATATTTTCAGTGAGAAAAATTATTCGGTAGTCTCCGTTGTGGAGATAGCGGAAAGAGCAGGAGTCACCAAGGGAGCCGTTTACTGGCATTTCAAGGGTAAAAGCGACATAATTTTTAAGATAATTGAAGAATCGTGTAAACAGAGCGAAAACGACTTTCTGGGGATTTACGGCACGCCGAAATCCCTGCTGGCACTGAGGAATTACTACAAAGAATCGCTCAATAAACCGGTGCAGGATGCGCACTATAAGAAGATTCATAAGATCATGTTCCGCAGAAACGAGTGGCCGGAAGATCTTCGCAGCGGAGTCCAAGACCTCGTCATTGCGTCAATAGACAAAGAGGTTTCCATGCTGGAGGCTCTTATTATTAAGGCGCAGGCAAACGGAAAAGTCAGAGGAGATATCAATCCCCGCACGGTAGCCTCCGTTACCGCTTCTGTCTTTCATGGACTTTTTGTTTTACAGTTAGCGGAGGTTCTTCCTGAAGATTTCATTAATTATTCGGATTTTCTCTTTGACGCACTGTCGCATGAGCTGGAGATTAAGAAATAAAATTTATATAGAGAGAAAGAGAAGGTGCAGCAAAAGATGACATCGCCGGAAGATAAGAAAAAAATGGAGATACGCACGAACAATGGCTCAAAGGTTATCAGATGGGTAATTATCATCGCCGTGGCAGCAGCCGTTGGATTTGGAGCAAAGGTGATGCTGGCGCCAAAACCTCAAGCGCAGCAGCAGGCTCCTGCAGCACCATCAGTGGTATTGCACACTGTTACCACAACAGACCTCGCCGCTCAGCGCGAATATATCGGCCGCGTGGAGTCAATTCAGTCAGTCTCTTTGAAATCACAGGTTTCAGGAGAAATTATGAAAGTGCATTTTAAAGAAGGCTCTCTTGTCAAAGCAGGACAGCTCCTTTTTTCAATAGACAGCAGCCAGTATCAGGCAACAGTAGACCTCCGCAGAGCGGAACTGGAAAAAGCCAAGGCAAACCTCGACAGAGCGCAGAAGTACTTTAAGCGTATGCAGGCGGCAGATAAACGCAGCGTCTCTGAATCGGATATCGAACTTGCAGAAAGCAACGCTCTCCAGGGAGCAGCCGCAGTTTCACAGGCAAAAGCCGCTTTGAAGATGGCACAGATAGACCTCTCCCATACCAGAATCACCGCGCCTATTTCAGGTCAGATAGGTGCTGCGCTTTTCACCAAGGGTAATATGGTCTCTCCTTCTTCGGGGGCTTTGGCGTCAATCGTACAGATGGACCCCATCCGCGTCTCCTTCGCAATGCCTGACCGCGACTATCTGAACCAGCTTAGTGAGTTTAAGCAGAAGGGTTCCGTCCTAAAGACAGACCTCATTCTTACAAACGGACAGATATACAAAGCTCAGGGTAAGCGCGATTTTGAAGATAATCAGGTCGATACAAAGACCGGTACTCTGTCGATGAATGTCCGTTTCAACAACGATGAAGGGCTGCTGATTCCCGGCGCAATGGTGAGAATCAACACTAAGCCCGTGAAGACAGAAATTGCCGTCGTCATTCCCCAGACAGCCATTCTCGCCAATTCACAGGGAGATTTTGTCTATGTGATCAACTCCTCCAATATCGCCGAACAGCGCAGTGTCGTTCTGGGAACAGAACTCGGCACGATGCGCGAGGTAAAGAAGGGGCTTTCCGCAGGCGAGAAAATCGCCGTTTTGGGAATACAATCCATTCGCCCAGGCTCGCCTGTAAACGCAGTCGCCGCGCCCTCAACTGAGAAGAGCGCCGCCGAGATAGCGATGGAATCAGACTCCGACATCACTAATTCTGTCAGCGGGGATACAGCAGACACTAATCAAAAAGAAGGTAATTAGCCTATGTTCGCTAAATTTTTCATCGACCGCCCCAGATTTGCGATGGTTATCTCCATCCTGCTGGCTCTGGCGGGAATTATCGGGGCATTTTCTCTGCCCGTTGAACAGTATCCCAACGTCACTCCTCCGCAGGTCCAGGTTGAGGCGAATTACCGCGGTGCTGCGGCCGATGTTGTCGCCAACACTGTAGGCGCGCCTCTTGAAGAATTGATTAACGGCGTTGACGGTATGATCTATATGAACTCGACATCCAGCAACAACGGAAACTACCGTCTCACCATCACTTTCCAGACCGGAACTGACCCTGATATGGCTCTGGTTAAGGTGCAAAACCGCGTCCAGCAGGCCACTCCGCAGCTTCCAAGCGAAGTAACGGCGGAAGGCATCACCGTCCAGAGCAGTTTCTCCGACACATTGGGATACATCGGCCTAACCTCTCCCAAGGGAACGAGAGATGAACTGTTTTTGACAGACTACGCCTACGGCAACGTCAAAAACGTGCTTAAACGTGTCCCGGGAATGGGAGATGTGCAGGTATTCGGAGCAAGGTATAGTATCCGTGTTTGGCTGGATCCTGACCGCATCGCCTCCATGGGACTCAGTATCGGTGACGTGGCAAGCGCAATAAAGAGCCAGAACAAACAGGCTTCCATCGGCTCTATCGGCGCCACCCCCGGCAACACAGATACTCCGCTGGTATATTCACTGACAACACGGGGCCGACTTTCCAATGTCCGTGACTTCGAGGAAATCATCGTGCGCACCAACGCCCAGGGCGGATTGGTAAAGCTTAAGGACCTGGCACGAATCGAGCTTGGCGCGGAGTCATACACCATGCACGCCAGCCTTGACGGGCGTCCCGCTGCGATGATGATGATGTCGCAGGCCGCCGGTTCAAACGCCATTAATGTCATGGGCAGCGCCAAAAAGGTTATCGCCTCTCTTTCGGAAAACCTCCCCGATGACACCGAGTTTATCATCGGTTACGACTCAACGGAGTA
>CAZFWP010000151.1:2406-3624 GCA_964522805.1 uncultured Synergistaceae bacterium | reverse complement strand
GTGGCTTCCTCGGAATATTTGCCGCCTTTATACGCCACTTCCTCAGCCAGTCTCAAAACGACCCCGAAACCGCGGGCAAAATACAATTCATCAAAGGTGCTTTGGCAACGGACTTAAATAAACTGAGAAGAAAATAAATCACACAAGCGCTCCGTTTAAAAGCGGAGCGCTTGTTATATAGTACGATACCCAACAAACCAAATTTGGTACTCATTGGTGCCTCATAATACATACTGCTGTCGGTAATAATCACAAGCCGCAGAAACACTTTATAGCAAACTTAAATAAAATAACCATAAAAACTATTTATATAATCACATCAAAGATATATAATAAATTATTTAAGAAAATATACACTGCAAAACCAAACATGCCGCCATTACTTACTGACAACAAGGTGGGAAAACAATTGCTCTATTACAAACTCTTGGGAAGCTTAACAGTCCCCCCGGGACTGCTGGTATTGGTGCTCGTGACCGCCTCTATCGTCGCCTGCAAAAAACCGCGAAAGAAAAAACTCGCCCTCTTTCTTTTGCTGCTCTCTTCTATCTTGTGGTTCGCAGCCACTCCTTGGGGAGCTTACCGCATCACCGGAAAAATCGAGGACAGATACAACACGCCAACATTTTTGCCATCTTCCGATACATACATACTATGCCTTGGCGGAGGCTCCTCTTACGACGAAAAAGGAAACGCCATACAGCCGGGATTATTCTCTCTCGAAAGAGTCTTTTGCGCCGTAAAAATCGCCCGTCAAACAAACGCGCCCATCATCTTCTCCGGCGGAAATGTCTACGGAACAAACAACACCTCCGAAGCCGAAACCATGGCCAAAGCGGCGAAAGAAATGGGCTTCCGCGGAAAAATAATCCTCGAAGAAAAATCACGCACCACCAAAGAAAACTTTAGATACAGCGCGGCGCTTGTTCAAGACAAACAAAACATCATCATCGTAACCAACGCCTTTCACATGCCTCGTTCCATAAAATTAGCCGGGCAATATTTAAACAACAAAACCCTCATCTCCTACCCCAGCGGCAGACTGACAGACCCGCTCTACAAAGGCATCTTCCACCTTTACCCCGACGCAAACTCCCTCATGGTCTCCTGTTTGGGAATCAAGGAATACATCGGCATGGCGATAAACGACGTCATCGACATAACACGAGCGTTTTATCCATCTCAAAAATAGCTAGGTGCTTCTCGCACTATCCCTAT
>CAZFWP010000151.1:0-2306 GCA_964522805.1 uncultured Synergistaceae bacterium | reverse complement strand
TTATTCTTGTTCACAGGAAAACATGACAAAGTTTTTGCACAACGTTTATTCAAAAAATCGCTGCCACCGCCTCTTTTGTTTTATAAATTATCAACAATTAACCTTGACTGTACTCTCCTTTGACCAAGACAATTAGATGTCCATATACAAGGCGCGTGCGGGCTCATAAAAACAGCATTACAGGTTGTAGGACGCACCAAGATCCTCAAACAACGCCGCTTAAATACCCAAATAAACTTGATAACATGCAACTGCCTTAATTATTCGCTCGCTTTGCTGTGTTAATAACTGCAATTGCGCCTAGGACTAGCCGGATAGACAAATAATCCATCAAAATTTCAAAAAATACAATTGGGCAATATTCAGTACGCCGCGATCAACACCTCCGAGATATTATCTCCTAAGTTTCATTCCGTTACAGCACATAATATCATTCCGATAGCAGTAGTATTATTCCGATAAAATGCTACAATCAGCATGTGATTGGAGTGATAATTAATGTTTATGACCGTAAAACAGGCCGCCGAGAAGTGGGGACTTTCCGATAGAAGAATACGTGTACTGTGTACGGAAGGTAAAATTTCCGGAGCACATCAGGAAGGGCGCGGCTGGAAGATTCCCGTTGATGCAGTAAGACCCTCAGACGGGCGGTATAAATCAAAAGAAAGCATTCTTTTGCAGATTCACCGAAAAAAGGTCGAGCTGGACAACAGAAGACCATTAACGGAAGGCGAAGCTGCAAGACTGAATGAAGAGTTTCTTGTGGAATACACATATAACTCAAACGCTATCGAGGGAAATACCCTAACACTGAGAGAAACCGATCTGGTGTTAAGAGGTCTGACTATCGACCGTAAACCACTGAAAGACCATCTGGAGGCAGTCGGTCATAAGGAAGCTTTTGACTTTGTCCGTGAGTTGGTCAAAGACAATGCCCCTGTCAGTGAAAGAATCATAAAACAGATTCATTATCTTGTGCTTGCAGATAAAAAAGATGACCGTGGCATCTACCGCCGAGTGCAGGTGCGCATTATGGGCGCACAGCACGAGCCTGTTCAGCCATATCTCATCCAGTCAAAAATAGAGCAGCTCCTACAGAATTATACAGAGAGTGATGAGGATATCATCACAAAACTGGCAAGATTTCACATCGAATTTGAAAAAATTCATCCTTTTATTGATGGCAATGGCAGAACAGGAAGGTTGCTTGTAAATCTTGAACTGATGAAAGCCGGCTACCCTCCGATTGACATTAAATTTACAGACAGGATTGCCTATTACAATGCCTTTGACGCCTATCATGCGAAACATAGTCTTGCGGCAATGGAGAGTCTATTTGCAGGCTATATCAATGCAAGGCTGGACTTCTATCTTAACATACTGTATGAATAAGCGGTTCAGGACATACTGGACGATTGAGGAGTGCAGACAAAGAGTTGGACAAAATCAAGCTGCATTTTGATGTTGGTTTCTGCAGTCAACAGGGCTAAGACACCACTCGGATATCTTTATACGTTTCTCGTTACACCACTTTACATAAGTATCAATATAGATTAACAAACATCACCGACGATAGCTGCAAAGTTTCTTCCGGAAAAACACTAGTTCGTTAATCTGAGGTGCTTCTGTATTTTTGAGTTGCATATTGCCCCAAAACACTCCTGATTTATCTGATTTTGTCTATATATTTTATTGCTTTAGGAATAAATTGTCCTGATTATCACCAGTCATTTTGTGTTTTTCAATGATGACTAGCGATTGCACTTCACTTCCATTTCGCTATACTCATATAGCGAAATAGAGAAAGGAAGGGGAATTTAATATGCTTGCTATCCGTCTTGAAGCTCTGGCCCGCAAAACAAGGCGCACCAAAACATACATGCCCGCAAGGCTATTGAGACCTATTTTGACGACCTGGAAGACGCGGCTGTAGCCGCCTCCGCATACGAAGAGTTTCTCCTAGACGGCGATAAAGCGTCGCTGCCGGAAGAGGTAAGACATCGTCTTGGGTTGGAAGGTTGAGCTGTCTCGCCCGATGAGACCTCTTAACTTGGAAATCTCCTCGGGTGGCTTAAAGGCTTTTTTGACTTCTGCGTAACAGAGGTTTAACAAACATACACTCGATGCCGTCGCCTAACTTACTATATTGTACCGTTTTTCCGTCTTAAGAGGTGGTCTGATTTATGGGGTCCGGTATAGACAGCGCCGAACAGTGTTTGACAGACCACACATCTTGTCTTACCATAACATTACAACTAATACCCATATCGGCATCAGCACCATATCCGATCCAATAACCGATCCAA
>CAZFWP010000150.1:2688-3756 GCA_964522805.1 uncultured Synergistaceae bacterium | reverse complement strand
TCTTCTCTTACCATAACATTGCAACTAATACCCATATCGGCATCAGCACCATATCCGATCCAATAACCGATCCAATAACCGAAAAAAAATAGATGACCGCAGCATAGAGGCGTACAACTCCGAATACTTCTTTGATGAAAACAAAATATTGGATGAAGCTGAAAAACGGGAGAATAATAAATGACTGACAACAAAAATGTAAATACAAACAAAAATCAGGGTGAAATCGTTATTTACCAGACAGACAATGGGGCCACCAAAATAGACGTGCGTTTCGTCGATGAGACTGTATGGCTTACACAACAACAAATGGCGGAGCTGTTTAAATCGTCAAGAAGCAATATAGTCGAACATATTCAGCACATCTATGAAGAAGGAGAACTGGACGAAAATTCAACCTGTCGGAAATTCCGACAAGTTCAAACTGAGGGCAGCAGAGAGGTTACAAGAGAAATTCCTCATTATAATCTAGACATGATAATATCCCTTGGCTATCGGGTAAAGTCCATTATTGCCACACACTTCCGCCGCTGGGCCACAGAGCACCTGAAGGAATACATAGTCAAAGGCTTTACCATGGACGATGAGCGTTTAAAGAAGCTTGGCGGAGGGAACTACTGGCAGGAACTCTTAAACCGGATTCGTGATATCCGCTCTTCCGAAAAAGTAATGTACCGACAGGTGCTTGACCTCTATGCAACAAGCATAGATTATGATCCAAAAAGTTCTGAAACCGCAGCATTTTTCAAAATGGTACAAAATAAACTACATTATGCTGCTCACGGCCATACAGCGGCTGAGGTTATTTATGAACGGGCAGATGCTGCAAAACCATTTATGGGACTTACCGCCTTTGCCGGTGACTTTCCTACAGCAAAGGATATCGGAATAGCCAAGAACTATCTCAACGAAGACGAACTTAAAATACTAAACAACCTCGTATCCGGATATTTCGACTTTGCCGAGATTCAGGCAATGCGGCATAACCCTATGCATATGAACGATTATGTACAACATCTGGACAATGTGCTGCGTACTACAGGTGAGAAGCTACTGGAAGACTCAGGA
>CAZFWP010000150.1:0-2588 GCA_964522805.1 uncultured Synergistaceae bacterium | reverse complement strand
CAGGAAGAATACCGCAAATTCCAGGTTCAAACTCTCTCTCCGATAGAAGAAGACTATCTTCAAGCTATTAAGGAAATGGAAAAAACGGCAAGAAAAAAATCTAAAGGAGAATGAGGAAAGAAAGAGACGGGGCAAAAGTATAAAATAAAAAAAGCCGCAGGTGCGAACTCCATTTCGGGAGGCTTTGCCTGCGGCTCTTTGCTTATGCCGGTGCTGTTTCTGTTGAGGTGCGGCCCGCTAACTCTGCCTTTTCGCAGGAAGCGATGGTCGCTTCAGAGCTATGACTGCGGCAACAGCCGCCTGCACCTTTACCACGCCCTCTGTGCCGGTAAGCTCAGGGTATACTGGACCCGACGAAAGACACTCTGTTTATCCATATCTGTTGAAAAACCTTGAACTAAAAAGAGCAGATCAGGTATGGTCCACGGATTTCATCCACATTCCGATGGAGAAATGGTTTATCTATCTGACAGCTGTAATAGACCTATACAGTTGTCAGATCATAAGCTGAGAGCTCTCAAATTCACTGGATACAGAATTATCAAACTCCGACCAGAGCTGTCAATTCACCAGTCAGGGTTTCAGCAGCGTGCTGAAACAGAATGGAATCAGAATCAGTATGGACAGTAACGGCATCAATATTTTTGTGGAAGTTATCTTTTGGGGGGCGGTATTTATAATTTCGCTTTTGTTATGCCAGTGCGGCTCGCTAAGGGCTGTTAAATGTCTGTTTTTAGCGGATTGCAATATGCGTATCCTTGTATTACAATGTATATACTTGAAGGTGGTGGTTCTATGTTGATATCGTTTAGATTGAGTGAACAGGAGAACAATCTGTTTAAAAAATACGCAGAGATGAACCAAATGAGCGTCTCTGACCTTATACGCCAGTCGGTAATGGAACGTATCGAGGATGAATACGACCTGAAGATTTATGAGGATGCTATGGCCGTGTATCAGAAGAATCCGGTGACTTACACACACGATGAAGTGAAAAAGATACTGGAGCTTGATTGATGGGTTATGCGGTAGAGTATACGCCCCAGGCGGTTCAGGAATTGAAAAAACTGGACCGACATATAAAGGCACTGATTGTTTCGTGGATTGAAAAGAATCTTGTCGGATGTGAAAATCCGTATATTCGCGGCAAGGGACTTTCAGCAAACAGAAGTGGACAATGGCGGTATCGCATTGGGGATTACCGCCTGATTTCAGAAATTATGGATGATAAAATTGTGATATTGATTATAAGCGCAGGTCACAGGAGGGACGTATACCGATAATTTACAATTCTGTTTGAATAGTGATTGTCGACAGGCAACGCCACGTCCAGTTTATGGCATAAGGTTTCTCATGTTATCCTTGAAGGTTTTTTTTCACGACTGGTTGCGGCAACGCCAGAAGTACACTTCTTGCCCCTTTTTCTATCCGCTACGTACCCACAGATGGGGCATGCTGACGTTTTTTGTGGTTTATTTTACCTGCGTTTGGGAGCGAGAGCCCGCAATGGCTGCAAATCAAAATTTACCAAATTTACCATCGAGCTACGTCATTCGCCCATTCTAGCATCCGTGTTTAATGCATAATAAAAGTGTAACGAAACGCAATCTAAAAGGGTAACAGTAGGCATAGACAAAAGAGTCCATTGCGATCCACCCATCAACCCTATATTCTCCGGTTGTCTAACGACCTGAGGAGGAAAGAAAGGATGCTCACAATGGACGATATTAAGTATATCAGGAGAATGTACGAGAAAGAAGGATGCAGTATTCGTGAAATCATGAAGAGGAGCGGCTAACGGCATCACTGATTGACAGGCTTGTTCATCATAGTCACCTAATAATCTTTGACAGGGAAAACCGGAGATTTAAACATTCTTTAATGCAGCAGAAATAACGCAACCCGGCTATTTAACCAAGGCAGCACGAGGAAGGTGTTACACTTTTCATTGCGTTTGGTTACACTTTGCTATTGCAAAAAACATCATGCCCCGGACGCTTACAGCCCGGGCTATGATAATCAGCCTCATTTTGCACCAAGTTGAGGTTTACACAAAATATGGGATAGACTCTGCTTTTGATGCCAGTTCATTTAAGATTATCCTATACAACTAAATTCTGATATTACAAAACCAGTTCCCACTATGAAAACTCAACATTCGACCTGTTTTTATCAAGGCAAGCTCATTTTTAAGTGATGTTCGGACTACCACACATAAAAACTATTTTTTATTTCTTCAATTCATCCGTCGATGGCGATTGTTTGGTTTGTCTATGATTGCGAAGCTTAAACAAACTTTTTTGCTTGCACCAAAATTATGGGCACTGCTACGCTTTTTCTTGTATAACCGTATTTTTTGTGTAACCTGCATCTTTAGGAAGGTTTTTGCTATTACTGTCACCGAGTGGCAATTTCTCCCTTAGCGTAACGGTATACGTGCAAACTTCGCCACCATTCTCCTTAGCCACACATAAAGTATACTGTTTCTCCTTGTCATTCCCGTGTTTAATATCCACATCAGAGAAAAGTAGTACCAAAATAGCGAATCCAAATGAAACTAAAGACATCATAGATCGGAAGAGCACACG
>CAZFWP010000149.1:0-3760 GCA_964522805.1 uncultured Synergistaceae bacterium | reverse complement strand
GGCAACTCTTTCATTTTCTCAAAAATTACAATACGCGCTTTTTCAGACAGAGAGCTTTCCACCGTCTTATAGTGTAACGCAATCCTCGCTTAAATAAAAGGAGGGTGTTACTGATGACCGCAGCAACTGCAAACGCTCAAAGCAGCCTTAAAAAAAATATGCCCACACTCTTAATTCTCATCGTTTCCGGAGCTTTGATCTACGCTCTGCCCTATTTCAGATATTATTACTATGATGCTTTTGTAAAGTTGTTTAACATCACCAACACTCAAATGGGGGCTCTTGGCAGTGCATTTGGAGGCACGGCTATTATCGGCTATATGTTCGGCGGCTTTTTCGCAGACCGCTGGCCGACCCGCTATTTGCTGACTATTTCACTAGTCACAACCGGGTTGCTGGGCTATATCCTCTTAACATACCCGCCATATCCAGTTGTCTTCGCCATTCATTTGGCGATAGGCATCACCTCCATTGTCACCTTTTGGAGCGCCTTGATTAAGGCTATACGCTCACTTGCCGATTCGGACGAACAGGGGCGCGCCTTTGGACTTTTCGAGGGCGGACGCGGCGTGGTTAATATGGTGCAGTCGGCGATAATCCTTTCAATGTTCGGCTACATCGCAGCGAAGTTTGGCGAAAAATCAGCTCTTTCGGCCGTTATCGCTGTCTATTCTACAATTTGCCTCCTTTTGGGGCTTTTGGTCTATCTGCTTTACCGTGACCCGGAAGTGCGCGGCGGAGAAAAAGTCGAGCTTTCGAAGAAAGTTTTTGACAAAGAGGTATTCCTAAAAGTGGCGAAGATGCCGACAACCTGGCTCTGCACCATCATTATCTTCACTTCTTATTCCACCATTATCAGCTATTTTTACATCACTCCCTATGCGACGTTGGTGTTCGGCGCTTCCGCGGTCTTTGCCGCAGCTATGGGCTACTTTTCGCAGTATTGTCGCCCTGTAGGCTGCTTCGCTACGGGATTTCTGGCCGATAAAATCGGTTCTTCAAAAATGCTCAGTATTCTCTATGTGATTATGACAGGCGGACTGCTGGCGCTGATACTCATTCCCGGAAAGCCCTCGCTGATATTTATGCTTCTCGTCTTCTGCGCGGCGATTTACTCCTCAATGTATGGCATTCAGTCTCTCCACTTTGCCATACTGGAAGAGGGGGACTATCCGCTCTCTACTACGGGAGCGGCTACGGCTATCATTACACCGCTTGGCTACAGCACGGAAATGATTATGCCGATAATCGCCGGTATGTGCCTTGATTCTCATCCGGGCGCCGCGGGCTACAAGTTCTTTTTCACCATATTAATCGCTCTTAGCATCACCGGATTTATTACCTCGCTGGTATGGCAATACATAACGAGAGAAAAGCGCGCACTTTTGAAGGCGCAAAAAGCTCTGGCGAAAGCCAAATCCTAAAAACGTCTCTTTAGCAGTAAATCGTCGCTTGATGCGGGGTATCTTGTAAAGCCGAGATACCCCAAAGCTTCTCATATCCGCTTCTCATACTGAATTTATCTCTCCACATTTTAAAAGGGGTGAAAGAAATGAATTTTGATGAAAAAATAAATAAAATACACCAATCCTCAATGGCGTTGCTGGAGAAAGAAGGAATCCGCTATCCCAGCCAACCGGCTTTGGAAATTTTCAAGCAGCATGGAGCCTCGGTTGACGGTGATATCGTCAGGCTTTCCGAAGACCTGCTGATGAAATATGTCGGCAAAGCCCCCTCAACATTCCTGATGGAGGCAAGAAATTCCAGCTACTGCCTGGAAATGGGAGACGGCGCTCACTATGCAGTTCCGGCATATGGGGCTCCATATGTGCAGGATTTTGAAGGAGATTTAAGATATTCAACGCTTAAAGATTTTATCTACTTTTTAAAGCAGGTGGAGTCGCTTAAAGAATTTAAAATTAACGGCGGAATCCTCTGCCAGCCTAATGATTGTCCTTCCGAATGCGTCACACTGCTTATGTGGTATGCGATTTTGCGCGGCTCGGAAAAAGTTCTCTTCTGCCCCGCAGGCAGTGAAAAAGAGACTAAGGCGATGATGGAGATGGGCGCGGCGGTCTTTGGCGGCAAAGAGAACTTTAGCCGCTCTGCCAAGAGCGTCTATCTAGTTGACAGCATCTCTCCTTTACAGATGGATCCCAGGACAGTGGACGTTATTCGTGTGCTTGCAGAGTACCGTCAGCCCTTTTCCTTTACCTCCGGTGTCATAACCGGTTTGACCGGTCCTGTCACTCTTGCCGGCTCCATCGCTTTGGGAAATGCCGAAATACTTTCCGGTATTGCTCTGGCTCAGATGATATCAGAGGGAACTCCGGCCATCTATGGCATTCCCGTGAGCGGTGCTGATATGAAGAGCAGCCGCGCTATCTTTGGTGCGCCGGAAATGTGCGTGGGAATCCGCTACGCCGCCAAACTGGCGAAATTTTACGGTTTGCCGAGCCGCGGACCGGCGGCGATAAGCGATGCTTCCTACCCAAGCCAGCAATGCGCTTTCGAATCGATGATGACAATGTCAGCCTGCTTCAACGAGGGATTGGACTTCCTGCTTCACACCGCCGGGTGCCAAGACAGTTTCAACTCCATGTCGCCCCAAAAATTTGCCGTGGACGTGGAACTTTTCCGCAGACTATCCTATTTGGAAAGAGATATTGCTGTCAACGATGATACTTTGGCTCTGGACCTGACCATGGAAACAGGGTACGGCGGCAACTTCCTGACCTGTGACCACACTTTGACGAACTTTAAAAAATCTCTCTACATTCCTGAAATCGGCATCAGATATGCGACAGATTTCGACAGCGCTTTTGACGGGCAAATAAAAAAATTCCTCAAGAAAAATATCGATAAATATGAGATGCCGGCGATGGGTAGTTCGGTGTTGTCTGAAATCAGAAAAAGCGCGGCGGAGTTCGGCGTCACAGCGGAGATGATGGACAACGTTGACCGCCTGTTGGAAGGAAACAGCGACTCAATATGATTGCTGCTGAAGCTTGCTTAAGGAGGAATAAATGATGGGAAGCAAAATGTTGAATCTGATCGCCGAATCAGTACTTGATGGTGATGTCGCATCTACGAAGGAAAATGTCCTTGCCGCTAAAGAGGAAAATATCGCTGCCGCTGCTATCTTAAGTGACGGTCTGCTCAAGGGTATGAATGAAGTAGGCGAACTCTTCCGTGACGGTGAGATGTTTGTGCCGGAAGTTTTGGTCTCGGCAAAGGCTCTCCAAGCGGGCATTGAGCTGATTAAAGACGAGCTTGTATCCGCCGGTGTTGCCAAGGCGGGGAAAATTCTTACCGTGACAGTGGAGGGAGACCTCCACGATATCGGCATCAAGCTTGTCGGCATGATGCTTGAGGGCGCCGGTTTTGAAGTCCTCCACATGGGTGTAGATAAGCAGGCTGCGGAAATAGTGAAAAAAATCAAAGAATACTCCCCCGATATTTTGGGAATCTCTGCAATGCTGACGACAACCATGTCAAATATGAAAGGGGTTATCGACTCCATCGTTGAAGAGGGGCTAGCTGATAATTTAAAAATCATGGTCGGCGGTGCACCGACTTCGCGGGACTTCGCCAATAAACTGGGTGTCTACTATTCAGCTGACGCCAGCGAGGCGGTAACCGTTGCCAAACAGCTGATGAATGTATCCTAGCCCGCGAAGAGGGGACGCAAATATGAAGGAAAAAACAACTGGCAGAGACCTAGTACTGAAAGCGCTGAAATGTGAGACCACCGAACGTA
>CAZFWP010000148.1:0-3781 GCA_964522805.1 uncultured Synergistaceae bacterium | reverse complement strand
TACGCCCATTGTGAAAAGTTCTGCTTGGGAGACTTTATAATTATCCGCGCCCAAAGCTGCGCGGAAGCAATCGCCTGCCTGCGGGAACACAAAGAGCAAACAGCGGTGTCAGTCATCAACAGAGCGGACATCACCGACCCTTCACAGATAAAGGAACTTCAGGCCCTCTGCCATAATATCGGCACCTCCTCGCTGATACTGAGCGACTGCTTGGATGAGACCGTCACCGAAGCGCTTGAAATCGGCATCTTTGACTACTTGCTGCGCCCATACAATGAGGCGGCCTTCCTGCACCGCACGGAAAACGTCATCTGCCGTTCCCAAGCGGCTCAGTACCAAAGGGAAAAAGAGCTCGGCAAAGTAGCCAAAGAGATGAAAAGAAGCTTGGAAGAGGACACTCTCACAAAACTGCTGAACAGGGTGGCATTTAACCACAAAGTGGAATCATTTTTCCAAAGGAACAAGAGGAACCTGCAATGCGCCCTAATCATGGTGGACATTGATGACTTTGAAAAGATAAATGATCAATTCGGCTACATCATCGGCGACAAAGTTATCTGCTCCGTGGCCGACATTCTCAGCTCTCTCTTTACCGATGCCGAGTATATCAGCCGCATCGGCGAAAACAGCTACGCGGTCTTTGCCCCGCGCAAGCTGGACCGCCGTTGGCTCAAAGACAAAATAGAACAGATGCGCCGCGCTCTAAGCGTCAAAATCAATGACATGCAAATTACCTGTTCTGTATCCGTAGCGCAATCTCCCTCATGCGCCACAGACCCTGAAACGCTTTATAAAAACGCGGAAACAGCGCTTCACGCAGCCAAGAAAAGCGGCAAAAACCGCTGTGTGTTCTTCAAAAAGGGCATGACGAACGACACGCGCAAAAACATCAACGAACACACCGCGCCGCTGCTGGACAACGTCTCTGATGCGATGTTCGTCTGTGAGGCCAAAACAAACAAAATAATATACATCAACGAAACAGCCTGCCATATTCTCCGCAAAGATAAAAAAGAGTGCCTCGGTGAGAGATGCTGTGAACTTTTCTGGAGCAGAAAAACAGAATGTGAACGCTGTGCGGAAATAGGCAAGGCGGAAAAAGAATATTACGAAGAAGATACCATGCTGGCGGACAACATAACCCCCGTCCGCATAAAGGCGAAAACCGCCGTTTGGAACGATAAAAAAGTAAAAATACATTACCTGCAAAACATCGGCAAATAAGCCGCAAGGGCGGGCAAAAAACGCCCAACCCCGCGGGTGGCCGCGGCAATCGGTCAGGGGTTTTGCTGCCGAATAGCCGGTAACGATAATTTCCTGCCAATCAAGGCGTCAAGAAATGACGGTTTGCCACGCCGTTGTTTGACCCAAGCTCCAACAACACTCCTGCCGGTTTGTCGTTGTATCGATAGGTGCTGATCAAACATGTTCCGACGAAGATAACTTGCCTGTCTTCACTCATTTATCGCCGGTGAGCAAATGGCGGCTGTGCAATCGTAATAACCAAAGCAGGGGGCGATCCTGTTATCAAATTATTCATAGTGGTTCACCGTTACTTCTGTGTGAGCGTCAAACCACATGCACCCGAATAAAACCCATATAGCGGGTAGTTTGATGTGTATAGTTTTTATATCATTATACGCTATTATTTTACAGGCTTTTAAATCCCCAAAGCTACGCCTAGAAGAATGCCGTCGCAACTTTGGGGATCTTGGGCTTGCAAAAAGCAGTTAATTTAAACGTTATTTCTTTCTCTTGAACATCACAAAGGCTGCCAAAGTAGCAATGAATACAGATGACACACCACCTATTGCGTTTACATTACAACCGCTGGACCCGCCGCCATTTGAATCCGCTTCCGTCACAGCCCAGTCAAGAGGTGTTTCAGTAACTTGTTCCATATTGCTCTTGTCAACGGCATTGTAATCTGCCAACGATTTCATTACAGGATAAACTCTGGCTCCTTTTTTCTTATTAATCCCGGTATCAAAGAAATTCCAGCTGGCAAGACCATCGTGGGATTCAGGTTCTAAGAGAACGCCTGCCAGTTTACCATTACGTTGTGAAGTTGAGACAACATACGTTCCCGCAGGAACAGTCTTCTCAGATTCTGCCCAATCTCCACTGGTAAGCAGTCGCCTTGTATGACCTTCATAATATCCAAATTCAGGGTCAATCTCGTGATCAAAATTCTTAAATTCATTTACTTTTACCTTAATATCGCTCTTAAGGCGTTTTATTTCTATATCATGGAGCAATAGATTGTTTATGACATTGAAATAGCCTACAGGAATAAAGTAGTAAGCAGGTAAATAGCGCTGAGTAACTGGAGTGAAAGTACTCAGGTGCTTAAGCTCGTATGTCTTGGGCTTGCTTAAGTCCGCTGTCCAAGAATCCGTATATTCGTATGAATCGATTGAAATGGTTTCGGTTACATCTCGACTGGTTGTCAGCACTACAACCTCACCATTAAGTCCGGCTTTTTCTCTTCCGCATTCTTTGTCATTAAGTTCTTTGACAAAATTCTTAACTTCATCTTTATGCTTGGAAAGCGCGGCGATTGTTCCGTATATACAAGCATACTGTGTTTCCACACGTGTTTTATAGGAATCCCATGAATAACATTCTAAAAGGACGGAAACCATTTTCCTCAGTCCGACATAGTTGAATGCGTATCTTGGGAGGTCTTCATCTGCTGTTTTAGACCAATATCCCCCGTTTGGATTATCAATCCACCAGTCTTCTCCCGGCTTGAAGAAATTACCGTAAGGGCGTGTTGTGCGACCGTATTTTACATCCAACATTGAACCTTTGCCCATCGCTGAAGGGATAAACACTTTTGAATTAAACTCAGAAAGGGCCTTATCTGTGTTTGCATTGTATGACCAATGGTAAGTTACTGCATGACGTATTCTAGAACCGTTCGTTGTGTGGGCATCAAGAATCAAAGAAGGCTGCCACTGTTTTATGACCTTCATCATGGCTTTGTTTTCGGGCTGTTCTAATTTTGTAAAGTCACGATTTAGATTAAGCCCTTGTGCAGTCAGACGTGACCCTACAAGTCTAGGTTCCGGCTGAGAGTCTATTCTATGCTCTCCGAGCATATCATTCCCGTCAACATTATGATTTGGATTAATAATAATAACAACATTCTTTAAGATATCATCGTGGCGTCCCTGTGCGATTTCACGAGCAAGGATAAGTGATGCTTCTTTCCCTTCAACTTCTCCGGAGTGGATATTGTTGTTAAGGTAGCACACGACTTTGTCTTTTGCTACCTTTTCAGGCGAGGCCGGAGCGGGATTACCAATGATCATTACAATCATCTTTTTACCCATCGGGGAGAATCCAATATTTTGGACTCTAATTCTGCCATTACTTTGTTTCGCTACAGCAGTACAAAAATCAATGACTTCCTGACTAGATGAGGTGCGAGTATAATTAGATTCTTCCGCAGGGGTCTTCATTTCATCAAGCGACGCAGCAGAAGATACGCTGCATCCCGTTATCTCAAGTAAAAGGCATATCATACAAAAATATGAAAACTTTTTCATTCAAATCTCTCCTTCTTCCTTCATTATCGCCATTGCGTTCAACTTCTTAAAAGGCTTTTACAAATCAATCCTCCTTTTCTATTTTGATTGCAATCACCCCCTTGTATTCTTGATACAGGTTTTTTGTACGTGCTTCATACAGAACATTCATGCTCGTATTAATGATATTGATATTTTGATTGGACAAAATGGCATAAAGCTTTTTTTCTTTTTCTAAAAAAATATGC
>CAZFWP010000147.1:2183-3795 GCA_964522805.1 uncultured Synergistaceae bacterium | reverse complement strand
CGCGCATCAGAGAAAACGTGAAGTGCGGAAGCTGGAAGAGGTTCAAGAGCGATGTTAAAGAGATGGTGGCTGATTTCGGGGCGGTGCGGATTGATGATAGTGTGCGCCCCCGCGTGGGAATAGTAGGAGAAATCTTGGTTAAATATCATGCCAACGCTAATGAGCATATTGTCGATACGATTGAACGGGAGGGCGGAGAAGCTGTGGTATCTGACCTCAGCGGCTTTTTGCTCTACTGTCTTTTCGATAATGTTTACTCGCATAAAAAATTGGCCGGCAGTTTGCTTTCGTCAATAATCGGCGGCGCCGGAATTAAAATAGTGGAGCGTCTGCGGCTGCCTGTCAAAGAGGCCCTTAAGGGAACCCGCTTTGGCGAAATAGACGATATCGTTGAAATGTCAAAGATGTCTGCGGGATTGGTGTCGCAGAGCAACCAAGCCGGAGAGGGCTGGCTGTTGGCGGCGGAGATGGTGCGCTTAATTGAGAGCGGAGTGAGAAATATTCTCTGCATACAGCCTTTCTCCTGTTTGCCCAACCACATTACCGGCAAAGGGGTAATGAAGGAGCTTAAGAGCAAATACCAAAATGTTAATATTTTGCCGCTGGACTATGATGCCAGCGTCAGTAATGTCAATCAGTTAAACAGAATCAAACTGCTGATGGCAACTTCCAAAATATAGCTCTTCGGTGATGCCAAAAAGACGGCAAAAGCGGCAGACATTGTCTGCCGCTTTTATTTTTAATCTGTGTATTAATTGAATTCGCGGCGCTCTTTGATACGAGCTGCCTTTCCGCTGAGTTTGCGGAGATAGTAGAGCTTTGCTCTGCGAACTCTTCCCTTGCGAACGAGTTCGACTTTGTCGATGCTCGGGCAGTGTGTCGGGAATATTCTCTCCACACCTACGCCGTTGGACATCTTGCGAACGATGAAGTTCTCGCGGATTCCGCCGTGCTGGCGGCCGATGACGACTCCTTCAAATATCTGGATACGCTCACGGTTTCCTTCCTTAACCTTGACGTGCACTTTGACAGTGTCGCCGGGGCGGAAGTCGGCAATTGTATCTGCGTCTTTGACGAATTTCTTCTCTACAAGAGCTATTCTGGGATCAAGCATAAGTTTTTTCCCTCCTTGTCGGTATGTTTTTGTTTATCAAATTCCTGTATTGGCTATCCGTTGCGGATAATGCCATTATTGCTTCTATCTCCAGCCGAAGAATCTGTCCAAGGTGATGCTGACAGCGCTTCTGACAGATAGGTGGTTCCAATTGTCCGTCCCGCCCGTTATCGGGGTCATCACGGCATCGGAGGCTAGCAGTACTTCATCGTGAAGCCCCCAGCCTGTACCGAAGATAAAGACGGGGCTGCGGTCGCCAAGCATTATCTCTCTTTTCAGCGTTAGCCAATGAGTAGCTTCCTGCTGGCTTTTCGCAGTTGTGGCTATTTTGTACGGCTCTCTCTTTTCTTTCTCTTTGACCCAGGCGAGAGCTTTGGGCACGGAAGCAAAGATTTTTATGGTGCTGAAAGCTTCTTTGCGGTCGGGGTTGTAGGTTGAGCCCCAGCCCTCAGTCCAGTGTCCGATAATTCTCTTTGCCATCTCCCGTTGCTGAGCAAG
>CAZFWP010000147.1:0-2083 GCA_964522805.1 uncultured Synergistaceae bacterium | reverse complement strand
GCATCAAGTCGGGAAAAGCCGTCAGGATAGATATTTTCATATCAGTCCCAAAGTCCCTCCGGTATTGAAACCGTGATTGTTCCTGCTTCTATATCCACTTTATTGATGACCTCGCCGATGGCGGGGAGCGGTTTCAGTGTTCCTTCGGGTGATTTGACCATGTAGACGTCGTTGCTGCCTGTGAACATAATCTCCTCAAGCGTGCCGAGCTCGCGCTCGGTTCCGAATTCTATAACCCTGAGCCCTATCATGTCATCTATCCAGTATTCGTCATCGGGAAGTTCTACCCGATCATCGTCGGAAACGGTAATGACACTGCCTCTGTACAGTTCGGCCTGTTCTTTGTCTTTTACGCCTTCGGCCTGCAGAAAGAAAGTTCCCTTACCCACATAAGGGGCTATTCTGCGGACTTTTAGCACTGTGCTGGGTTTGCCGGGGTTCTCAAGGACAAGCTCTTCCATATCGAAAAAACGGTCGGGATAATCGGTAAGAGGAAGGATCAGCATAGTGCCGTTCACTCCGTGGGTACCGACAATTTTCCCGATTATCGTCCTTTCGCCCTGGTTAACCTCAGTCTTCTTCGACATCGACATCGACCTTTTCGCCGGATTTAATCGACGCTGCTTTGGCAACGTGGCGTATAGCGTTAATTGTGGAACCTTTTTTGCCTATTACACGACCGATATCCTCCTGCGCGACTCTGATGGTGATGAGAATTGCGCCGGAATCACTGCGGTCTTCTGCGACTTTAACATCGTCAGGCTTGGTTACAAGTCTGCGAACGATAATGTCTACAAGATCAACATAATCAGGCATTACTTATCCCGCCTTATTCTGCTGCCGGTGTATCAAATACTCCGGCTTTCTTGAGCAGTATCTTGGCTGTATCGGAAGGGGAAGCCCCGTTCTTAAGCCAGAATGCCGCACGCTCTACGTCTACTTTAATCTCTGCCGGTTCCGTCAGAGGATTGTAGGTTCCCAGAATTTCGATGAAACGGCCGTCTCTCGGTGAATGAGAGTCAGCTACAACCAAGCGGTAAAAGGGAGCCTTTTTCTTCCCGTGACGGGAAAGACGAATACGAACTGCCATCTGCGCAAACACCTCCTATGATATTTCTGTGAGAGGAGAACCTCTCTTTATCTTGAAATCGGTTGATTTTCGGGCCGATGTTCAAAGCTGTAATTTATATGACGGAATTTCCAGGCCGAGTTTATCTAAAAAAGCCTCTTTTACCGCCCATGCCGCCAAAACCGCCCATTCCTCCCATGCCGGGCGGCATCTTGAATCCGCCCTTGCCTCCGGACATTTTTCCGAAGGTCTTCATCATGGATTTCATCTGTTCATATTGCGCCAGTACCTGGTTTACCATCTGCACAGAGGTGCCTGAACCTTCAGCTATTCTCCTGCGTCTGCTGCCTTTGATGATATCGGGGTTGCGCCGTTCTTTAATCGTCATCGAGAGGATGATCGCCTCTGTCTGTTTCATGCGTTTGGGGTCTATCTCAGCGTTTTTAAGAGCCTTGCTTGCTCCGGGAATGGGGAGCATCTCCAGTACCTTTTCCAATGGACCGAGCTTTTGAATCTGCTGCAGCTGCATCAGCATGTCTTCCATTGTGAAGCGGTTTTTCTTAAGGCTCTCAGTCATTCTGGTTAGGTCGGCGTCGCTTGTGGCGGACTGTACTTTTTCCAGCAGTCCCTCCATGTCCCCCATGCCGATGATTCTCTGCGCCATGCGGCGCGCGTCAAAGACTTCAAGGTCTTCTGTCTTTTCACCGCAGCCAGCAAGCTTTATCGGTACGCCTGTGGCGGCGCGTATAGCCAAAGAGGGACCGCCTCTTGCGTCTCCGTCCAGTTTTGTGAGAATAACGCCGGTAACTGCCAATCTCTCGTGGAAGATTGATGCCACGTTGACCGCTTCCTGACCGGTCATGGAATCTACAACTAGGAGGATTTCCGTAGGCGGCATAGCTGATTTCATCGATTCTAGTTCCTGCATCAGCTGGTCATCCATCTGGAGACGTCCGGCTGTGTCGAGGATAATCATGTCGCAAAGGTGGTCTTCCGCATACTTTCTTGATTTTG
>CAZFWP010000146.1:0-3805 GCA_964522805.1 uncultured Synergistaceae bacterium | reverse complement strand
GAGTGTCGGCCTCCGAAGCCGAAGGTCTCGAGTTCGAATCTCGACAGGCACGCCATTTTGGTATATAGTATACCAGTTGCACAGACAAGTGTCTTTTATCGGGAATCCAGTCCCATGCGGCGAAAGCCCGCGAACCGCGTCAGGTCCGGAAGGAAGCAGCGCTAAGCGGAATCTTTTGGGTGCCATGGGAGCGCTGGATTCCCGATAAAAGGCACTATTTTTATGCCGCCGTGTCTCTAGCCGCAGCCGCACATCACGCATGATAACTTCTTAGCAAACAAAGAACCTGGTACAAACACAAAAAACATTTGAAAAATCTGCGCAGATAATTCTTTAACGATACTTTGCAGCTAATATATAGACAGCTCCTCCTCTTTGATGCGTTAAATCCGGTACAGATAAGATTTTTTAAAGCGCCCATACTCTTGAATATTCGTATATACCCCACTGTTGAGCCGCGTGTATGTTTGTCAGCCCTGCACTGGAAATTATTCCGCTCCTGATAATATTGCCAACAAACCAAGGCATACGGCAGATTCCTTTCCCTTTTATACGCGGGATAAAAATATATGCCATATTATCACTCAAAAACAAGATGCCGCTCCCAAACAGCAGGTGCTTTCGGCTTATAAGGAAAGTGCCGGCACAGGGATTTTTGCGGTTAAATTCATCTATACATTGTTTGGTAACAGTTGGCGAATAATCACAAATACATTAATAGAAGAGATTCTATATGCGTTAAGACTTTTGACATCACCGAAAAAATTTCCATAGCAAAAAAGCGGAGCCCGAAGGCTTCGCTTTTGGTTGCTTACTTATTCTACTTCTTGCTCAATTCATCCAGACGGCTCTGAATGGTGCCTATTTCGTCATTCACCGTCTTCATCTGCGCTTCCAGCCCCGCCTTGTCCTTGCGCAGCTTATCAAGACGCTTCAGCAAACGGTCGGTCTCAAACCTGTCTGCCGCCTTGCCCTGATATAGCTTTGACGGATCGTCGTTGGCTATGTCCCAGAGGAGCTTTGTGGTTGCGCCTTTTGTGAGGTTGGGGCTGATGGTCGGGGATAGCTCCAGCGTGACGTTCTTTGCGCCTTTGAGCAAATCTTTGCCGGTCTTTTCGTCAAAACGGCGGAAATATACCAGCCCCTCTTTCTTCCCTTGGAACTTGAAGTTAAAGCGCTTGTCATAGTCCACGGGCTTGTAGAGCTTATTGCCCACACGCAGCTTCACCATAATATCAAATGGCCCGAGGTACATCGTTTCCGCATTGTTAATGAACTCTATCTGAATCGGTATCATCTCATCAAGTTTCAGCGCGCCTAAGAAATTATACTTATAGTCGTCAGCTTCCTGCTGTGTCCACATATTATTCTTGGCTTCCTTCTGGATATAGGCTTCAATAAATTCCGCCGAGTAATAAGTGGCTTTGACCTCCAAGTTGCTGATTCTGTCTTCATCAATATATTTTTTGCTCTTTGTCCATCTCTCTAAAACATTGTCAAAGACATCGGCATTCGCCGCAGAAGCGGCGGCAAGTGCTAGCAGCATCACAAAGAGCACTGCTGAGATAACTTTCTTCATTGCGTAAATTCCTCCCATAAGGTAAATTTCCTGCTTTGGCGCATATTCAGCAAAAGCATGACTTTAGGCGAGAACTCAACTATAGCGAGTCCTCCCGCAAAATTATGCTGCGGCGGTAAAGCTGAAAAAAAGAGAGACCCAAAGGGTCTCTCTTTTAATAATGCTAAGCTGACTTAGAAATTGACTGTGGTACGGAACTGAACAACGTGGTCTTTGCCGTTCATTGCACGTGTGCCGTTGTTGTCGCCGTAGTCAACGTTGTCATAAGCAAGGCGGAATGCCATTGCCGGTGTGTACTGGTAGGTCACGCCAACGCCGTAGCCCTTCGCATCATCAAGTCCGGCTGTATCGAAATCAGCCTGCTGATAACGGAGGTAGCTGCTCCACTTGTCGTTCCACTTCTGTGTCGCATAGACGAAGAAGAACTTTGTGGTGTTGTTGTTGATGGGCATATTGGCTGCGATTGTAGCAGCGTTGGCTGAGTCTTTGCCGAAGCTGTAAGGATCTCTGGGGCCGACAAAGTTGTTGTCCTGCTGCTGATATTCAAAGCGCAGACCAGTGAACTTAAGAGCATCCTGCTTGATATCGAGGATGGCTTTCCATGCTTTGGCGTTGTCATCAATTCCTACGGCTGCCAACATGCCATTATCTACATCGATATTCTGCCAGTAGTAAATACCCTGGAGGGCAATTGAAGGTGTAAAGTTAAATGATGCATAGACATCATATGTCTTAAGACCAAGGCCAAACTGATCCGCAATACCTTCGTCGCCGTTCATCCAGTTTGCACCGATACCGGCAAAGAACTTCTCATTGGGCTGCCATGAGAGGTCAAGTACGTAGTTCATGAAATCACCTGTCTCATCGCCCGCGTTGAAATCAACATTATCTATCTGTGAGTTACGTCCGATAACTGCCTTTGCCGCAAAGTTGCCCCAGTTCTTTGTAAACTGGAAACCGTCTACACGATAGTCGCCAAATATTGCATCGTTGTCAGTGTAGAGACCGTGGTCATCTTCAGGGTCAACAAAGAAGCGTCCAACGCGGAAGCCGATGTCATAGGGAAGCTTTGTGTCAACATAGACCTGACGTGCTCTCATCTGCATGTCACCGATACCGCGATTGGGATCGCCTGCTGCATTAGCACCTGAACGGAACTGTGAGTAGAAGCTGGTGTTCTCGTCTATCTGCTTTGTGAGTGTAAGACGGAAACGGTCTTTCTGGAATGTTGTCTGTTTGCCATTTGTTGTGTAGGCAGAATTGTTATCCTGTCCGCCTGCAAAGTTAGCATCAAACCAGAACTGTCCGCGGAGTTTCCATCCACCGAGATTGTCTTCGAGGACTGCAACGCGCTTGTCGATTTTGTCAACCTTTACTCCGAGTGCATCGAGTTCGTCTTTGAATTCCATGACGAGCTTCTTCAGCATTTCGAGGTCCTGTTTGCTTGCCTTTTCAGCGTCTACCTTAGCAAGTGCGCGGGCGACTACGGAAGCGACTTCATAACGTGTTGCGGGCTGTGCACCCTTGAATGCGCAGCCCGCTTTGTTATAACAACTAAATAAAGATAACTAAAACGAATGTATATCACATGTGTAATACGTGAAAATCACTTTTCAAGCAAACGTACCGCATCATCAAGCGAGTTTGGTGACAAGTGTGCATATCTTTGAGTCATGTCTATTGAAGCATGGCACATTAATTTTTGTATAACATGAAGAGGCACTCCCTTCATTGCCAACTGGCTTGCAAAATCATGACGCAAACAGTGCCACGTAAAATTTTCTATTTTGGCTTCCTTCAATACATATTCAAAGTGTTTTCTTGTATCTCTCAGTTTCGTACCGTCTCCGGGAAAGATAAATCCTGAATGTCCGCCGGTATAGTCACGCCATTTGCGTAAGCTCTCAAAAGCGATATCATTTAGAGGAAGAATGGCGCTTTTCCCCCCCTTCATAATCGCCGCGCGCAAAAACATAGTACGTGATTCAAAATTAACGTCTTCCCATAAAAGAGACATCAACGTCCCTTTGCGAATTCCGGTGTTAAGACTCAAAACAATCGCTGTCTTAAGATAGTCTTGTCCGAACTTTTCTTCCCTTTTCTCTAAAACTGACATGAGCCGCTCTTTCTCGCTTGGTGAAAAATATCGTACTATCACTTTGGAGTCCATTTGAGGAACTCTAGCCGTCTTAAAAGGAACAGACTCTATCAACTCCTTCTTCGCCG
>CAZFWP010000145.1:0-3819 GCA_964522805.1 uncultured Synergistaceae bacterium | reverse complement strand
CTTGGTATTATATATTTTTTGAAATGTCAAACCGGGAATTTTAGTAATATGTCCTATTCTGGATCTGTTTGTGTGAAGTAATATTTTGCCGTCACTGTCAATAAGTAAAATAGAACGAATTGATTTTGTTGACTTCAGCCTGATATTAAAGACATTGAGAATGGTATCTATCTTTTTTTGTGATGTTGGTCTGCCGTTAATGTGATCCATAATAAAACTTTGTATGGCCGGTCCGTGGAAGGTTACTAAGACATCAGCCTTGCTTGTGTCAAAAAAGGCGTCCAAGCTGTTTGCGTATATTTTAGAAGCTGTAGCCAGGTTGTCCATTATCAGTTTCTTGTCTCTTATATATGATGATGGTAAGAATAAAGCTGATAATAGAATTACAGGGAGGATTGCACAAGTTATAAGAATAATGAAAAATAGTTTTCGTAATTTCATGTTAAAATGCCTCCTACTGCTATTGGCACAAATAAAATTAGTAATTAGGAATTTTTAGATATAATTAAACGCATTTTAAATTAAAAAGAATAATATGATTATAGAAATCTGGTGTCAAAAAGTCAAGATAAACAAGCTGCTCAATAAAGAGCAGCTTTGATGTTACTAGCAGAAGTTAATTTATTTAATTATGTTGCTTTTTGTACGGTTGCCGCTATCTTTCTGAATAGCCTCTTAGAAAAGAAAAAATAATTGATGCTGCAAGAGCCGCTGTTCTGTGGTCTTCATCCATTGGAGGAGAGACCTCCATAATATCGATGTACTTTATCTGTGCGCTGCGTCCTGCCAAATAGGCTATTTTGTCCATTTCCGGAGCTTTTAATCCACTGGGATTACTGGCGGAAGCGCCTGGCGCTTCCGTGCTTCTAACAGCGTCAATATCAAGTGAAAGGGCGATTGTGTGTCCCCTTTTTCCCGCTATTGACAGAGACTGAAGGAAAGATTCCATTACACGTTCAGAAACCTCACGAAGAGTAAAGACTGTGCCTCCTAGCCCTCGTATCCATTGATAGTAGTGGGGTGAATTGTACTGTTCCTGGATACCGAACTCTACAAAAGAATCGCCTGACAGGGCTTTGTCCGGTAACTGTGTGAGCGCACGGTAGAAGGAAGTGCCGCTGTTAATGCCGTTTTTATCTGTTCTGACGTCAAGATGAGCATCGACATTTATCAGTCCCAACCCGTCATGGCCGATATTAGCCCCCTGCACGAGTCCGGCTAGGCCGGGATATGTCAAATCGTGTCCGCCTCCAAGTACAAGAGGAATGGCACCGTACGAAACAATTTCCGCTACGGCTTCCTGTTCGGCAAGGTGCACTTCCTCAAGCGTCAGCCCGTCATTGCACAAATTACCGGTATCAACAACGGTTATTCTGCCAAAATCCATTGTGAACCCGGGAGTTAGTTTATATAGTTTACGGCGAATCTCGTCTGGGGCGAGTGAAGCTCCGGAGCGTCCCTTATTGGCGGCAATGCCTCTGTCTTCTGGAATACCGATAATTGCGATGGTACCGCTTCTTAGGTCGCAAACCCTTGCTCTGTGTATAAGTTCCCCTAGACGTCTGTCTTTAGCGTCATTTCTACTGTAAAAAAGGTCTCTGTCAGCCTTATTCAAAATATATGTCATATTGCAGCCTCCGCATGTGCACATAATATGGTTGTTATCCTACGTATAGAGTGGGTAAATATTAAGCGTATAATGCCGTATTTCAGTAAATGTCTCTACATAAGACACAGGGAAAATAATAACATACAAAAGCTTGCCGCCGTGCGGATAAATGAATGACACAAGGAGAGTGTAATTTATGAAAGAAGTTAAAATGTTCATGTTTGAAGGCTGCCCTCATTGCAAGAAAGCTCAAGAGCTCATTGAGGCGCTTAAAGAAAAGTGTAATGAATATGCCCAAATTAAAATTTTATCTGTAGATGAAAAAAAAGATCCCCAAATAGCCGATGCTTATGACTATTATTACGTACCTGCCTTCTTTGTTGACGAAGTTAAGGTTCATGAAGGTGTTCCCAGTGAAGAAAAAATAAGAATAGTTTTAGATAAAGCCCTATAAAACTGAAATGAAGCGTATTTAGGGCGATATAAATTTAATATTTCCCCCAATATAGACAATATTATTGACAAATACTGTTTTATTTTTGCCTTAAATGAGGTAAAATATGGGATATTTGAATATAAGTAAATCTTATATTAATTAAAGCTAATATTATTGGGGGCTTGGTGCTATTGAAGTTAATGAAGCAACATAAATCAATATGTTTCATTAACTTGTGCATTTTTTGTCTTATTTTTGTACATTTTTTGATACTGCCTTTCACACTGGAGGCAAAAGAAAGAACGGTGCGTGTCGGGTGGTATTATCAGCCGAGCTATATGCAGCTGCGCAGCGATGGGACTCCTTATGGATATAATTACGAGTATTTACAAAATATCTCACGGTACACAGGTTGGAAGTATGAATTTGTTCATGGCGATTTTGAAGATCTTTACGCGGATTTAGTAAAAGGAAAAATAGACATATTGGGGTGCGTGTTCTATTCAGGAGAGCGCACCTCTGTTTTAAGTTTTCCCAACTACAGCGCAGGCGAAGACTATGTTACGCTTTTTACAAAGGCGGACAGCCGCATGGTTGCCAATGATTATAAATCTTTTAATGGTATCAGGGTTGGTTCTACAACAAAAAATAACATGAACAGGTTTGTTGAATTTGCTAAGGAGAACGGATTTACGGCTAAAACTAGATATTACCGCTCATTTCGGGAACTGACGGCTGCTGTGACACAGGGGAAGATTGATGCTGCTGTTTACGGCGGTTTCCAGCCTGACCCGTTATACAAAACAATTGCCAGTTTTGCACCTTCCTCGTTTTATTTTGTTACTACAAAAAATAATACAGAGATACTCTCCGGACTCAACAGTGCCATTGCAATGATAAAATTACACAACCCCTATTTTGACAGGGATTTATCCCGAAGATATTTGCCTCGTGAATATGCCCATTTCGTTTTAACTGAAGAAGAAAAGACCTTTGTTGCTTCGTTGCCGCCGATTAAGGTCGGCCATACTTACAACTGGGCTCCATTTGAGTATGTTGACAGCCAGACAGGGGAATATAAAGGAATCTGCAAAGATTTGTTTGAGAAGATCTCTGAAATATCCGGTTTAAAGTTTGAATATATAACAGCGCAGAACGTAGGCGAGATGAACAAGCAAATAGATGTTGTTTCTAGTGTTGTCAATGATTTTGATGAAGCAAAAAAGGCCTGCTTTTTTATAACTGAGCCATACTTGAAAATACCGGTGATGGTTATTAAAAAGAAAAACTCGAAGCTTTCCGCAAATACTGTCACTGCGACGCCGGTCTACAATTGTCTCTATCAGTCCCTTAGGGAAAAGGGCTATGACTTTATTTTTTACAAAACAGCTGCGGAGTGTCTTAATGCCCTGGAAACAGGAAAAGTGGACCAAGTTATGATAAATTCTCTATTTGCGGAATTTATGCTGAAAAAGAGAAAGTACGCTAACCTTTCCGCAGTGATGCTGCAAAATTGTCTGTTCGAACCTTGTGTCGGAGTTAGAGACGATTTGGATCCCAGACTATATACGATATTAAATCGCGCTATATTCTTTATATCTCAAGCAGAAATGAATAATATCATTATCAAAAACACCATCGATCTGCAAGAGGGTAGTATTATGACAATTGTTGACAAACTTTCTAAAGATACAATAAATGTTGTATGTATTTTGTTTCTATCTATAATTTTTATAAAATTATTTATAATAATGGCTCGTTATAAAAAAAATAG
>CAZFWP010000144.1:0-3921 GCA_964522805.1 uncultured Synergistaceae bacterium | reverse complement strand
CTTCCCGGCCTTGTTTGGGCAATATGCCGCCCTCAGCTCAAAGTCACACTGTTGGACAGCATAACAAGAAAGTGCGCCCTTGTCGAGAAGATGGTTTTGGCTTTGGGGCTGAAGAACGTTACTGTTGTCTGTTCGCGCTCTGAGGACTATGCTAAAGAGCACAGAGAAAAGTTTCATGTGGCGACTGCAAGAGCGGTTTGCGCATCGGGCATCTTAGCTGAGTACCTCGCGCCCTTTGTGCGCCTTAAAGGACGTGCGCTCTGCTTTAAAGGCCCCAAGGTCACCGAAGAGATTGAGGCTGTGGGCAACAAATGGAAAGAACTGGGGTTTTCCTCTCCGCGCCTCACACCCTACACTCTCGGAGATATTAAAAGATATTTCCTCATTTGGGACAAAATCGCGCAAACGCCGCTTGGCATTCCGCGGCGGCCCGGAATGGCGGAAAAATTTCCTTGGTATACAATAAAAAAAGCAGCACCTAAGCCTAAACACCGCTAAGACAGCCGCAGCTTAAAGAAGGGTCGTGCAGAAGTGAGTAAAGACAAAAGAGAGATCACCAGCTCAATTACGCACCTTGTAGGTGCTGTTTTAGCGATAATAGGCACTATCAGCCTCTTGATTCACTCCATACCCAAGGGTGAAACAGCAAGGAACGCCGCTAGCCTGGTATTCGGCATCAGCATGATAGTGCTCTATTCTGCAAGCGCTTCATACCACTGGATAGATGAAGCAAAAGAGCGAATAAAATTAATGATGCGACGCATTGACCATATGGCAATATTTGTGCTGATAGCCGGGACATACACGCCTCTTTGCGTTCTTGCACTCGACAAGCCGGCGGGCTGGATTTTACTTATCGTCGCTTGGAGCGTTGCTTTTTTAGGTTTCCTAATGAAAATCTTTTGGATGAATGCTCCGCAGTGGATATCCTCAGGGCTCTATGTGGGCATGGGCTGGATGTCTGTCTTTGAGATAAAGTCTCTTTCCTCTGCATTGCCGCCGCAAGGGTTGTTTTGGCTAGCAGCCGGAGGAATAATTTACACTATTGGTGCTTTTATTTACGGTCTGGAAAAACCGCGGCTTAACATTTCATGGTTTGGTTCTCACGAGCTTTTCCACCTTTTTGTCATCGCAGGCACCGCCTGTCACTACATTATGGTCTACAGATACGTGGCATAATAAATTAAAAGAGGAGCCGTTCACAGTGAACGGCTCCTCTTTTTAAACGGCTACTTCATGCCCATTGACGGTAACGATGGAAGTTTCAGCTCGGGAGTCGGACCAACTACTTCCTTGGTAAAATCCAACTCTAAGTCAAACAGAGCCTGAGTTATGCGCATTTGTGTAATGTTATCTGTTTCATAAGATATAGAGAAACGCCGATAGCCAAATTTCTCAGCAAAAAAGGAGATGTTCGACTTTTGCCTGCCGGAAAAATGCTGGAAGGTCTTTTGCAGTGAGGCCAAGAACAAAGGCTCATTAAAAAAAGGATCTTCACTTACCAGTGCAACAACCTTACACTCATCAAGAAGCACTCCATCGCTCCAGATTCCACAAAGAGTCAACCCCGCTTTTAGACCGGTGAACCTGCCAATTAGCGGAAGCAGAGCATGTTCGATAAACTCCGAATAGGTGAACACCATGGTAAAGCCAAACTCAATGCCGACATTGCGCCCTGGATCAATGTTATTCTGGCGCGCTAAGGTTCCCACATTGCCGCTCTGAAAACTGCGCAGATAGAGAAATTCGCTCTCCATCTCAAAAGCCAGCCCCGCTAAATTCCCCAGTAGAGGACTGATCATCTTGTTGACGGAGACGGGAGAATAATCCATCCCGTACGGAAGCCACGGCACAATATCTAAGTCAATATTCTGATCCCAATAAGGAAGAATAGAAGTCATGGTTCCGCCCCCCCCTTTAATTATCATCTGCCGAGTATAAACCACTCTGACTGAGAACGCAAAGGGCAAATACCGCCACTGTCATTCGCTTATAATAACTGCCTCTACTGCCGCCATTTGGCAAACAGCTCCTCATGGCTCATCTCGCTGCGGATACCAAAGCGTGTCATGGAAAAATCATAGCGAACAGGGTCGTCAGGGCGCACCAAGCGAAAGTTTTCGGTAATTTCTATCGCCGCCTTGCCATCGGCACTTTTTCGAGTGCAAAGGCCTAGGTTGGAACATATTTGAAACATATGAGTGTCCAGCGGGATAAAGAGCGCATCAGGCGTAATTTTGCGCCAACCGCCGGGGTCAACTTCGTCGCAGCGCACTACCCAACGTAGAAAAAGTGCCAAACGCTTACAGGCACTGCCCTTTGAAGGGCGCGGCAGCAAAAACATCTCTGTTTTGCTCTCGCAAGCCATCAACTCACAAACAAACCTTTCAGCGGCATCCCAAGTATCGCCGTGGTAGTGAGAAAGAAAAAGATCCTCCAAACTGCCGTTTCTCTTTAAAATACCGCCGATACAAAGCAAAAAGGAAACAATCGCAGCTTCGTCAGTGAAACGGTGGACAAAGCCGCCAAGCTTGGCTTGCAGCTCTTTCTTATCCGTGTTTTTGAGAAATACGGCCGGCGCCGGCCCCAAGGCATCAAGAACTATGCTGACACTCTTTAATATCTGCGCAACCTTGCCATAGGCCAAAGACGAGGCAATCAGCGCAGTAACTTCACGATCACCTGGGTCATCGTAATCATATAGAAACTGCAGCGGATCCGGTGATACATATACCCGCCTGTTATAGTCATCATAAAGTTGCTCAAAAATTCCTCGGCTCCCTACAAGAGCCTCTTTGCTAGATAAAATACCCACGTATAAACGCTACATCACATTAAAACCGAAAGTAGGTGCGGTTTTAGGAGATTTGCCTTTTTTGACGGTATGGTAGTCAGCATAAGTGAGAGGCACAGCGTCCTTAATAAACTTTGATGCGGTTACTTCGCCAACAAACAGCACGTGAGTCGGTAAATCTAAAATGTGCACGACTTTGGCTTCAAAAGTGGAAATTGTCCAATCCGTAACGATTGGAACACCTGTTTTGCCAAGATAATAATTTACATTACAGTATTTATCAATGTTTCTGCCGCATTTAAAACCATAATGACCTAAAAATGTCATTGGCACATCTAATTCTAGGATAGAGACGCCAAAAACACCGCTTTTTAACAGCATTTCCGTTGTCAAGTTCTGCTTATTAAGACAAACAGCCACGCATGGAGGCTCTCCAGTAATCTGCATTGCCGCATTGGCTATCTGACCGTTTAGTTTACCTTCTAATACGGTAGACACCACATACATTCCATATGTCATTCTAAAAAGTGCTTTCATATCAATATTACTGTCCACTAAAAACACCTCCGGTATACAAATATTATTTAATCATCACACACTTAGTACTATAACAGCAAAAAGGGCATCCAACAAGGATGCCCCATATTTATTAACCTATGTGAAAACTTAAGCTCTAGCTCCGAGTTCCTTATCAAGCATCGTCAGAGAGATGGGAATCTCGCCCAGTTTCTTAAATTTATTAAGAATTGCCGTCGCGTCTTCCTCTTCTTCAACCTGCTCATCGATAAACCACTTAAGCATACTCTTTGAAGCAAGATCCTTTTCCTGATCGGCCAGCTCAAACATAGAGTAAATAAGGGTTGTCACCAGCTCTTCATGCTCAAGAACCTCTTTGAAAATGTCTGTGGCACTCGCCCACTCATTACGCGGGGTCTCGATCTCTCCAAGGATAACGCGTCCGCCGCGGGCAACAAGGTAGCTATACATCTTCATGCCATGGCCCCACTCTTCCTCCGCCTGTTTCTTCATCCAGTGAGCACATCCTGGAAGGTCGTGTGCATCAAACCATGTTGCCATTGATAGATAGAGGTATGATGACTGAAATTCAGCCTGAATCTGTCCGTTAA
>CAZFWP010000143.1:0-3947 GCA_964522805.1 uncultured Synergistaceae bacterium | reverse complement strand
AACTCCCTTCGCCTGATTTGAGAAGCATCCGGCTCTCAGCAACACAACCTACCACAAGCAAATCCGAATAGCTTCAAAAAAGAATTCTTGTTTTATAGGTTTATATTTATTTGTTTCAAACTATCATACTGCTATTTGTTGCAATATGCTAAATTTTGAAGTATACTAAAAATAAAATTATGACTACGAGGACAGGTGGTGAAAGAATGGAATACTTGACTATCAAGGAAGCCTGTGAAAAATGGGGGCTCGGTAGTAGAATCGTAACAATGTATTGCTCTGAAGGACGAATAAACGGAGCAACAAAAAAGGGAAACCTGTGGCTCATCCCCAAAGATGCCCCGCAACCAGAGGATAGACGAAGGAAAAAAGTAGAATTGAAAGAGGCGGAAAATCAAACATTTCACAGTGCAAAATCTGTGATACAAAATAGTTTTGTTTCACCGTCTGAATTACGAAGCATTAATGAAGCTATGCTTTCAAGAATTATAGAGTTTTTTCCCTACCCAATTCATGTTTACTCTCCCGCTGGAGTGATGGTATTAACGAATGAAGCGTGTCTCAGAGTTATGCACATACCATCGAAAGATCGTCTCATTGGGAAATTTAATGTACTGAAAGACCCTGTCATTGATAAGTGGGGAGAAGAAATCAGAGCTCAAATCGCAAAGTCATTTCAAGGAGAAATCGTACACTTTCAAAATTTGAATATGCCAATAAGAGGGATTATTGACCGCTTTGAGACGGGCGAATTATGCTTTGACAGCTCCTATCAGAACATCATCTGTTACCCAATCTATGATGACCAAGACCAGTTGACCTATGTCGTGCATGTCTTTGTCACATCCAAGCTGTATGACGGCAAGGAGGAAATGGTAAAGGCAAAGGAGTACATTGACAACAATTGGCTGGAGGAATTCGACATAGATGAACTATCCAGCGTTGTGAACTTGAGCAGGTATCACTTTACACGGCTGTTTAAAAGCAATACTGGCATGACACCGTATGGCTATTATCAGTATGTCAAAATTCAAAAAATCAAAGAAAAACTATGCGATAAAAACCTGTCCGTGACGCAGGCTTTTTCAAGCTGCGGTGTGGATTATGACGGAAATTATTCAAGGATATTCAAAGCAAAGGTAGGTATGACACCCACTCAATATCGAAATTCAGTGATTTAATTTAGAGTCAAAACTACAGGAAAAAGAGCTTCCAACATATTTGGGGGCTCTTTTTGCTTTTAATACAGCCAAATATTACGGAAACTCCGCACCGGGTTGCTATCTCAGACTTGATAATGCCGATATACTTAACTTGCATCAAAATACATGGGGAGGTGAGTATGTGCAGTGAAAGGGAAAAGGACAAAAAAGCAGTGTATTGAGGAGCTTGTTGAGCCGCTTAATACCCTGAGAAAAGAGAAAGATGTGCAGGATATGGTTGTGCATCGATTTCAAGCACTGTTTCTTGAGGAGGGGGTGTTTTCCCCAACCATCCAAGAATTTCCCTGTCCCGTTGCAGTATTTCAGCCGGATGGAATGATCGTGACTGTCAACAACACGCTGACTGAAGAAACAGGGTTGTATATCTCCCAATCAACCACAAAAAAGCATAATATTTTGAATCGGATTACTGACCCAAACTTTCAGGTTTTAGATGCTGTGGAAGATGTCTTTTCAGGAAAAACCAGCTTTTTGATAAGGCTAAGTGATCCGTTGGCGATGTTTCTACAGGAAAATTCCAGCAAGCAGTTAGATTCGGAAACTTATCAAAGTGCGCTGTTCTTGCCCATCGCGGAAGATGGAAGTCAGGTTACACATGGTGCTGTGATATTCATGAAGTAGGAGGAAAGTTCCATTGATTTCCGGGCTTATAACGAAAACGGTGATTGGGTGCACGCTTATTGGACTGCCGGTGAAAGTAAAAACACAGCAAGCGTCATGATGGATAAAGCAGAATAGGAGGCGCTCACAATAAAAATAAAAATAGCATTAATAATGTGTCTGTTTCTTACCTCAATCCTTGCCCTCTGTGCGTGTACGCAGCAAACGGCAGGTACCCTGCCGCAGGAGCAAAAGGAATCAGGTACAGCTTTGCCTCAGACATCGCCGGATACGCTCCTTGAAACGGATGACGAGGAATACCTCTGGCTCATCACCATTGAGGAAGAAAAAGAAGGGATGTTGATGGGCATTTATGGCAGCAGTGAAGTCCCCTGCACATACACCGTAGAGCTTTACGCTGTCAACGACAACAGCCCCTCTCCCTACGAAGGAGAGTTTACTGTGTCGGGAAAGATTCACTCGTATTGGAATGTGAAGGACGATTACAAAATGCCCGATGTAGAATTTCTGGAATTTGAAGCGGATCATGTTATCCAACCATGTACCTTCCGTCTTGTCCCAAATGATTTGGCACCATTGACGGAGGGGTCCGATCCCCTGTTGCAGGGATCAGCGAGCGCTGAATTTCTAATGCCGACCAAAGGGGATAATCCCGCCAATTACGCCGGATCGGCAGGTGGCTTTGGAATTGGTCAGAATAAAAAGCTCGACATGGCCGCAGCATGTAAGCTCATCAAAGTTAATTCCGAAATAGAGCTGATTACAGATGTCTTCGGCAGCTTCAACGGAAAAATAGAACGGTTAGAGGCTGGTGAGGTTCCTTCTGAGATTGGACTTGCGCCGCTTGTTCCATGACTCCCAGTGCATACGAATGGGATGAAAATAAAAATGGCATATCAGCGATTTGGCGGACGGCTTTGATTCCCTTTCGGCAAATTGTGATGCAATTTTAAATGAAATTTGAGGAGGAAAACCAATGAAACAAAAACTGACAACAATTTTAATGACTTTAATCTTATTTCTTGGCATAGCACCGATGAATGCGATGGCGGCTATGCCCGAGGGTGTACCCGACAAGCTGGAGGCTCCGGTAATTGAAAACATAGAACTGATTACCGGTGATGAAAACCATACAAATCCCCACCCTATTTTCCGTCTGGAAATCAAGCTACCGCAAAGTGTGCTGGACTTGGACTCAGTGCGACCCGCAGACGGGTTTACCATCATTGATTATTTTTCAAAGATCGATGACGGCGGCTGGGAAAAATCTGATGGTGGCTATATGGATAATCTGATTGGCGAGCCATCTTTTAAGGTGCCGGGTAAAACGAATACTTTTTACGCCTATGCGTACCCCATAGACGAAGGTGATTTGGCGGAAATCGACATAAAAAATCGAAATTATAGCTTTAAGGTACAGCTTTATTACCAGTACTATTATGGAGAGGATAATAGTGAATGGGATTATGTTTATTCCGGTTTCTCCAATGAGGTATCTAAGGGCTCTGGCAGCTTTTACGAAAAGGCCAGCCAATGGGCAGAACCTGAGCTTAAAAAAGCCGAGGAAGTGGGGCTGATTCCCGGTATCTTAGCGGGTGCGGATTTAACCAAACCGATTACCAGGGAGGAGTTTTGTGAGCTTTCCGTCCTGCTCTATGAAAAGACAACAGGCAAGAACGCTCATGCAGTGACTTCAAACCCGTTCACCGATACCAATAATCCACAAATTCTGAAAGCCTATCAGTTGGGGATCACCTCGGGAACATCGGCCACAACATTCTCACCCAAAACGCTTATCAATCGGGAACAATGTGCCGCAATGCTGTTCCGGGCAATCAAGGCCATCGTGCCTGCCGCTGACTATAGTGTTGCCGGCATCAAGGACTTTCCGGAACAGAAGGATATTTCCTCCTGGGCGACCGATGCGACCAAATATATGTCAAAGATGGGGATCGTCTCCGGAGATGCTCAGGGGAACTTTATGCCAAAGGCAACTACAAGTGCACAGGAAGCTGCTGGTTATGGCATGGCAACCAGAGAGCAGGCCATAGCATTGACAATAAGAACATATGAAAAAATAAAGTAAAATATCTTTTGCGATCA
>CAZFWP010000142.1:0-3950 GCA_964522805.1 uncultured Synergistaceae bacterium | reverse complement strand
TTCTGCCAAAAACCATTCTTCCTGCCGAAGTTTGCAGCATAGAAGTCACGGTGACTTTCACTCTTTCACCTATATGCTTATACCCATCCTCAACCACCAACATAGTGCCGTCATCAAGGTAGCCTATTCCCTGGTGATTTTCCTTACCGATACGGATAACATCTATTTCCACATTTTCTCCGGGAAGCAGCATTGGCTTAAGTGAATTCGCTAAGTCATTGACATTAAGTACCGAAACACCCTCTATCTGAGCAATTTGATTGAGGTTGTAATCGGTGGTGACTACCTTTCCGCTAATCTGCCGGGCAAGAACCACCAATGCCTCGTCCACCTTATCACGTTCAAGGTCTTTTAGTGTCGTTTCAGGTATTTCTATGCTCAAAGTTCTAATCTTTTGCAGCTCTGTGACAACAGAAAGCCCGCGTCTGCCTCTCGTGCGTCTAAGAGGGTCAGTGGAGTCTGCTACGCCCTGCAATTCAGCTAAGATAAAGCGCGGCAGTACTATTGTTCCTTCAAGAAAACCGGTTTGAGCTACATCTAAAATTCTTCCGTCAATAATTGCACTTGTGTCAAGTATTTTAGGAGTTGAGTAGTAAAAGTCACCAGAGTTATCAGAACTTTCGCCGGAATTTTCCTCTCCCTCCGAGGTCTTCTTTTTTCTGGGCAGTTTGAATTTAATATCACCTAAGTTTGTCATCAAATGCCAAAAATCATCTCTCCGTCGAGAAAAGAATCTTAACCCAAGATAGCCAAGGGCGATATTTAGCATAACCGCGACATATACCCCTACGCCTCCCGGTATTCTAGACATTGGCAGGGCAATTAAATTTGCTAACAGCAATCCAAGTATTAACCCTACTAAACTAACGATAAGATCAGATACACTCATATTCTGCAGTTTTGCCTCTGAGAACTGTCCGAATTTTGTAAGCCCAAGCCAAAACAACGGCGCAAGAATAAAGCCTATGAATGCTGACAGTAATATGATGAATGCGGTTGTAGCTATGGGGTGCAGTAATGTTACGGTTGGCCACCAGTTTTGATCCAATATTATTTTGGAAATTTGGTATCCGGCTGCTCCGCATATAAATACCATTACGGCACGTACTAATCTTCTCATGACACTTGAAAGTCCAGATTCAGACACGGTGTATTCTCCTTTCATTGTATATTTTTCATCTTTTTTAAGCAAGCTAATCGGAGAACCTCTCTTTCGTCTTATAATTTTTATAACATTTCATTTCTTGATTCCATCGCCATGTGCAGAGTTACTCTATCCGCGAATCCAATACTTCCGCCCACTGGTAGACCGTAAGAAAGGCGGGATATTTTAACCGGGATATTTTTAAGCGCGTCTTGTATGGCATAAGCTGTTAAGTCCCCTTCAATCCTTGGAGCCGTGGCTAAGATAAGTTCCTGAATATTTAACTCAATCACTCTAGTTCGCAATCGTTCGATACTGCCTTGAGGTATTTCTTTATCTTCTAGCGGCGACAACTGACCTCCTAGTACATGGTAGAGACCGTTATATATACCGGACTGCTCAAATGCCACACAATCTTCGTCGCTTTCAACAACGCAAATCATTTTACGGTTCCTCATTGGATCGCAGCATATAGAACATGGGTCAGAATCGGTAATGTTTCCGCATACAGAGCAATGGTGTATTTCATCAGCGAGCTTTGCCACAGCGGATGAAAAATCTCTCGCCCATTGCGGGTCTTGGCTTAGTACATAAAATACCATTCTCCTTGCGGATTTTTCTCCTACTCCGGGCAGTTTACTCCACAGCTTGATTAACTTTTGTACAGGATCTGGCAGCGACACCTTGCCGTACTCCTACATAAATCCCGGTATTCCGCCCATGCCACCGGTTACAGAATTCATTTTGTTGTTTGCCGTCTCTTTGCTTTTGGCGATAGCATCTTTTAAGGCTGTGAGTACAAGGTCTTCTAGCATTTCAACATCATCAGGGTTTACAACTTCTTTAGAAATAGATACGGAAATTACATCACCATGTCCGTTCACTGTCGCTTTTACCATGCCGCCTCCGGCTGTCCCCTCAATAACGGTCTTTTCCAGCTCTTCCTGTGCCAGAGCCATTTGTGCCTGCATCCTCTGTGCCTGCTTCAAAAGCTTGTCCATTTTCATACAAAATACACCCTTTCGTACTGCGTTTGGTTGGTTCTCATTGATACTCTATTTATATTTTTTTTACCAGTGATAATTACCTATAGTTATTTACTTTTTATATCTATCAATGTGAAACATCGTCAAAATTACATAAAAAAGGAATAATGGTAGTTTTGTTATCCTCTTCCAGCGCCAAGGTTCCTGTATGACTCTGTACAACCACTCCATGCCAACTTTTTGCCAAACTTTGGGTGCTCTGGTAAGTTTGCCGGAGAGGACATCCATACTGCCGCCGATACCCATTCCCACAGATGCTCCTGTTGCCTCGATGTTTTCTTCGAGCCAATATTCTTGTTTGGGTACGCCAAGACCGACAAAGAGTATTTTGGCACCGCTCGCTTTTATCTTAGCGCAAAGTGCCGCTGTATCTTCTTTCTTAAAAAATCCGTCCGAGGCACCGGCTACCTTCAAACCAATGTAGCGCGAGCAGAGAACCTCTCCCGCTTTTTGAGCGATACCCGGTTCTCCTCCTAGAAGCCAGATGCTCCACCCTTCATAGGCAGCCCTGCGGCATAGGTGTTCGGTAAATTCAACACCGGGGATCCTCTCCTGAATAGGTGTTCCTAACAGCTTTAAAGCAGAAATAAGTCCAGCTCCGTCAGGAAGCACAAGTCCGGCCTTGGCAACAATTCTTTGATATTGCTTATCGGTCCTGCTCCTAAGAGCGGCCAAAGCATCAGGAGTGACAATTATCTGCGGCTTGGCATTGGTGGTAATCCAATGTTGAACCTGTGATATTGCATAGTTCAGTGAGATATTGTCAACCACTATTCCCCACAACTCAGGACGCCGGTTATAATTTTTAACGCTTGCAGCAAACTTGTACCTTGAGTAGATATACGTGGAAAGTAATATCAAAAATGTTGACAATACAATGGCAATGCAACTTACAGTACGGTACTGTATTAAGGCGACAAGGGAACCTGTCAGTGCACATATACGGGAAATGACACTGATAGCTTCGACGTGATCCTTGCCGTAATTGATCAGTTTACGGTAAAAGACAAAATTTCCTGTTGGCAAGGGCATAGTCGCTGCGCTGATAACGCCGATAATTGTTTCCGCCATAGGCAAAGCGTAAAACCCCAGAGGCAGAAAAGCCAAGGCGTAAAAAGCAACGCCTTTGCTTACGCCAAAGATGGAGATGCCTGCGAATAATGTCCCCCAAAGAGCAGTGAGCGGCTCTGTTAAACGCCGGTATGCGTGTACGTGGCGGCTCCAAAAGACAAAAAGAAAAATCAATCCGGCAATGCAAATCTGAGATGCCTCATGCAAGTTGTGCGATGACGACAGAATGACTGCAGCAACCAAAGTCCAGCTTACAGTAAGGAGCAGTCCGCACTGTCCTGGAATTTCATCTATCTCCTGAAAAAATATCGGGAAAATTCCTACCCATAATGTGCTGATAGCGATAGAAGCAAAATATGAGAGGTAATAATATTCTCCTTTAGTGAACTCAATAAAGGCGATTCTCGGGCCAAAAAGCGAAAACCCAAGACCAACCAAAAAATAAAGAAAGCGCAGATTTTTGCCTTTGGAAACTTTCTGACAAAAGCCGATACAGGCGGCTACTACGCCTGCAGCAATCGTTACACGCATTGGTCCCTCCGGAGCCCAGATGCCGCATAATGCCCACGCACCGACGAGAGTAATATCTTTAAGATAGTAATATTGGTCGCTTTCGAGGTACTTTTTAAAAAACTTTTGAATAAATATACATAAAGCCGCGACAAACAGAACAACTACCGCCGTGTTCA
>CAZFWP010000141.1:0-3973 GCA_964522805.1 uncultured Synergistaceae bacterium | reverse complement strand
CGATTCTTTGTCTCTCGCTCATGTCATACCCTTGCCCTGTTTGTGTAGCGATTATATATTACTTGGTGTGGAGGACTTACTACATGATAGCTGTTTTACCGTCCGCACCGCAAAAGGCTCACAGTGTCACTGTTTGAGGTAAATACCCCATTGCAAAAAACTCTGATTCTTTGAAACAATTAGTATAATATGAGGATAATTTTCGCAAAGGAGGAAGACCATGGCAAAAACTAATAGACCTGTAGTGGCGTTGATATATGATTTTGATGGTACACTCTCCCCCGGAAACATGCAGGAATTTAGCTTTATCAAGGCATTGGAAATGAGAGCAGAAGAATTTTGGAAAAAAGCCGGTGTCATGACCCAAAGAAACGATGCCAGCAAAATACTATGCTACATGAAGCTGATGTTGGATGAGGCCAAAAGCAAACAAATATCACTAAAACGGGAGTCGTTCAAGCGCTTTGGCGAAGAAGTAGCCCTTTTTAATGGTGTTGATGGCTGGTTTTCGCTGATAAACAAATATGGCCGCGAAAAGGGGTTAGAAATCAGGCACTATATAAACTCATCAGGTCTCAAAGAGATGATCGAGGGCACAACTATCGCAGATAGGTTTTACCGCATCTATGCCTGCTCCTTTCTCTACAACGTTGACGATGTAGCGGAATGGCCGGCTGTCGCTGTTGACTACACGACAAAAACCCAGTTTCTTTTCAAAATTAACAAGGGCATAGACAGCGTCAGCGACGATAAAAAAATAAATGAATACGTTCATGAAGAGGATAGGCCTGTGCCGTTTAAACGCATGATTTACTTTGGCGATGGTGCCACCGATATTCCCTGCATGAAGATGGTTAAACAAAACGGCGGACACTCTATCGCCGTCTACGATAAGGCTGACAAGAATAAAAAAGCCGGAGCGGAAAGACTGATACTCGAAGACCGTGTTAACTTTGTCTGTCCTGCCGACTATAGCGAAGATAAAGAAATTCACAAGGTTGTCAAAACCGTTCTTGATAAAATCAAATCCGATTATGACTTTGAGCTGCTGCTGAAAAAGCATAAAGACGCCGCTGTTGCCATAAACAGAAAAAACCGCGGATAAAGGATAAAATGCCATGAAAAATATCCTCTGCTTTGGTGATTCAAATACCTATGGCTACATTCCTGACGGCAGCGGGCGTTACGAACTATCTGTGCGATATCCGGGAGTCCTGCAGGAAATCCTCGGTGCGGACTACCATGTGGTGGAAGAGGGACTGTGCGGTCGCACCACGATATACGAAGACCCAACCCGCTACTGCCGCAAGGCCGTGGACTACATAGAGCCATGTCTTTACTCTCATTTTCCTTTGGATTGCATCGTGATAATGCTTGGTACCAATGACTGCAAAACTGTGTTTCGTGCACAGGCCGATGAAATAAAAGATGGACTTGCTCAGGTGATAAAAATCATCAGAAATATCTCCGCTGTGCCAGTAATTATCGTTGCGCCGATTCTGCTGGGAGAAAAAATTTGGCAAGATAACTTTGACCCTGATTTTGACAGAGAATCACTGGATGTATCAAAAAAACTTGCATCAGAATACAAAAAACTCGCTACAGCGGAAAGGTGTTTATTCCTTAACGCTGCGGAGTTTGCCTACCCAAGCGAAGCCGACCAAGAACACATGACGCCGGAAGGACATAAAAATCTTGCTGCTGCACTAGCGGGGATCATAAAGAATATGGTTCTTGCCTAAAGAAACGGACGCACTTTCTTCAACTAAAAAAAGAGAATGGATCAGCATGGAGGCTGCTAAAAAGTGAACCAGACGTCAACTGCAAAAGTGCATGAGAAAGTAATATTCGCATTTTCGGGGCAAGGGGCTGCCGGGCCTTTGCCCCTTAACTTTCTTATGCGCGAACTGCCTGTTTTTTGTCAATACACCTGCCGGGCAGATGATTTTTTAAAAGAAAGATCATACGGGGGACTTATACAACTTCTATGCAGCGGTAAAATATCCTCTACCCTTGAAGGGCAGCTTTTTTCCTTTGTTTTTGCCACGGCTATGTCACAACAATTTCTCTCAATGGGCATAAACCCAGATGCAGCCGTGGGGCACTCCGTAGGCGAAGCCGCCGCCTGCGTTCTTTCTGGGCTGTTCGACTATGAGGACACCTTACGCTACCTATGCGAGCGCTCACAGATAATGGAAAAATACGTCTCGCAAGGTGTGATGCTCTTCGCCGAGGTAACGGAAGCGGAGGCACTGCTTATTATAGAGGGGTGCCCAAGCCTGGCGATAGCCGCCGTCAACGGGCCGCAAACCACTGTTATCTCCGGTGCTCTAAATGAAATTTTACGTGTTGAAAAGACGCTGGACAAAAAAGGTACAAAGCATAAACGTCTGCGGGTACCTGGAGCTGCACACTCGCCGCTTCTTGATCCGGCAATGGCGCAAATAAATAAAATTACTCCGCCAAAAATCTTAAAAGATGCAGAAATTCCCGTCTATTCGTCCCTAAGCGGTGAAGAAATCTCCGATGCACAAATAGCTGAACCGCGGTGGTGGGGGAGACATTGCCGCGATACTGTCCGATTTATGGAAGCGCTAGGCAGTATAAAAAAGCGATACCCTCAAAATAAATTAACATTTGTAGAATTTGGCGTCCATAGAGTACTGGCTTCAGGCGGCTTAGAGACGCTAAAAGGCAGCAAATGGCTAGGCGCTTGCTCGATGCCCTGCTACATACCGAATAAATCACCTGAAGACTGTTTTGCGTACGGAATAGAAGAAACATTATCGACTCTCCGTGGTTCAATCAACCGTTTCAGCCAAAGCACGCCATAGCTCACTAAGCTTCATAAAATGCGTAAGATTAAATAAAGTCAAATTTAGTTTGCTAAACAGAGTAAGTGGAAGAAAAACGAAGAAAATAGGCTAATATAAAAAATATCTACGTATATTCACAGTTGTGGATTTTGCTTGCTCAAATTAAACTTTCTCTCGAAAGCAATTAGCACTCGCACTTAATGAGTGCTAACACAAATTAATAAAAAATTATCAGGAGGGATATTTATGAAACTTAAGCCACTTGGAGACAGACTCGTAGTAAAGGCAGCTCCTCATGAAGATATGACAAAGGGAGGACTTGTGCTTCCCGACACAGTAAAAGAGAAGCCTGTAGAGGGAATCGTCGTTGCCGTAGGCGAAGGCAAAATTCTTGAAAACGGACAGCGTCAGCCTATGGATGTAAAAGTAGACGACAAAGTAATCTACAGTAAATACTCAGGCACAGAAGTGAAGCTTGACGGCGAAGATTTCCTCGTTATCAGCGAGAGAGACGTTCTCGCAGTAGTTACGAAGTAACTTACACTATTTTAACTTAAAACATAGGAGGAATAGATTATGGCAAAAATACTGCTTTTCAAAGAAGATGCTCGCCGCGCTATGGAGCGCGGAATCAATAAAGTTGCCGATACAGTGGGTATCACCCTCGGCCCCAAAGGACGCAACGTCGTACTCGAGAAAAAATTCGGCTCACCGATGATCACCAACGACGGTGTCACAATCGCCAAAGAATTTGAACTTGAAGATCCGTTTGAGAATATGGGAGCACAGCTCATTAAAGAAGTTGCTTCAAAGACAAATGATGTCGCCGGTGACGGTACCACAACAGCTACAGTTCTTGCCCGCGCCATGATCCGCGAAGGTGCGAAGAACGTTGCCGCAGGTGCCAACGGAATGCTCGTCCGCAAAGGCATCGAGTTAGCTACAGAAGTTGTCGTTGAAGAACTCAGAAAACAGGCTGTGAAAGTCAAAGATCACGAGAAAATTGCTCAGGTCGCAGCAATTTCCGCCAACGACAAAGCTATCGGAGAACTGATTGCCGAAGCAATGGAGAAGGTTGGAGAAGAAGGCGTCATCACTGTAGAAGACAGCAAGAGCTTCGGCACATCACTCGAGACAGTCGAAGGACTCCAGTTTGA
>CAZFWP010000140.1:0-4086 GCA_964522805.1 uncultured Synergistaceae bacterium | reverse complement strand
TCCACAAAAACAATAAAACGCTGTGTAATAATCACCGGTATGTCTGGCGGGGGAAAGTCCTCCGCGCTGAACGTATTTGAGGATCAAGGTTTTTATGCTATCGACAACTTGCCGCCGACACTTTTGCCTCAACTGCTTGACGTGCTTGGCAACCATCAATCCGCGGTTGAAAGCGGCGTTGCTGCGGTAATTGACGTCAGAGGCGAGGATCTGCTCAATGATTTAGATAAAGTTGTGTCTCAAATCAGAGAAAAGGTTGGTAAGGTAGAAATACTTTTTGTTGATGCAACAGACAGCTGTCTTGTCAGACGCTTTGAAACGACACGGAGGCGTCATCCTTTGGCGGCAGATACCACGATACTTGGAGGTATTACCAGGGAGAGGGAACTTCTAAACAAAATATACCAGCAAGCGGATATCATTATTGACACCTCTGGACTAAAATCACCTGACTTTAAAGCAAAGCTGCTGGAAACAATGGGGATGTCCACAGAAAAGCCCGTTGTCATTATGAGCTCGTTTGGATTCAAGTATGGTATCCCTCAGGATTCAGACTATGTCCTTGATGTCCGTTTTATGCCTAACCCGAACTATGTCAAGGAATTACAGATGCTTTCCGGAAAAGACATTGAGATACAGGATTATCTAAAAAAATATCCTCTATTGGATGAATTTGTGACAAAGGCCGTTTCTATGCTTGACTTTGTGGCGTCTGTCTACTGCGCCACAGGAAAAAAACAGCTGCATATCGCCGTTGGCTGTACCGGAGGACGGCACCGCTCTGTGGCGTTAGCAGAAGCAATAGCCAAAAGTTTGAAAAAGAGCGGTGTGAATGTAAAAATTGAACATCGCGACATAGATAAGGGGACTCTCTCGTGACGCCCTTCTTTATCGTTCTGTTAGTCTGCATATTAGCAGCCATACTTTTTGTTTTTTACATTTATACCGGGCGAGTTAAGGATATGAAAAACTTTGCTCCCAAACATTGGATCAAAGACAATAACAGTTCTGACCACAAGCTGACCCTCGGAGCAAACATCGTAACAATCGGCGGCGGAACTGGACTTTCAACATTGCTTTCCGGGCTGAAAGATTACACTAGAAATATAACTGCAGTTGTAGCTGTAACCGATGAAGGGGGCAGTTCCGGACGCCTTCGGCAAGAGTGGGGGATGCTTCCTCCTGGAGATATCCGCAACTGCATTGTAGCTTTGGCGGAGAACGACAGCTCTTTAAACAGCTTGCTTAATTTTAGATTTGACAGAGGCGAACTTAAAGGACACAATCTCGGAAACTTGATCTTGCTGGCTACAACAGAAATGATGGGAGATTTTCAACGCGCGGTTGAGGAGCTCAACAAGCTTTTGGCAATCAGAGGCAAAGTTCTACCTGTAACAACCGAAACAGTTGTATTAAAGGGACAAACAGACGAAGGGGAGTGTGTCAGCGGAGAGCTGCAGATTTCAGAAAACGGCTATCATTTAGCCAAGTTATGGATAGAGCCTTCTACAGCCAAACCGCTAGACGCCGTTATCAAAGCTGTTGATGAAGCGGATTTGATCGTTTTAGGTCCTGGCAGCCTATTTACCAGTGTGCTTCCTAATTTGCTGCTTCGTGATGTTGCTATGGCACTTAAACAATCATCAGTACCTATTGTATATGTAGCAAATTTGGTAACTCAGCCTAAAGAGACAGAGGGAATGAATATTCTTTCACACATAGACTGGATAGCGAGTGTAATAGGACGTGTCCCCGATTACGTGTTGGCAAATCAAGCTCAGATACCTGAGGAATTTATTGCAAGATACAGCAAGATTGGCGCGAACCCTCTGTACTTGTCCAATCGGGAAGAAAAATATCTCAAGTCACTGGGAACAACGGTCATATATGGTGATTTTATCAGCATCAAAAACGGAGCTTACCTCAGACATAACTCGCGCAGTCTCTCGGATAATATTATTATCCTCGCAGAGGAAAGTATCGAAAAGCGGAGAGTATAACATGAACCAGCTAGAACACATACTGTGGGATGAGTGGACATCTTTTCCTGTTGTAGCTCCGGCCGAGGATGAAATCTCCGGAATTATCGACGGGCTCAACTACGAAACATCAGAGGATAAGTATATTTTTAATTGCAGCCGCCTATTTAATATCAGGCGGCTGATGAAACTTTGGGCAGAGTCAAAATATCAGACAGAAGAAGTATTATCTCAGGACACTATACGCTTGATTCACTCTCAGCGTAAAGGGAAAAATTCTTTTTATTTGAATTCCGCTACCGCACAAAAAATACTAAGTCATAGCTCCAAGTTTGGACGCAGGGTGCGCAACTGGAACTGGATTAGAGGACTGTGGGGGAGCTGTGGCTCTCTTTACCTGCCCAAAACAGGATATTACCTGATTATCAGACCGCCATTAGCAAACGGCGTGGCAGAACGCCTGCAAAGCATATTAAGGTCTGCCGGTTTTCCCATAGGGACAAGAAAAAAAGTCTCCGGAAAAGAAATCATGATGAGGGACCAGCAGCAAATAGTTACCTTTCTTTCACGGTTAGGTTTTATTCAGACGACATTGTCTCTTGAAGAAACCGCGATATACCGCTCTGTGCGCAACCACGCAAATAAATTATGCAATTGCGACGCGGCAAATATTAACAAAACGTTAGCCGCCGCACAGAGTCAGCTTGCGGTTATAGCAGAGATTGAAAATCTTGGTATAATTGACGAAGTTCCCGATGTGCTTAGAGAGCTGGTCTTCGCCCGAAAAGCGAATCCGAGCATATCTTTAAAAGAACTTGGACAAAGTTTACCGAGACCAATTAGCAAAAGTACGGTAGAATATAGGTGGAGAAAGTTAGAGAATCTGTTACACAGACATTTGAAAGGGGATGGTGGCCATGTACCTTGGAAAGGCAGATGTTAACACCTACGATAAAGGGGCGGGCAGAGAGTTTCTTGTTTCAAGCCGTGGCAGCTATGGGTTTTCAACGGTCATAGGAGCCAACACGAGAAGAGAGCACGGTCTGCTTGTTGTCCGCCCTGAAGGAGCACTGAAGCACTCCGTGCTTGTAAGCAAAATCGAGGAAACAGTATTTGATAACAACAAAAAGTACCAATTATCGACAAACCGCTACAAGGATCTTGTGTACCCTGACGGATACCGCTATCTTCAGGAATACCAGGGAAACCCCTTCCCGAGTATGTTATTTGTAATTCACAGCATACTGCTTAAAAAATCAATATTTATGCCGCAGGATAAACCCTGCACGGTTCTTAAATATGAACTTTTAGCCTCTCCGGACAAAATTAGACTTGATCTGCGTCCGCTTTTCGCTCATAGACTCAACAACGCAGTAAGTTCTGAATCAGAAAAGCAGTTTACCCATAATATTCAGAACGGAACATCTGTAGAAGTTGAAGGAAGAGGATACAAGAGCTATTGCTCTGCAACATCAGGATCATGGTCAATAAAACCGCTTTGGTTTGAAAATATAATTTACGAACAGGATGACAGACCTGATTCACCTTCTGTGGACCAGCTTTGGTCACCAGGTTACGTGACTAACGAAATATCTCAGGGAGACGTTCTTTACATCGTCCTCTCAAACGAACCTGTATCATTCACCATGGAAGAACTCAAAGCAATGGAAAAAGAAGCTGCCGATAGGTTCGAAAATGTCCTTGAGCAGGCGAACCTTCCTGCCCTCAGCAGTGCAGAACAGGATATGATTTTCGCTTCTTACCATCTTACTGATGACAGAAAATCTCCAATGTCCCCGATTTACACCGGATACCCGTCTGTTGAGAACAATTCCAGAAGTGCGTTTATCGCCTTGCCTGGAATCACTCTCGCCACTGGCAGAGAAGAAGTCGCAGCCAAAACACTTGACTTCTGGGGTACTAAGGCCTCGGAATCGGGTTGGGTAATGCCGGAAATGATTGAGTATGACGGACACCCTGTTTTTACCGGAGCCGACAATGGGCTTTGGTTCGTATATGCTGCGGAAAAATACATTGAGCACGTTGGCGAAAGCCGCGATAGATCGGAAGAGCACACGTCTGAACTCCAGTCACAGCGATAGATCTC
>CAZFWP010000139.1:0-4166 GCA_964522805.1 uncultured Synergistaceae bacterium | reverse complement strand
ACCCGCGGCCTACTGCTTAGAAGGCAGTTGCTCTATCCAGCTGAGCTACAGGCGCACGCCTCACACTGCCTCAGTTGAAGCACGCAAGTAATTATAACTTTTTTACCGGCGCTGTCAAGTTAATTCTTAAATTTTGTTATAGGTCTGTGATTAATCTGGCGGAGGTGATTGCCAGTGTCATAAATTTTACTGCGCAGCCGATGACCCTCCTAATAGCACCTGACTCTTAATCAGGGGGGTTACAGGTTCGATTCCTTTTCTCAGCTTGATATTGCACCCCCCATCTATCTAAATTATGCTATCATTTCTATATGTTAGAGATGATTTAAGAAGGTGTACTCATGATACATGGAATAGGCGTTGACTTATGCGATATAGACAGAATGGAGCGGGCCCTTTTACAGAAAGGGTTTCGTGAAAAAGTGTTTTCGGAAGAAGAAATTTCTTACGCGGAGAAGAGCCGTTCTGCTGCGAAGCATTATGCCAGTGCTTTCGCAGCCAAAGAGGCGCTGGCCAAAGCTACGGGCTGGGGCTTATATGGCAATGGTTTGGATTCATGTTACATTAAGCGCTCAGAAAGCGGTCCCTCTTTTGTGTTTACGCCGCAATTTGCAGCAAAACTTTCTTCAATAGGGGTAAACAAGGTATTTTTAAGTCTTTCGCATGAAAGGGCTATGGCAGTGGCAATGGTTGTACTGGAGAAAGATGCATGAAAAAATATTATCATAACAATGACATTAGACGTGCAGATATCATCGCAGTAGAAAAATACGGGGTACCTTCTATTGTCTTAATGGAAAACGCCGGCACCAATGCGGCGAATGCCATTCTTTCCCTATACCCGGGAGCGGAAAATATTTTAATCTTTGCCGGGGCTGGAAACAATGGCGGAGACGGCTTCGTTGTTGCCAGACGTCTTTGTGATGCGGGAAAAAGAGTATCGGTTATAACAACCTTAAGCGACGAAAAGTACAAGGGTGACGCTCTCATCAACCTGTCAAAACTTCGCTCTATGGGTTGTTCCACGGTATCGATAATAACTTCTGCTGGTATCGATGACATTAATATACATAAATTTATCGCCCAGAGCGATGTGGTAATAGACGCTTTACTTGGGACAGGTTCTCAAGGAGCACCAAGAAAAGAAACTGCACGGCTCATACCAATGATAAATAAAGCTCGGGTACGGGTTGCTCTCGATATACCCAGTGGAATGGATCCTGAAAGCGGCTTGATCCAAGATACGGCAGTAAGTGCCGATTTGACGATTACGTTTTTAGCTTTGAAACTAGGTATGACAAACTATTTTGCACGAAAACTATGCGGCAGGATAGAAGTCGTTGGGATTGGTGTCGAACCTTCTTTGGTTTTACCAAAAATAGATTTTATCGAAGGATATGATAAGAGTGACGCATTAAACCTGCTGCCTCATATTGATCGTGATATCCATAAAGGTGACAGGGGAGGGGTGCTTATATGCGGAGGCAGCATGAGTTACCGCGGAGCACCCATACTTTCCGCACTTGGAGCTCTGCGTTCCGGTGCCGGTCTTGTTGTTATGGCAATACCTGATTTTATGGTTCAAATGGGGTCAACATTGGTTCCGGAGGCTATTGTTTTACCGCTTAAAACAGAGAATGGACTAGTATTAGCCAATGACGCCATCACAGCGATTACGGCATGGACTTCCAGATGCGGCAGTGCCGTATTTGGAACCGGCTGCGGCAGAGATGACTCAATGCGTGATATTTTGCGGTTTCTGTGGAACGGCTGCTCTTTGCCTTTGCTTGTCGATGCCGATGGTCTTTTCCATCTCGCTCAAATGAGCGATGAACTTAGAACAAGAGACAATACTATTATCACGCCACATGTTGGCGAAGCTGCAAGGCTTCTTGGCTCAAGTCAGCAAAGCGTGGCTGCGGAAAGGCTGAGTGCGGTTCGCTCCCTTTCGAAACACTCTGAGGCGGCTCTTTTAAAAGGGATGGGGACACTTATTGCCTCAGGCGCACGTGTGGGAGAAATACTAGACGGTTCCCCTGCGTTGGCTGTTCCTGGGTCAGGTGATGTTTTAAGCGGAGCCATAGGTGCTTTTTCCGCGTCAGGACTTGGTTCTTTTGACTCTGCTGTGGTGGGTGCTGCCATTCACGCAGCTGCAGGATTCAGCATAGAAAAGAAACATGGCTTAAGGGGCACGTTTGCAAGGGAGATTGCTGATGAAATACGCAATGAACTCAGAGAACAGCTTTAAAATTATAACTGATTCACCACAAGAAACATTTATGTTAGGTAAAAATATCGGTTATTTCTGCTACGGGGGACTTACGATTTTGCTCTTTGGTGGTTTGGGTGCTGGAAAGACTCAAATAACTCAAGGCATTGGCTCTGCTCTTGATATCAAAAGAATAAAAAGTCCCACCTTTATCATTGTCTCTGAACATGAAGGTAAAATTCCCCTCGCTCATGCAGATTTATACAGACTTAATGATTTTGCTGCGGTAGACTCTCTTGATTTAGAAAGTAATACTGATGATGGAGGCGTTTTGATTGTGGAATGGGCAGAACGTTGGGCTACACCACCGATAACCGACAGATGGGATATACGCATCGAAAAATTAGCAGAAAAACCTGATTCAAGAGAGATAACAGTATCTGGCTGCGGAAACAAGGCTCTAGAATCTCTCACTATGGCTTTTAAAAAGATGGGGTAGAAAAATGATTGTTCTTGGAATAGATTGTACAACTAAATCAACCAATGTCGGTATTTCCAAAGATGGTGCGATACTTGGCGAACAAAATAAAGAGATAGGCCGAAAACAAGCATCTGAATTGCCTCTGATTGTTGAACGGTTACTTACAGATTGTGCGCTTAAACTTTCGGATATTAATTTAATTGCCGTGGCGAAGGGACCGGGATACTATACAGGAATCAGAACAGGAATTGCCTATTGCGCTGCGTTAGCAGAAGCGCTGGGGTTAAAAATTGTACCAGTCTCAACAATGGAAGCCTTCGTCTACGACCTAAGAACAGAACACTCCCTAATGGCGCCTATTTTGAAAGCCAGATATGACAGTGTTTATACGGCTATATATCAATCAGACGGAGCAAAACTGACTCTTCTAAAAGAGCCTTCCTTTGCCTCCGCTTCATATTTTGCTGAAATAATGGAACGGTATCCCGACTGTACAATAGTCGGTGCTGATAGAAATCTTTATCCGTCAATAATGCTTCTTAATAACAAATACATTGAAAGACAAAGCGGTGGTGGCGGACAAGTTGCATTACTAGGGGAAATTAAATGCCAAGAGGCACTTTTACCTTGTGAAATAAAGGGAGAATACTTACGAGAACCGGATATCGGACCATCGAAATAACAATTATTTGCTATTATCAGAATATAAAGAATTTAATCTTTTCCTTGAATAAATACTATATCTTTGACATAATAACACAAGGTGTGCCAATCGATGCTGTTCATGGTTGACAGACAAAATTGATATGATGTGTGGGAAGGAAGGTGGGTTTTTTGGCGAAGGTGTTCAACATCGAAGTTGTAGAGAAATGGTGCAAAGGATGTGGCCTCTGTATCGCTATATGCCCGAAGAAGGTTCTTGAACTTAACGATCATGTTAAGTGTGTTGCTGCCCGTCCAGACGATTGCATTGGCTGCCGTCAGTGTGAAAATGTGTGCCCGGATCTTGCAATAACAGTTAAGGAGCGTGACTAACAATGCCTCAGGTTGAATTCTGGCAGGGCAATAAAGCCATTGCCATGGGTGCGATCGCTGCAGGATGCAGATTCTTTGGCGGTTACCCGATTACACCGTCAACAGAAATCATGGAAGTTATGTCAGAAGAGCTTCCCAGACTTGGCGGCAAATTTATGCAGATGGAAGACGAAATAGCCGGTATCGCATCGACAATCGGTGCTTCAATTGCCGGTAAAAAAGCGATGACAGCAAGCTCCGGCCCCGGAATCGCTCTAAAACAGGAACTCCTCGGCTATGCTTACATTGCCGAAATTCCTATCGTTGTTGCAAACGTACAGCGCGGCGGTCCTTCAACAGGTCTTCCTACGAAGGTTTCCCAGGCTGACGTAATGCAGGCAAAATGGGGTTGCAACGGCGACCATGCGACAATAGCATACGCGCCTTGCTCAATCCAGGAAT
>CAZFWP010000138.1:0-4189 GCA_964522805.1 uncultured Synergistaceae bacterium | reverse complement strand
CTCATCGCGCGGGATTTTCAAAAGAGAGGAAGCTCTGGCTATGGCGCAGTCGATAGCGTCGTTAATGCCGCCCCCCGTGCCGACTATCTGAATAGGCCAGCTCCTTTCCAAAGGCGCTGAGCAGAATTTGGCGCGTATCGCCGCTGCGCACTGCTGTTCCTCGTGGCTCAAAGGTAAAAAACGGCTGTTAATTTCGCTCAGCTCAGGAAGCAAAATAGGGCCATCTAGCTTAAGTCCCTTCAATACATGAACGCGAACTCTCACTTCCGCGCTCACATCTAAGGTGTGCCCGGCAAGTTCGCCCGGGCCTTGGGTAAAATGAACGTCTCCCATATAAACGCCCGCGCCCTTGACGAGGACAGGAGAAATAATAGTGCAGCCTTCTCCGGCATTGGAAATATCCATGTGCCCGTCGGTAATTTTATCCGCAGAGACTTGTTCATAAAGCCCTGATTCATTAAGTCCTTTGATAAGATCACCGGAGTTCTTGGCGGAGGGAATCTCGCAGGCAGGAGCACAGCCGATATTGCCTACCATTGGGTGCAGGCGCAGCACCATCTGGTCTACATCTGCTTTAGCCAGTACTGTTGCGAGATGCTGTCTTGAGGCGGCGGGCTTGAAAGCTCTTCCCTCAGACGCATCTAACGCGATCTTTTCCGCCGCCGCCTTATCTACTGACACTGCCAAAGCAGAGGCGGCATCGTAGGCTACGGTATAGCCGCTTTCGAAAGTCTGCGGAATTATTGAATGTCCGCATTTCTTGCACCGCACCGCGCTGTCTCCGATACCCACTGTCACTGTTTCCGGGTAGAATTCATCGCAGTAGGGGCATTTTGCATGTATTGTCGGGTCTTTATCGAAACAACCGGGGTTCTTATGCGCTGTTCCGGAGGCCGCGAACTCTGACAATACTTCTATCTTTTCGATATATATAGCGATGCTGTCGCCAATATCCGCACCCTCTACAAAAACAGGCGCGCTGACTTCATGTCCGCTGCGTATTGATGGGGTAATCATCGGCCCCCAACATCCAGGTGAAGTTACCGCAGTAATTGTGCCGCCGTCGCGGACTGTACCGCCTTCCATTTTTGTCCCGCCGATTAAGTCAACGAGCTTTTCAACGGTAACGGCATAATCTTTTTGCATTATCTCTTTAATAATTTCCGTTCAGCTCCAATCATATTCACCATATTACTCTTCAAATAATTCTGCCAGCCGTTTGGGGTCCTCTTGTTCTGTAACTTTGCTGACAAATAACATTGCTGCCGCTGAGATTACCAGTGCCCAAACCAAAGGGTTAAAACCAAGAGGGTTGGGGTTCGGCAGAGAATAAAGTACCAGCAGGGTGACAAACCCTGAAACCATGGAGCACAGACCGCCCATAGATGTTCCGCCTTTCCAGAAAAAGCCCATGACAATAGGAACTGTAAACGACGCTGCGAAACCTGAGATGGCGAACATGACGATATCCTGGAGGAATGCAGGCGGTTTTATCGCCAGTACCATAACCACGGCGCTGATAGCGATGGTGGAAATGTAGCTGATCTTCTTAATCGTTTTGTCGCTGGCATTGGGGTTGATGTTGCGCTGGTAAATGTCTCTCATCAAAGCACCGCTGGTGGAGAGAATAAGCGAAGAGACAGTAGACATGACTGCGGCGAAAGGAGCAGACAGCAGCAGTCCCGCAAGCACTGTTCCCGTGTACTTAATGACGATGGTGGGGAATATTCTGTCCGGCACATCTATTTCAGGGATGAGCGCGCGCGCTGCCAAGGCGCTGACAAAGAGCGAGAAGAACCATACAAGTGTGATGATGCTTATCAAAGAACCGGCGCGTTTTAATGAAGAAACGTCTTTTACAGTGAAAATTCTTGTGACCACATGCGGCTGAGCCATTACCGCAACACCGAGAATAAAGAAGGTGGAGAAAGCGGTGGGCAGAGGCAGGAAGTCTTTGGGTCCGGGCGGCACAATCAGTTTGGGGTCAAGTGCGGCTAAGGAAGCGGTGATTTGCTCAAGTCCGCCGGCTTCATTGACCATAATTACGGCGATGACGACAGAGCCTATCAGCATAATAAATCCCTGAATCAAGGTGTTGTAGGCGACACCGCGAATGCCGCCGACGGTGGTGTAAACACCGACGACAACGGCAAAAAGAACGATAGCCACAAGATAGTCAATGCCGATGAAGGTCTCCAAAATGCGTGCCGCTGCCACATACTGAGAAACCATATAGGCGATACCAAAGACCAGAATGGAGATAGCCGCACAGATGCCCATGGTTCTATTCTTAAAGCGTTCGACAAAGAGGTCGGGAAGAGTGACACAGTGATATTTCTCTGCAAAGGCGGCAATTCTTCTGCCGATGGCCAACATTCCTATCATGCCGAGGACGCCGGCACCGGCCTGCCACAAAAGGGCTGTCCAGCCTTTGGCGTAGTAAAAAGCGGGGGTGCCGATAAAAGTGCCGCCGCTTGTCCAAGAAGTAGCCCACATAAAGGCTACAAGCCACGGGCCAAAAGAGCGCCCTCCGACAAAATATTCTTCAGAGAAACTCTTGGCGTTTTTACGCTGGTACAGAGCAAAGAGAGAAACTCCTATGAGAAAGACAAAGTAGAGTACGAATACCGAAACGGTGGTCAAAGAGACATTCATTACTTATCGTCTCCTTTCATAACAAAAAATCCATATATTGCCGTGAAAATAACCATAACAACCCAGGGAATAATGACGCCGTATAAAACCCACAGAGGAACACCGTAAATAATAGGCATCTCCGCTGCGTCCTTACCATATCCGAGAACGTAGCAGAGGAAACAGCAGATGAGTATATATGACATTGTGCTGATCGCCGCAATTTTGAATTCTTTTAAACACAGCGCGTAATGGCTGCTTTTTGAAGAAGCATTCTGACTGCTCATAAAACCAACCTCCAAATAATAGTGATTACAGTTCGTATCAGTGTGGAAGAGAATAAGAATGCTATAATAGAAATATAGTCGCTTTTTTCAATGGCTGGACACCGTCTGTGGGCTTATCACCCACAGGATTGAAAAGGCGGCTATTATTATGCCCTGTGATATCCGAGTTTAGCGGAAATCAAGTGTGAATATTCCAAAATAAGGCGGATCATTCTCTTGATTTCTGTATCGGTAAGATTAAATTTGAGAGACGCCAGCGCCATTCCGGCAACGACTTTGCCGGTGTGGTCGAAAATAGGCGCGCCTACGGCGTACACTCCTTCATCTACCTCTTCATCGCTTACTGAATATCCATTTTGTACGATGGACGGCACTTCGTTTTGCAGTTCCTCCCAGGTCTTTGTCTTTTGCGTGAAACTGGTGCAAGCTTCCCGGTGAATAAGATTTTCCTGTTCTTGCGGCGTGAGATTGGCGAATACCGCTTTAGCGGCGGCGCCGCTGTTGTAATAAGCCACCTTGCCGATGTCACAGTAAAATCGGACGCTTTCGTTGCCGTCTACGCGGTCGATAAAAACCAGATGTTTCTCCTTTCTCAAAGCGAAGGTTACAGTCTTTCCTGATTCTGATGCCAGCTGTTCAATAATGGGGTGAGCGATATTTTTAATATCCAGCTGCTTTAAAAAAATAGTGCTGAGCTCAAGAACACCATGTCCCAAACTGTACTTTTTTGTCTCCGCGTTGAAACTGAGCAAGTTATGGTGCTGAAGTGACTGCAAAATTTTATAAACAGTGCTTTTGTTGATCTCTGTCTCTTTGCTTATTTCTGTAAGGCCCATTTCTTTTTTAGGCACTGAAGTCCATACAAACAAAATTTTAAGCACATTCTCGGCCGAGTTTAAGAGTTCTACTTTAGTCACCTCCCTTTGGTTATATATAACAACCGATGTTTCTATTAAGCAACTAAACTATAATCTATATTTTGTGAACTGTCAATCTTCAGATATTTACCGTTAGGTTTCTTATGCGGAGCCGGTTTTAAATGGTAGGGGAAGCTGCGCGATGTAGTGGTATCTGTCGGGTCGGAGTTAACTAAGGCAGAGTGCCGGGTGGGAGCCACTGCGCCCTTCGCATGGGTGAAAAAAATTATCGGTGCGCAATGGGGCAAAGAAGATAATCGCCCGACGGGGTGTATCTCCGTCGGGCGATGGTTTTCTATGGGCGGGTGTTCTTCATTATTTGCATGTGGCAGCCGCCGAGCTGGTAGTAGA
>CAZFWP010000137.1:0-4212 GCA_964522805.1 uncultured Synergistaceae bacterium | reverse complement strand
TGCGACTCCGAAGCGGCCCCGCCACTGTAACCCAAAAAGGGAAGTCAGACTGCCTTATGAAATCGACGGATGTTATGCTCGGGCGTTGTTCATCCTCGTTTTGATTTATAAGAGGAGGACTTTGTGTTCTCCTCTTTTCGCATTTTAGCACCACGTATGAATTGTACGGAGGAGTGTTTTCTTTTGCGTTATTTTATAAGAACGGTCCTGCTATTGGTTATTTGCTTTGCCTCAGTTTTCAGTGCGGACGCCTATCCGCGAAGAATAGTATCCCTCTCCCCTGTAGGCACGGAAATCCTTTTTGCCTTGGGGCAAGGCGGTAATATTATTGGTGTGACAAATTTCTGTGACTATCCTCCCGAAGCGCTGAAAAAGCCCAAAGTGGGTGATTTTGCGGCGCTTAACTTTGAGATGCTTGTGGCCGGCAATGTAGATTTACTGGTGCTGCAGGATATTCACAAGCAATTTCTTCCTCAGCTCAAGCAGCTGAAGATCCCTTATATTGTTCTGGAACAGGAAACCGTCTCCGGGGTCTATTCCTCAATTGCCCGTCTGGGGCGCGCATGCGGCGCGGAAAAGCGCGCTGCCGCCTTAACCGGCTCAATCAAAAAAGAGATAGCCGCCGTGGGCTCAAAGGTGCAAAAATTATCGCGTCCGCAGGTTGTTTTGTGCGTATCAAGAGAGCTTGCCGAGACGCAGATAAACTCTTTCTACGCCGCAGGCAGCAAAACTTTTTATAATGAACTTATTAAGCTCGCGGGCGGCAAGAACTCTCTTGCTTTCGATACTGCCGCTTATCCGCATGTAGCCTCGGAGGGACTGATGAAAATAAATCCCGATATCATTATCGACTTGGTCGGCGATAAGAATTTTTATCATTCCAAAGACAATGTGGATTTGGACAAGGTCTTTAATAAAAAATACCTTACTGAGCAGTGGCTGCGCAGTGTCAAGGTCAAAGCTACTGCTTCGGGGCATGTCAGCATACTAACCGGAACGCTATATCTGCGCCCCGGCCCGAGAATGGGTACAATCGTCAGAGATTTTGCCCGCGCTGTTCACCCGGAGGTGAAGTGGTGATAGAGACGCCGTTTCTCAAAGCGGAGGGGCTGTCGCTTCTTCTCGGCGGGAAAAAAATACTCCATAATATTTCTTTTGAGGTTAAAAAAGGAGGCTTCACCGGCATCATTGGTCCTAACGGTGCCGGCAAGAGTTCCCTTCTCAAATGCCTTGGAGGGCTTTACCGCATCTCTGAGGGGCAGGTCTTTCTTGAAGGTGTTCCCTTGGCGTCGATGAAAAAACGCGATATAGCCCGCCGCATCGCCTGGGTGCATCAAAGCGGAAGCGAAGCTCTCCCCTTTACCGTGCGCGAATTCGCCGCCATGTCTCGCTATCCCTGGCAAAAAACTCTTGGATGCGAGAGCAAAGAGGACAGGGAGATTATCAAACAGGCACTGCTGACCTCCGGTGTGGAAAAAATCGCCGACAGGGAGCTGAACAGTTTATCGGGCGGAGAGAGGCAAAAAGCTCTCATCGCCGCCGCTCTTGCCCAAAATACTGACCTGCTCTTTTTGGACGAACCGACAAGCTTTCTCGATTACCGGCACCAGTCAGAGACATTGGAGCTGATTGAGCGTGTGAACCAAAAACATGGCATCACCGTGCTGCTTGTCACCCACGATATTAACCTGGCTTTGCACGGTGCGGGAGAGATTGCCGCCGTTAAGCAGGGGGAGATGGTCTGGCACGGCAGCGGCACCGAACTGCTGCAAAAAGGACTGCTAAAAGAGATATTTGAGATAGAGTTTGAAAGCTTCTCCTCGCGGTTGCGAAGACTGCCATATGTGGCGCCTGCGGAGCTGTCATGATGAAAAAGCTTGTTTTACCCTCGCTGCTGCTTTTCTCCATAGCGGTCATCTTCGCCGCTCCTTTCATGGGAATGCAGGAGATATCACCAAGCGCTCTCTTTGGCGGTAACGAATCTCACAGCAGAATTTTATGGGACTTGCGTATTCCTCGTGTGCTGCTTGCCTGGATCAGCGGTGCGACATTGGCGCTGTGCGGGCTGATTTTTCAGGCTCTTTTCCGCAACCCGCTGGCATCGCCAGATATGCTGGGAGTTTCTACAGGAGCTGCTTTCGGAGCTGTTGTCTATATTAGGCTGGGAGTTGTTTTCTCTGTTCTAGGCGTCTCCGGGCTATCCTGCGCCGCCTTTGCCGGTGCACTGCTCTCCACCGCCGCCATCTACATGGCAGGCAGCCTCAAAAGAGGCGGTATGTCGGAGGCAACACTATTGCTTGCGGGGGTGGCAATGAGCTTTCTCTTCGGCAGCCTGAATATGATTATCAACTATGGCGGCGGTTATGTGGACACCTTCAGAATGATGCGTTGGTCAATGGGGGGAATACAAGCCGTTGGCTTTTCCTCCGTCATCGCTACTTTTATGCCGATGGCGGCTATTTTTCTTCTGGCCTTTGTCACCGCTCCGGAGCTGAACCTTTTCATCTGCGGCGAAGAGATAGCATCTAGCCGCGGAGTCTCGGTCGCCCGTCTGCGCAAACTGCTCTTTATCTCCGTTTCCGCCGTTGTGGGAGTGAATGTGGCGGCCTGCGGGCCTATCGGCTTTATCGGGCTGCTGGCGCCGCACATTTGCCGAAAAATAGTTGGGACTGACCATCGGCGGCTATCTATCGCAGCGTTGCTCTTTGGCGGTGCTTTTTTAGTTATCTGCGACACGGCAGCGAGAACCTTGTGGGCACCTGCGGAAGTTCCGGTGGGAATATTGACCTCATTTATCGGCTCGATATTTTTTCTTTTCCTGCTGATAAGGGCAAAACGTTAGGGACAGCCGATTACATGCCCGCTCGCGTTGAAGGCTGACCGCGTCTGCCTTTTTATCGTATTGATATGAGCCTGGCGTAAAGAGCGGCGATTTGCAAAAATCAGATAAGCGCTGATTTTATCCTCCTGCCGCCCGCGCCGGCAAGAGCCCGCCTGTCAGAAGAACAGGCAGGCGATTGGTGAAGAAACTAAGTTCTATCCGTGCAAATCCAAAATTTGCATAAATCTCTTGACCGAACGAAAGCATGATTTAGGCTTGTATGCTGATAATCAGCGGACGGTACTTAGTTTATTATTGAAGGTTTGCTTTTTAATCAGCGTTTTGCTGGCAGACAAATATTACGAACGGAGTTGGTGCAAATGTACGAGTATATGGTGGCCGGCGGTTCAATAATGTGGATAATAGCCGGATTGTCGGTAATAGCGATGGCGGTGGTTGTCGAGAGGCTGATCTTCTTTCACCGCGCTTCCGCAGACGCGGAGGCACTTGAAAGAGACTTTGGCAAGTGCGCCGCGGAAAAAGATATTGCCGGCGGCAGAGCGATAGTCAGTGCCTCCGACTCCTCTTTGCATCGGCTCTTTTTTGCCGCCTTCGCCCACTGGGGCGTTGAACGGGAGGATATGAAACTGTTGGTGGAACAGCAGGTGCGCAGGGAAATTTACCGCTGGGAGAAAAATCTCTACATTTTGGAAATTATCGGCAAAACGGCGCCGCTGCTGGGGCTGCTGGGTACGGTTCTGGGAATGGTGGAGATGTTCCAGTCTCTGCACTTGGGCGGACAGGTTACGGCTGCCACCGTTACCGGCGGAATATGGAAAGCGCTCTTTACCACAGTAGCGGGGCTGGTTGTCGCGATTCCCGCTATATTCGCTCACGGAATGCTGATTTCGCGCATCGACAGTGAGGAAGAGACACTTAACCGCGCCGCCGACTACCTCATCCGCGAACACTTCTCCAGCAGAGCCGCGCAGAAATGAAAAAGCGCTCATCTCGAAGTTCTTTAAATCTGGACATCACGCCTTTGATTGATGTCCTCTTTATGCTGATAATCTTTTTTGTCCTCACGACAACCTTTGCTCAGGGCAAGCTGGATATCGAACTTCCAGACAGCAAGGCGGCCCCCGCAGGTGCAGACAGAGCAGTGACAGTGACGGTGGAGCGAGGCGGGGTTATCTACTGGGCAGGGCGCAAGGTGTCAAAAGAGGAACTGTCCTCACTGGCACGCACAGCGGTCCAAAGAGATGTCGTGGTTGCGGGAGATAAGTCCGCTTCTTATGGCGATGTTGCCGAGGTGCTCGCTATCCTCCGCGGTGCCGGAATAAAGTCTGCCGGACTGCTGACTCAAGGCGTAAAATAATGTCCCGCCGCAT
>CAZFWP010000136.1:0-4230 GCA_964522805.1 uncultured Synergistaceae bacterium | reverse complement strand
CTATATAGATTTTTCAAGGTTCAAAGCGTGTTTTGGTGCTGGGAAAGTTGAGTTCTTTATAGTAACGGCGTCCCGCTGAAGATACGGACTTTATCCATGGACTCCAGAGACTACCCGCGTTGTAGCGGATATAGTACTCTTTTTCGCCGTATTTTGCCGTTCCCGATGCTGTCTTTACATAGATGTCCCCTGATGGTGCGGAAGAGATGACATCACTTTCAATAATCGTTCCCGCAGCATCGGTGATTACCATATAGCCTCCTGCGGCCTTGCTGTCGGTTATCTCTGTTTTGGACGCCGAGCTGACCGCCACGCACCAACGAAGAGAGGCGTTCGGCTCAAAGGTGAGATAATCGGCCATCAGCTTGGTATCAGTGCTAAAAGTCTGTTCCGCAGCTGATTCTCCCGTAGAAGCGTTTAGTATACGCGCGTAAGGCGCAGCTTTGACCAGCAGCACGTTGCCTCCATAAAGCGAGGTGCTCTCGGACGCTCCAGATTTCAGCGGTTTGTTATAAAGAGCCTTTTTGAGGGCAAGATCCAGCTTCGCTGTCCTGTTTTGGGGATAAACTGCGGATATTTCAATATTCAAGAGATAGTTCTCCGGCAAGTCACTGCCGCTAATGGGAAGATTGAATTTCAGTCTGTCTATATACTGCGACCCTTCAAGAGGATAATCGCCGGATACCGTACGATGCAGCACAGAGTCACCCTTAAGAAAGAAGTAGTGTTCATCTTTACTCATTGCAGCAGGCGCGGGAATTTCGTTCTCATTATTTATATTGAGAATCTCTATCTCCGTCGCTGCGTCAAGCAGCGGGTAAAGAGAGCGCGAAAGGCCGTCAGCGGAGAAACGCGCACCTGTGATAACAAGGCTATTCGCCTCAGCGCGAGCGAAAAGCGACAGCGAGGCCCTGATTCCCAACGAGATCGAGCCGAGAACAGCGATACTTATTACCGTGACGATAAGCAGCTCTATTAGTGTAAAACCGCTGTGTTTTTTCATCATGGCTGGCCGGCTTTCTCAATAACATACATTGCCGCGGTCTTTTTACCTGCGGCACTGTAGCGAAAAAGTCTGAAGGGCAGATTTTTGCCGTTAATAACAAAATTGCCGCCGGGAAGCTCCGTAACACCCTCTCCGGAAGGAGACGGTGCTGCTTCGTGCTTCATGGTTCTGACAAGCAGATAAGTTTCAACATCACCGGCAAGTTTTTGCTCACGGACAGTGGCTTTTCCGGAATCCAAAATTACTCTGACGCTGAAGGTAAAAGCCAAAGTCAGAGCCAAGATGCCGATTGTGAAAATCAGCATTGAAAGCATCACTTCCACTAGCAGGGAACCGGAGGACTTGCTCATCTTGAGCTCCAAACGATCTTTGGCGGCGTCGTCAAAAAAACAACGGCAGCTACTGTGGCAGAGGAAGACCCCTCACTGGCAGCTGCGGTCACCTTCAGCTTTGAAGAAGGGCTGCCCTGCACAGAGAGCTTGACCGCTGCCGTTATCCCCGTGCCGCTGTCGTCCACAACCGTAATTTTATTAGATGAAACGCCGCTTGCCAACTGAGCAGCCGAGCCGAAACAGTCCGCGCTGACCAAAATAGCCTCAGCTGCGGCATTGGCCGCGGAGCGCGCAATGACATCAAGGCGCCGCACAGACAACCTCTCCCTCTGCCATGATTCTAAACGAAGGGAGGCGGAAGTAAGATTAATAACAACGGCGCTTAAAATAGAAAGCACCATAAAGCCCACAAGTACTATAATAAGGAGAGCGAGTCCCCTTCTTTTTTTACAGCAGAAACGCATCGGCTACATCACCTCGCAGTCCAAGTATATACCCAATGGAGGCGCACATTCAACAATAATGTCCGTATTACTGTCAGGACTCTAAATTCTGTTATTTTTTAACCGGTACCCCCATTATTTAGAGATATAAAAATGTTAGTGATTGTAAAATAAGTGTAAAACGTTTGACTTTTGTGTTTGCAATGATTAACCTAAAAACAAGTTCCATAATTTGTATTGGAGGAATAACATTGAACACTCTGCATCTAAAATATGCAGTCGAGGTAGAGCAAACCGGTTCCATCTCCAAAGCGGCGGAAAACCTCTACATGAACCAGCCGCATCTTAGCAAAACCATTCGCGAACTTGAGGACTCTCTTGGCATTGTTATCTTTAAGCGCACTCCCAAAGGGGTTATTCCGACAAAAAAAGGCACAGAGTTCCTTATCTATGCAAAAAAAATATTAGCCCAACTAAAAGAAATGGAGTCAATTTACAAACCTGACACCGATAAAACACAGAAACTGGACATATCCGTTCCCAGAGCCAGTTACATATCGTACGCCTTTACTGAATTCGTCCGTACTCTTGACCATGATACGGCCATCAGCCTCAACTATATGGAGACAAACTCCATGAGCATCGTTAAAAAAGTCTCCGAAGCGGACAGCAACTTAGGAATCGTGCGCTACCAAGAGATGCACGAACACTATTTCATGAACTTGCTGCGCGAAAAAAAACTCAAATTTCAACCGGTGCTGGACTTTGTCTACCTAGCGCTCATGTCTGCCGAGCACCCTCTCGCGCAAAAAGAAGACGTCGACTACCGTGATTTCGCCAAATACACGCAGATAACCCATGGAGATATATCCATTCCCGCCCTCTCGCCTCAGCGCGACCCATCTGACAGCGACGAAAGCCGCAAGGAAATTGCCGTATACGAACGCGGCAGCCAGTTTGAACTGCTGAGCCGCATCAAAGACACCTACATGTGGGTCTCCCCCATGCCTGCGGAAGTACTGAAAACCTTCTCTCTGGTACAGAGAAAGTGCCCAACAGCCGGTAACAGACAAAAAGACATTCTCATCTACCGTGCGGGGTACCGCTTCTCAAGCGAGGACGAGACCTTCATCAAAAAACTGCACGAAGTCGTAAACAGCCTCTGAAAATAAGCGGCGAACCATTTATGCATAGAGATATGGACTAATATCTAAAATAACACTATCATATACAGAGAAATTAAAAAAACTCAGGAGGTCGTATACAAGATGATTGAGAAGCTCGAAAACGTAACCGCGATAGCAAAGGCCAACATTTACTTTGACGGTAAAGTTATCAGCCACACAGTCCTCGCCGCGGACGGTGACCGTAAGACACTGGGAATCTTCCTCCCCGGAGATTATGAGTTCGGCACGTCCGATGCGGAGATAATGGATATCACCGACGGCATCTGCCAAGTGCGCCTCCCCGGAACAAGCGAATATGTAGAAGTAAAAGCAGGAGAAAAGTTTAACGTCCCGGCAAACAGTAAATTCGGCTTCCGCTGCTACATCCCCGTACAATATGTTTGCAGCTATATCCCGTCAAAATAACAGCGAAACAGCCTAAAGACCGCCTCTTAAGAGGCGGTCTTTTTTATGTCATCGACATAAGCAACACTCTTAAAAATAAATTAAACATTAAAGCTAAACATAGCACTACAAATTAAAAATCAAACAGACATCGTTTCATTTTGCCTAATCTCTCATTACTAGTACAATATTTCAAAATATTATGTTAAAATAAGCTGACAATATGAAAAAAAATAAATTTTTCTACGTGTATATACGCACCCTTTATATAGTACAAATAACAGATGTATCAATATTCAGTTCTAAACTACAATGCCTATATTCATATAAACTATAAAATCCATAAAACCTTGCATTTGCTATAAAATTCACTTGTACATAAGAGAGCTGGTTTAAACATTCTATTACATTGATTGCAAGTCATCATAAAATATATTGCCAAATAAATATACATAAAGACATGTATTCGATTTTATTTTTACCAAAGCAACAAAGAAATGGCTTCGTTGCAAAGCCAAGATAATATTATATAATATATATGTTATTTTTATTTGAAAGGAATGAAGCGGCATGAATAATGTCTTTATGAAGGCTAAAAAGCACAACATCTTCACTTGGGAACAACTCGGAAATATCAAAGAGGGACGTGAAACACTAGGGGAAGATATGCCTGTAATAATATATAGAATGCTTCAATACTCTATGAACCACGTTCTTGTATCAGAACACGGTCAGGATTTCAGCGACGACATTTTCCGCAAGGCGGGAGAACTCTCCGGACGAGAATTCGCCAAGAATGTGCTAAACCTCTCACAGGACATTGACAGTTTTATCGCTCAGTTGCAAAATGTACTGCAGAAACTTAAAATCGGCATCTT
>CAZFWP010000135.1:0-4234 GCA_964522805.1 uncultured Synergistaceae bacterium | reverse complement strand
GGCTATTGAGGCGGCAATGGCGGGAAGCACAAGTATCCCTGAGCCTATGACACCGCCGATAGTTAAGGCACTGCCTTGGAGGGATGTTAAGCTTTTTCTAAGCCCGTCCTTTTGAGCCATTACTCAGCCTCATTTCTGAAAATCTTTAATTTAATGTTCTATTTATATGATTCCCAGCCACTGATGTTCCCAAAAGAGAGCTTACCGGCGAGCAATGTATTACTTACTTTGACATCGCGCAGTTCGTCTGCTGGAATTTCAAAGATATTCCTATCCAACACAATGATATCTGCGGCTTTTCCCTCAGAGATACTGCCGTTCCACTGCCAGGTAGAATAAGCCTTTGCAGGGTTGGTTGTATATACATGCAGTGCCTGTTCAAGAGAGAGTTTTTCTTCCTCTTTCCAAACTCTTTTACCATCGAGAGATTTCCTGGTGACCAAAGACCAAATGCCCATAAGGGGGTTAAGGTCTTCTATGGGGTTGTCGCTTGAGCCGCAAAGAATTATGCCGGCATCTGTCAAACTTTTCCATACACATGCGTATTTTTCATTTTCGCCAAGCCGCTCTGGAATCATATCCATATCAGAGTATACATAGGTTGGCTGTATCACGCAGGCCACAGGCAGCTTTGACATTTTTTCAATTTGATCGGGGCGGCAAATCTCGATGTGATTAAGCAAGTAGGGATAATCTGGTGACGCACCATCTTTACAGACAGACGCGACTACATTGAGCAGCTGGTCTATTGCGCCATCTCCGATCGCGTGAGAAAGAATATGATCCCTGCGTCTTGTGGATTCAGTAAGCTTCTCCAGCAATTCTTCAGTTTCATGAATGTACATGCCCTTAGTGGTCGGGTCATCGGCATAAGGGAATGACATGGCCGCAGTTCTGGCGCCGATGCTTCCGTCAAGAAATAGTTTAAATCCTTCAAAGCGTACAAAATCGTTGCCCATGACCCCGCCCATTGATGGAACAGAGAGCTCATCATGAACATTATATACTCTGCATGAGAGAGATTCCGAGTCATAAAGCCGTTGGTACAACCCCAGCTCTTCTTCCATTCCTAAACTTTTGGCACTGCATGAGTGCAAAGTCGTTAATCCCAGTGAGGCAGCATGTTTAAGATACGTATGCAGATAAGCAAGCAGGCGTTCCCTTGTATAGAGAGCCTTCTTCATTGCATCATGAACCGGAAGCTGTGCGCCTTCAACAAGTACTCCCGTTGGCTTTCCGCTCTTATCGCGGCGAATGCCCGGCAGGTCCATTGAATAGATTCCCGCCTCTTCCATCGCCTTGGTATTCGCCACTGTTGCGTGAGTGCAGATTCTATGTATCAGCACAGGATTTGGGATACCTATATTGTCTATGTCCGATGCTTCCGGCATAACTTTGACATCCCAGTTCATTTCATTAAGCGAGGTGGCATATATCCAAGTATCCGGAGAGATTTCCGCAGATTTTTCGCGAAGCAGTGCCTGCATATCAGCGCAGTTTTTTGTATTTGAAAGATCCACTGACTGCATCCATTTGGCGGAAGTAAGTACATGAATATGGCAATCGCTCATACCCGGAATTACCGTGACCCCGTTTAATTCATTTACGACAGCGTTCTTAGCAAGCTTGTGTACGTCTAGATCCGCAGTTGTGCCTACGGCTTCAATTATTCCGTCTTTTATTATAATAGATTCGGCAAATAGTCCATCACCTTCGCCGGTCCATACTCTGCCATTTCTTAAATATAGAGCTAGTCCTTCTGTCACAACGATCACACCCTAACATATTTGATTAAGTAAGATGAGAGGCTGATATTAGTCAGCCTCTCATCTTTTGGCAATTCTGTTTAGTTATCGACGTTAAGCACGGTTCTCTTTTGCACAGAATCCACGCCATTTTCATCACGCCAGAAGATACCGATTCCCACGTATGTTATAGCAATTGCGAACAAGGGGGTAATCCAGTTAAGCACGGCATAAGGAGCATAAGCGAGTGTCGGTACGCCAAGCACTGCCGCAGCATAGCCTCCGCATACATTCCAAGGAATCAAAACCGATGTGAGTGTTCCGCAATCTTCCAGCGACCTAGATAGCATTCTAGGCGCCAATCCGCTCTTTTCAAATTTAGTTTTAAACATTCTTCCCGGGATAATAATTGAAAGGTACTGGCTGCCGGTAAGAAGGTTAGCAACAAAACAGGCTCCGCAAGTAGCCCCGATAAGTCCGCCTGCGCGCTTTACGCCTTTGGTCATGGCATCGAGAAGAGTATTGAGTATTCCGGTAATTTCAAGGAATCCCCCCATCGCCATGGCGATAATGGCAAGGGAGACAGACCACATCATGTTCTGCATACCGCCGCGTCCGACAAGCCTTGAAATCATCGCGGACACATCTTTGGCTATCGCCGGGTCTATCTGCAAACCTTGCTCTTGTATAAGCTTGGCGATAGCGGTGAGATCTTCAAGACCGGCTACCTGGGCGGAAAGCTGAGCTTTGTAGCCCCACTGGCTCAGGTTCCAAATTTCTCCGATAGAGACACCATCAAGCATACACATAATCACGCTGGCTAGGATGCCGATGCAAATTCCCGGCATTGCGGGGATTTTCAAAATAGAAGCGCCGATTACAAGTATCGGGGGAACCACACACCATAGTGTAACAGGAAATTCGGTGGCAATCATCATTCTGATGGCATCGATTCTTGTTGAGTCGATAGAACTTCCGGAGAACTTCATTCCCCAGAACAAAAGGATAACCATAAAAATTGCCAAAGAGGGGCCTGTTGTCCAGCACATAGCTCTGATATGGTCGAAAAGAGATGAACCTGAAACGGCCGGAGCAAGGTTTGTCGTATCAGAGAGAGGAGACATTTTGTCACCGAAGTAAGCTCCGGAAACGACAATACCGGCAGTAAGTGCGGGCGGAATTCCCAGTCCATTGCCGATGCCCATCATCGCCACACCAACTGTGGCCATCGTAGACCATGAAGAGCCGGTTGAAAGCGATATTATCGAGCAGACTATTACCGTTGCTAATGGGAAAATTTTTGGGCTGAGGATTCCCAGTCCATAATATATAAGTCCGGGAATAATCCCTCCGCGCATCCACAGACCCACAAGCATACCAACAAGGGTAAGGATCATACATGATGGTATAGCTGCCATGATACTGTCAACCGCTGCGTCCTCGAGTTCTTTATAATCGTACTTAAGATAAAAGAATCCGATGAGTCCGATTACGACAGCCAGCATAACTATCGGCGCATGAACGTCAACCTTAAATTTTAAGGTTGCTGCAGATACGACAACAGTGATTAATGCGATAATGGCAATAGACAAACCCAATGTTGCTTTTTTGTGCTCTTTGATTTTTTCAGCCATTGCTTACTCTCCCCTTTTTACACAATTTTTTATTTTGCTGGTTACTGCTTTTTCCACACAAGCTTTCCGCCGAGATATGTCGCTATGTGTTTCACATTTCTTAGCTCAAGTGTGTCAATTTCAAAAGGATTGCCGTCTATTACGGTAAAATCTGCATAGTGTCCCTCAGAAAGAACTCCCCAACTATCCTCCTTTCCAAGGGCTTTCCATGGATTGATGGTATACATCGAAAGAGCTTCTTCAAGCGTCAGGCGCTGCTCTCTGTCAAATCCGGCAAGAGGCGTACCGTCAAATTCGGTAAGGTTTACCGCAGCCCAAATACCAAGCCATGGGTTGGGGTCTTCAATGGGAGCATCGCTGGAGCCTGTAACTACCAGTCCCCCATTAAAAATGTTTCTAAAAGCATAGCAGTCACGCAGACGTCTGTCTCCTACACGCAAAGGAGCCATCTGTCTGTCAGTGTGAGCCTGAATAGGCTGCATATCAACAATAGCATTAATATTTTTCATCCTAGTGATAAGTTCCGGAGAGGAGACGATGGCATGGTTTATTCTAAAAGGAAGCTTCGGCGCACCAACCTCTGCAATTACCCGTTCCATACAGCAAACGGTCTGCTCAATCGCACTGTCACCGATGGCATGTATCTGCACCTGAATATCACGCTTTGTAGCCTCAGCTATTAAGGAATAAAGTTCTTCCGTGCTATGGTTAAGGTGCCCGCAGTTTCCAGGGTCATCGCTGAAAGGTTCGCGCATGCCGCAGGTTCTGCCGCCTAATGTTCCATCTGCGAACATCTTAAAACCGGCAAAGAAGACCATGTCGTCGCCAAATCCGCTCTTAATTTGATAGGTTGGC
>CAZFWP010000134.1:916-4305 GCA_964522805.1 uncultured Synergistaceae bacterium | reverse complement strand
CAGAGCCGCGGCGGTATAGCTGCGAGGCAAGCTTGAGCCGCTGCAATTCCCCGCCGGAGAGTGTGGTGAGCGACTGGTTGAGATGCAAATATCCCAGCCCCGTGCGGTGCAGGGAATCTAGCTGTTTGGTAAATTTTTCGCCGTCAAAAAATTCCCGCGCCTCATCAACGCTCATATCCATAACTTGGGCGATGTTCATGCCGCGGTAACGGTACTTTAAGACCTCCTGAGAGTAGCGTCCGCCGGAGCAGAGGTCGCAGACGGTTTCGATTGCTTCCATATAGGCCATATCGGAGACAAGAACGCCGCTGCCCTTGCAGGCGGGGCAGGCTCCTTTGGAGTTGAAGCTGAAATAAGCGGCGGCAGCTCCGGTTTCTCGCGCGAAAACAGCGCGTATTTCATCGGCGATATTGAGATAGGTGGCGGGGGTGGAACGCAGATTGATGCCGATGTTTTTTTGACCGATAAAGACTATTTCCTCAGGGTAATTTTTTTGGAAAGATTCCATCAGCGAGCTTTTACCCGACCCTGCCACGCCGATAATTACTGCCATCACTCCCAAAGGCAAATCGACGGTGATGTCTTTAAGGTTGTGCAGTTTGGCGTTTTTGATGGTAAATCGGCCCGTGGGGGTGCGCAGATGTTTTTTAAAGCCGCAGGTTTCGCCGAGCATCTGCCCCGTAGTCGTGGCGGAGGCGCACAGTTCCTCGTAGCTGCCCTGAAAGACCACTTCGCCGCCCTCTCTGCCCGCTCCCGGCCCCATATCGACAATGTGTTCCGCCATCTTGATAATTTCACGGTGGTGCTCGACGATCATCAGGGTGTTGCCGTGGTCACGCAGGCGCAGCAGTGATTTGCGCAGCAGCTCGATATCTTTGGGGTGCAGCCCCACACTCGGTTCGTCCAGAACATAAGCCATATCCGTGAGAGCGGAGTTGATGTATTTGGCGATTTTTATTCTCTGCGCCTCGCCGCCTGAGAGCGTGCCTGTGCCCCGTCCCAGCGATAGGTAGCCCAGCCCGATTTCAACAAGCGCACCCAGGCGGCGCGACAGCTCTTTTTTGATGTCGGCTGCCAAAGGGTTTTCAATGGCGGCAATGAAGGACGCAGCTTCGGGGACGGACATGGAGATGACGTCTGCTATGTTGCGCCCGTTAATTTTGCAGCCGCGCACCTTTTCACTCACCCGCGAACCACGGCACTCGGGACATTCAAAAGTGGAGACCATCTTATCCAGCAGTCCTTGGTGACGCTTGCCCTCTTTGGTGGTGATGATGCTGCGGTACATTCTCGGATAGATACCCTCAAATTTTGCCGACTTAGGCCAGTTGGCGGGCGGGTTTTTAAGCTTTATCTGCGGTGAGTGGAGGAAGAGTTCCAGCTCCTCCGGCGAGTAGTCTTTAATTTTTTTATCAAGGTCGAAAAGCCCGCTGTAAGCGTAGCGTTTCCACCGCCAAGCTCCGGTGGTGAAGGCGGGAAAGTTGATAACCCCCTCATCGTTGAGACACTTGTCAAAGTCCACCAGTTTGTGAATATCCAGCTCGTTGACCACACCCAAACCATCGCACCTCGGGCATTTGCCTGATGGGTGGTTGAAGGAAAAACTGTCGGAGTAGCCGATAAAGGGGCGTCCCACACGGGAAAAAAGCAGGCGCAGCAGCGCGTAAATATCGGTATAAGTCCCCACGGTGGAGCGGGTGTTGGCTGCGGGCTTTTTTTGGTCGATGACGATGGTGACAGGCAGATTGATGATGCGCTCCACCTCGGGGCGTCCGTATTTAGGCAGGTATTGCTGCACAAAAGCGGGGAAGGTCTCATTAAGCTCACGCCGTGATTCCGCAGCTATCGTGTCCAGACAGAGCGATGATTTGCCTGAGCCTGAGACGCCGGTGAATACGGTGATTTTTTTCTTCGGTATGGAGAGGGAGACGTTCTTGAGATTGTTTTCCGAGGCGTTGATAATGGTTATCGCCATAGTATCGGTATTCATTGGGTCATACTCCTGTCTTTGATACGGTTAAAGCTCCCGCCGTGATTTTTCCGCCTGCGCCGCATAGACTCCCACAAGAATCAGCAGCCCGCCGATAACGGCAAAAACGGTGATTTTTTCGTCTATAAGAACCGCCGCCGCCAGCATCGTTCCCGGAGGTGTAAGATAAATGAGATTATTGGCCTTCACCGCGCCGAGAGACCAAATCACTTTATTCCAGACAATGAAGCAGAGAGCGGAGGCGAATACTCCCAAAAAGGTTAAATGCGCCAGCACATTTGGGCGAATCAGCACCGCGGGCTTCCAGTGAAAAGCGGGGGTAAAGAGCAGCGGCACCAGTGAGAGCAGCGCGTAGAAAAAGGTTTTGCGGGTGATTTCTATCGGTGAATATCCGCGGTTCACTTTGATGATGAGAATGGAATAGAAGGCGAAAGAGAGCGCGCCCAAAACAGCGAACAAATCTCCCAGAGGGTTGAGGCGGAGAATAAAGTGTCCGTTGAAAACAATCAAAAAGACGCCCCCCAGCCCAAAGAGACAGCCCCAGAGGAAACCGCGGGTGATCTTCTCTTCTTTGGTGAAGATGTGCGCCACCACGCCTGTAAGCATCGGGGCAGTGGAGACGATCAGCGAGACGTTGGCAGCGGTACTGTAATAAAGGGCGAAATTTTCCAGTAAAAAATAGAGGGAAACGCCGGTGATACCGCAGAGGGCAAATACCGTCTCTTCTTTAAACGTGCCCAAGCGCACCGGCTTTGGGCTGATAAGCATAAACACGGCATAGGCGATAACATAGCGGTAGACAAGTATCTCCGTGGGAGAGAGATACTCCAGCAGCACCTTGGTCGAGACAAAGGTGACACTCCAAATGACCGTAGCCAACATAACCATTGCGTAAACGACTTTTTTGCTGTCAAATCCCATAACATACGCCCCAATGCTTAAGCAAACTTTTATTATTGCCGAAAACTCCTACCATTCTATACTATCTGCGCCCGATAACATACAATAAGCAGGGATATTTTGCAAATGGTGTTGCTGAATCAAAAAATACTGTTACTATTTAGAGAGCCGCCGATTATGCGCGCCGCCAGCGTCACAGACGACCTGCGCCTGTCGCTCCGACGTATTTATATACGCCTATGCGCCAACCGCAGGTGCGCCTGTTTAGCTATCGGCACACCTAATCAGCGGACGGTACGTTGGTTATTACGAAAGATTTGAAGATTTTCTGTTTGGCGTTTCGTACAGAGAGCCGCCGATTATGCGCGCCGCTAGCGTCACAGACGACCTGCGCCTGTTTAGCTATCGGCACACCTAATCAGCGGACGGTACGTTGGTTATTATGAAAGATTTGAAGATTTTCTGTTTGGCGTTTCGTACAGAGAGCCGCCGATTATGC
>CAZFWP010000134.1:0-816 GCA_964522805.1 uncultured Synergistaceae bacterium | reverse complement strand
GCGCCGCCGGCGTCACAGACGACCTGCGCCTGTCGCGGGCGATTGTTTGCTTTTGTTTGAAATCAAAGACAACGGAGGAAAAATTATGGATAAGCATAACCGCAAATTATTTAATATGCTGATAGCCGCAATTTTCGCCGCGGTTCTTTTCTCTCTGCCGATATCTGCGGCAGCGCAAAGCTTGGAGGATTTTGAGCAGGAACTTTTATCCTATCAGGAAAATCCTTGGGAAAGAGCCGAGGTTTTGGAAAAGGAAATTGACCGCTGCCGCGGTTCCGAAGAGGGGATTGCCCGTCAAAATGGCGTTGCCGTCTCCCGTATATTAAGATATGAACTGATGCTCGAAGAGCAGATTAACTACTATAGAAGCATTTTCTTTATGCAAAAACACGGCAACCAAGAAAATTCATTTTTGCTGAGCAATGAAAGAATCACGGAAATAGTCAGCGAGAAGCCCCCCTATTCATTTCTTTTCTACCTGAGCTTTATTGAGGACATTCAGAACGCCGGCCGTGAAGTGGCCTTTCAGGAAGAGCGCATCGCCACGGCAAAAGAGGCTCTGACAGAAGCTGCCAAAGCGAAAACGGAAAACGAAAGAGCCTACCGCCTGAGATCTGTCAAAGTGGGCGAAAACGCGGGAAACATGCTGACACGCAACTGGGAGTTTACCGAGACCAAGGTCAAACTCGAACAGAGCATCGTCACTCACACCTTCTACTCCACCTCGCAGGAACTGGGAGAGGCGGGGCTGAAAATAGCGCAAGAAAAACAAAAAATATTGGAGTCCATGCTGCCGAAGGTTCATGAAAAGCTCAA
>CAZFWP010000133.1:0-4359 GCA_964522805.1 uncultured Synergistaceae bacterium | reverse complement strand
GCTTATATCTGCCGGCGTATAGGCTGTCGGAGGAAGAATCGGAAGCTGCTTGAAAATATAGTAGCTCATCGAAACTCCGCCTATTTTAAGACGCGCTATATAATCCAAAACAATAGAAGAAAAGTTAGCCATTAACAGAGGGCAATTGTATTCCAGCTCTCTATTTTGGAACTTAATGATGAGGATCTTATGATTTATTCCAGCTTGAGGAATAACTGACGCAATAACCGTTCTTTCATTAGTGGCATTTGTAACATCTCTCCAGCCCAAAAACCATCTGGGGCTTCTCTCCTCCATCAGCTTTCGCACCCATTCAGATAAGTCGGCATCGATGAGAGCTTCTTTTTCAGCCTCGCAAAGCGGAGTACAGTCTGCAAATTCTTTTTTTCTGGCCTCTGCATACCAGCAGACATTATCAGGCAGCTCGGTGCTAAAGCCATATCTGTCTTTCATATATTGTCTCATATCTGTTTCAAGAGGAATGTTGTCCAGCAACGTAAGCCATACTGTCAGAGATTTGGCCATGGCCGCTATGTCCTGCGCGGCAAAGGCATTACGCAGAGAGAGTGGGGCATCGGCAGTTCTTGCCCAAACCTCATCACGGCGCACCCAGTAGCGCGGCTTCGGTTCACAGGCACTGTCTGCTTTTTCCGTGACAGAGAGATTGCGCGCGTCATCTTCTTTAGCGGGTACATCAAAGGTGGCCCAGCGTGAGTCAAACTGATGAATCATCTTGCCCTCATATAAAGGCAGATTGTTTTCTTCACGACTGTTTCTGAAGAGTCTGCTGTCGTTTGACATATCAAGCATTCGCATAAAGCTTAACTGCCACGGATTGCCGTTTTTCTCATCGGCATCTTTTATCAGCGCAGGTACCTTTTTGTATATTTTCAGCGCTATTTCTTTATCTTTGACAGTGCGTATAACAGGCAGAGTCAGGGTATTCGGGTTCATCAGTGCAAGCTCTTCTTCGGTCAGTGTAACGAGCCGCCGCTCATCTGATTTCTGTTTGATATCATGCAAAAAGACGCTGTATGCAGCGGTACTTTCTTCAGCCATTACCAAAAGGGCAAAGTTTATGCGACTGTCAACATCTGGGAATATCTTCTTTCTATTTTCAAATCAAAGCATTTTACCGATGCATCTTGAAGAAACGAGCTTTGCAAAAAACAGTTTCGTCGTATCATCTGTGGCAATGCCGGTCGGCACGATGATGCCGGCTCTTCCTCGCGGCGCAAGAAGGTTATAGACCGTCTCCGCGAAGAGAGCGTAGAGATTTACATCTCCTGTGCCCGTAAGAGGATAACGTCCGGGATATTCTGCGCTACCGGTATGGGCATAAAGGCTTTCGGCCTCCGCGATGCGGCTGTCTAAGAGATACTCACGGTATATTTTTTTCTGGTTCTCCGAAGTCACAGTCGCCTCAGGACAGATGTCCCTCAGAGCACCTGTCTTCAGCTTCGCTATCATCCGCTCGCGCTCCGCCTTATTGTGCGCACCGGCAATTTCCGGAATACGCTGAGCAAACCATTCTTTTTGTTGCAGCTTGGGCCTCTCCCACGGAGGATTGCCTATTATACAGTCAAAGCCTCCGCGCCTCATTACAAGAGGGAATACTGCGTTCCAGTTAAGGACTCCGGCTTCAGCACACAGCTCTTTTGCGCTTTCAACGATGGCTTTCAGATGTTCCGGATCTCCGCCGTTTATGACTGAAAACAGTTCCCTGCTTGTTGGCAGAGTTTCGCTTTCTGCGTTTTTGGGAGCAAGAAAAGCCGCCATATAAATCTCCGAGGCTAAATCCGGTGCCTTAAGCGCGGCAAAGGCATGAGCTTTTGCTTCAACCTGCGGCACAGTGTCATCAGGCATTGCCTCGCACTCACGGCGTTTCGCCTCATATTGCGCAGAGCTGTCCTCAAAGAGGCTGGTCTGTCCGGAATTTTTCCTGATTTCCTCAAGACCTTTTTTGTTTGACACTTTAAGGGCACGACAGAGCGCAGCATCATCGCCCTTAAGTGCCTTATAGGCTTCGTCCGGTATGCCGAGCAGGGGAATTTTCTGGTCTATGACACCAAGAATCGAGTTTCCGCATACCAGATGGGCGTCAAGAAAGGACATAGGGCGTGTCCCGTCAAAGCTCTCAAGCCAGAGCACTGTTTTGCATAGCTCAAGTGCCATCGGATTTAGGTCAACACCATAGATGCAGTGAGAAATAATATCGCGCATGGCTCGGCGATATTCAGCAGGGGTGTATGGCTCTTCTCCGGCTCTGAGTGCTGCAAGCCTGTCTGCAAGCTTTCTGGCCGCCGCGACAAGAAAATGTCCGCTGCCGCAGGCCGGATCAAGGACCGCAAGCGAGAGCAGCGCTTCCTCTTTGTCTGCCGCTTTTGTAAGTTTTTCGTTCAGCAGAGGTTCAAGCGTACTGTCCAGCAGCTCTGAGACGAGGGCTGTAGGAGTGTAGTAGCTGCCAGATTTTTTTCTTTCGTTGCCGGCATTGTCTGCACTCTCCAGTTTAAAGGTTCCGGCGTGTACATCAGCCTTCGGAATGAATGCAAGCAGATTTTCATAAAGCGAGCCCATTTCCTCAGAGTCCATGTTTTTGTAGTCCACATAAGAGTTCTTGCCGCCGTATACTGACCAGCGCAGATATTTCATTGCCGCAAGGAATGCTTGATTGTCAAGAGAGATGTTGTTAAGGTTCGGTGTTAGGGAAGGAGAAAAGAGCCCTCCAAGTGCCGGAAGTCCAAGCTCAGGGCAGCCGTTCGCAAGCCCGTGCATAACGATTTCGGCGGCAACCCAGAGGTCTTCTTCTGCGCTTGAGTCATCATGCACCCACAGGGAACGGTCTCTGAGCCGCCTCATGGAATAGCCTTCCTGGTATATTTCACGAAGTTCCAAAGAGCTGTCCGCAGTCTGCAATATGCCGCGTTCTTCCAGGGTCACGATAAAGATAACGCGATATATAAGCCGCAGCAGCTGTGCATAATAGTTTTTTTCCGTAAGTGTGCCTGAGGAGAGAGCCGCTCTCAGCTCGGTGTTTTTTTCGTTGTTGATGAAACCTGAACCAAGCGCGCATATTGCCTGCTCAACATTATGCTTCAGCGCTTCTTTTACTCGCGCCCCGCTTTCGGCCCCTTCTGTTTGCCAGTGTTCCCATATCTCTACGCCCTTTGTTTTTACCGCACGGCTTGAATGGAGGATCCTCCACATTGCACAGAAGTCAGAGTATCTGTCCTCTGCAAACATTTTTTCCATGTCAAACTCAAGCCACGCAGGTCGCGAGAGTGAGGAAGAGTCACGAAGCAGTCTGATAATATGTCCATCAAAGACAATGCCCCAGTCAAATTCAGGGCTTGCGTTCAAAAATTCCTGAAGATGGGAAAAGGCTGAGAGCTTTCTGCGGCCGCTTCCCGCTACGGCAAAGTTTACAGATGGTTCGTCAAGGTCTTCCGTAGAAAAGAGAAAGGGCGTTTTGCCAAATTCTGTTATATAAACATTATAGCCTCTGCCGGCTTCTTCAAAATGCTTTTTTGCCCCTATGTCGCCATAGCCTAATACGGCTCCCATTATGCTGTTTGCGAAAGTGCGGAGCGGGCGGTTTTTATCTGAAGTTCTGTCAATACTGCGCCGGTATATTGAGTGATAGCTTTTTGCGTCCTGCCACGCTATGCCTGCCGCATCGGAAAAGAGACGGTTTTCTATGCCATAGTCGGATGATTTCTGATAGGAGCCTGTGCCAAGCATACACTGTTCAAGCAGGTCCCTTACAAAGAGTCCTCCCTCAAGGCGTGCCGTTTCATAAGAGAAACTTTCAAATTTTTTTCTGCTCATTTGATTTCACCTCACATTGCCGGGAAGAGGACATTGACTGAGATTACGTCCGGAGGCAAGCACGGCTCAACCTGCCAGCTTCCGCCAAAACCGGCGCTGTCACGAACCTCTCTGTGTTCCTTCAACAGCTCATCAGCACGGTCACGCGCTGTTTGCTCCAATATCGAAAGGTTCGCTGACAGGACGTCCTTCGCTTTGCTTATAAGTCCGGCAGCGGCTGCTGCTGTTATATCACCGGCAGGGCTCAGGGCAAGCAACCTCTCTATCAGGTCTTTGTCTGTGAAAAATTCCGGTCCGGAAATACTGGCTTTCATGCCAAGCAATACCAGTTCTTCTGCCACAATTTCTTTTGTTTTTTCATTTATTTTTGTGTTGGTATAGCTTAGCTTGTGTCTCAGCCTGAGAATAAAGAGTGCGTGAAGCGTCTCTATTCCTTCAACAGGCGTAGCCGAGGTTCTGGCGGCCAGCCCAGACTCACGACCGCCAATCGCAGATTCAAGCAGTATTTCGGCAAGCACAGAGACAAGATCG
>CAZFWP010000132.1:0-4452 GCA_964522805.1 uncultured Synergistaceae bacterium | reverse complement strand
CACGACGCTCTTCCGATCTATTCATTATGGCCGTCTGTACCGGAGCAGAACCGCGATATTGTGGCAGCCGTGAAGGGTGAATATTGAGACAGCCGAATGTTGGCATGGAAAGAAACGGCTCTTTGACCATATGTCCGAAATCTATCACTAAAATGACATCGGGGCAGTTCTGAGATACCCATGACAATAACTCCATATCCGATGACAGACGTTCTGTTGTTTTGCATTCAATTCCCAGTTTTTCTGCTTCAATACTCACTTCTGTCGGCTTCAGCTTCAGTCCGCGGCCGGCTGGTCTTGGGGCGTTGGTAATGACCCATTCCGGTTTTATTTTCTGAGAAATCCGCACAAGACAGTCCGCAGCAAAGACTCCCGAACCGCAAAAACCGATTTTCATGCTACTGTTCCTCTTTCGCAGCCTTGGCTATGCGCTTTTTCATAAACTGTCGTTTCAGCGGCGAGACTCTATCGATGAGAAGTCTGCCGCTTAAATGGTCTATCTCATGAGAAAAGACTGTGGTTAAGAAATCTTCTGTATGCATCACACACTCTTCGCCCAATTCATTTTGGTACTTAACTGTCATAGTTTCCGGTGAGTCCACTTTTACATATGTACCGGGAAAGCTCAAACATCCCTCTTCGTGAGTAACCTCTCCCGATTTTTCTATTATCTGAGGATTTATCAGCGTGTATTTCTCTCCGTCCAAATCTATAACAACTATTTTTTTTGATACGCCGATCTGAGGAGCGGCAAGCCCAATACCGTCAGAGGCGTACATTGTCTCCCACATATCGTCAAGAAGCTCTTTCAGAGCATCATCAAAAACAACTACATCTTCATTTACTTCCCTAAGAACGGGATCAGGGTAGAGATAAATTTTTCTTACCGACATAAAATCACCTCATGGTTATACGTTGCGTTAAGATAATTGTACCAGAAAACCCCGCATCCGATAGAGGAGGCGGGGTTTTCTGGTATTTTTTACTATTTATTGTTTAATAAAAAGAACTATTCAGCCTGCTTGAGGAAGTCTCCGATGGTAACATTTGTTTCTTCCTGGGGAAGATTATTGTTGTTATCAGGTCTCTTTCTGTCGCCATCCTGACGGCGGCGGCGCGGGCGTTCGTCGTTGTTTTTCTTGGCAGCGCCTTCGGGGCGTGAAGAGTTCTCTTCACGAGGAGTGCGCTTTGCCGGTTCTTCGTTAGCGGGGCGAAGGCTAAGGCGGATACGTCTTTCTGTCGGATTGACTTCAAGGATTCTCGCGGTGACTTCCTGACCCTCAGAAAGGACTTCTTTGGGGTTCTCCACTCTCTGTGAGCTGAGCTGGGAGATGTGGATGAGTCCTTCTACGCCCTCTTCAAGTTCGACAAATGCGCCGAAGTCAGCTATTCTCACTACTTTAACGGGAACTTCCGCATCTTTGGCGTACTTTTCCACAACACCCTGCCAAGGATCGTTGAGCTGTTTGAAACCGAGGCTGATACGCTTGCGCTCTGTATCAACTTCGATGACGGTAACTTCAACTTTCTGTCCCTTTTTGAGAACTTCTTTCGGATGTTTGATACGTGTCCAGCTGAGGTCTCCAATATGGATAAGACCTTCGATACCGGGCTCTATTTCAACAAATGCACCGAATTCTGTAAGGTTGGTTACAGTACCTTCTGTCTTGATTCCAGCTGTCCAGCGCTCTGCAACAGTGTTCCAAGGATCATCGAGGGTCTGTCTGATACTGAGGGAGATTCTGTTGTTCTCCTTGTCGATGGCGATGATCTTTACTTTCACGTGGTCACCTTTAGCGACAACTTCTTTGGCTTTTGCATTGCGCTGCCATGAGAGCTCACTGATGTGGACAAGTCCTTCCATAGCTCCAAGGTTTACGAAAACACCGAAAGAAGTGATGCTGCTCACGTCTCCTTCGAGCACATCGCCTTCATGGACCTGATCGTAGAAAGACTGACGAAGATCTGCCATTTCAGCTTCCATAAGGCTGCGGCGAGAGAACACGAGGCGGCGCTTACGGCGATCTTTTTCAATCAGCTTTACAGGGAAATCCTGCTCAAGAAGACGTCCGGGATTAACGCCGCGTCCCTCTTCCGCAAGGTGCGAAATGGGGATGAAGCCTTCAATACCGTAGCAGCTGACAATGAGTCCGCCTTTAACTTTGCGGATACCCTTGACATTGATTGTTTCGTTCTTTTCCGCTTCTTCTTCAAGTTTGTTCCAGCGTTCGTCGAACTCACAGCGCCAGCGGCTCAAACCAAGCTGTGCCTCTTCGCCCTGTGATAGGTTTGTTATCTGAACTCTGACCTTCGCCCCGTTTTCGGGTTCGGGTGTATCTTCGACAAGAACTCTGTGAGTCCACTCTTTGCGGGGAAGGAAACCTTCGCACTTGTAGCCAACGTCTACAAGCCAGCCGTCTTCACGTGCATCTACGATTATACCCTCTACGATCTTGCCGCGATGGAAATCGCCCATGACGTCAAACTGCTGCATCATTTCTTCCATCGTTTCTTCCTTTTCCTGTGTTTCCATTCCTTCTTCTGTACGAAGCTCGTCAACCATACCCAACATCCTCCTGCTTACATCATGTTTAATTTTTTGATTAGTTCTTTTATCAGCCAATCCGGGGTACTTCCTCCGGCAGCTATTCCGATACTTTCTTTATTTTCCAACCACGCCCCTTCAAGTTCGTCCGCATGTTCTATCCATACAGATGAAACTCCCGCATCAACCGCTATTTCAGCAAGCTTGCGTGTATTCGCACTGTTACGCCCACCAAGAATAATCATGCCGTCAACAATGCCAGCAAGACGGCACACGGATTCCTGACGTGCTAAAGTCGCTTTACAAATAGTATTATATACCTTTATCTCCGGAGAGATAGAGACAAAACCACTGACTAAAGACACGAAAGAAGCGACTTTCTGTGTTGTCTGACTTAAGATCCCACACTTTTTTCCGTTTAAACTGTGCGGAATCTTGTCTGCATCAGAAAGGACGATCACTTCTCCTTCGACATACCCCATAATCCCCTGAACCTCGGGGTGTTTTACATCTCCTAATATTATCACGATATAACCATCTTTGGAAAGCGAATTTGCCCTTTCTTGTGCTGTTTTAACGAAAGGACATGTTCCGTCTACCATTTTTGAACTTCTTTTTCGTAATGATTCAAAAATATCAGGAGTGACACCGTGTGCACGAACAAAGGAGACCGAGCCAATAGGTACTTCCTCAGGGCTGTCAACAACAATCAGCCCCAGCTTTGACAATCTTTCTATCTCTTGAGGATTATGAATCGGGCTGCCAAGGGCATAGACACACTTTGTCTTTAACAGCTCTTCCTCCAGTGTTGTAATGGCCCGCTTTACGCCAAAACAAAGCCCCGTTGGATCGGCTATGTGAATTTTCATTTTTTCTGCCCTCCCGTTTCAAGATGTTTCAGGCACTTGTCCAAGGCGTCTTTTAATACATCGTTTAGGGTGGTGGTATCAAAATCATACCATGTGGACGGCTCAAAATGCTTAAACCAAGTCATTTGTCTGCGTGAAAAAGCTTTTGTTGAGCGAATATCACCGTTAATAGCATCTTCAAAAGAGCACTTACCCTGTAAATATTCGACTAACTCTCTATAGCCAAATCCTTGCAGAGCGGGAAGTTTGGGAGAGTAACCATGTAAAAGCAGCCACTCTACTTCCTCCGGATAGCCGCTGGCAAACTGCACCTTTACACGTCTTTCTATATTCGTATAGAGGTTCGCCCTGTCTCTTATCAATCCAAGGTAAAGTATGTCATATGGCGAAGATATGCGCTTTTGGTGTTCATACCACCAAGTGGCGCTCTTTCCGGTAATCCGATAAATTTCCAAGGCGCGCATAATCCGCACTGGGTCATTGGGGTGTATTTTTGCCGCAGCCACAGGGTCTACCTCGGAGAGCACAGTATGAAGAGATGTTAGCCCTTCACTGTCGGCTTCTATCTCCAACTCTCTTCTTATATTTTCATCTTTAGGTAAATCCTCGGATAAACTGCCCAGTAACGCCTTATAATAAAAGGGCGTACCGCCGATCAAAAGCGGCACCCGTCCGCGCAAGATGATTCTTTCTGCAGCGTTTGCTGCCTGCGAGGCAAAATCCGCCGCAGAAAAAACTTGGTCCGGGTCCACTACATCAATAAGATGGTGGATTATTTCTTGGCGAATTTCCCTGTCTATTTTATCCGTACCCACATCAAGATATCGATAGACTTGACGTGAGTCCACAGATATGACCTCAGCGTTGAGCTTTCGTGCAAGCTCCAAACTGAACATGGTTTTACCTACTGCAGTTGGTCCTATAATGGCAATAATTGGTATTTTTTTATCTATCATCTTTCAAACCAATCTTCAAGTTTTTTATTATCGAGAATATATATTGTCGGTCTTCCGTGCGGGCAGGAGAGATCGGAAGAGC
>CAZFWP010000131.1:0-4457 GCA_964522805.1 uncultured Synergistaceae bacterium | reverse complement strand
ATAATCTACTTCCTGCTTGCAGGATTTACCCCTCTTAAGGCGGCTTTTAATGGTATCTTGGTCAGCTTTGTGCTTTCTTGGCTCAATAAAGAGACCCGACTGACCCCCAGCCGCATTTTGGAAGCCTTCGAAACCGGTGCGCGTGGAGCGATAGGGGTGGCCTGCGCTTGTGCTACAGTCGGCATGATCGTCGGCATGGGAACTCTAACAGGACTTGCGCTCCGCATCGCCAACGCCATCGTGGCCCTTGCCGGCGGCAGCAAGATACTGACGCTTTTCTTTACCATGTTGGCTAGTCTTCTTTTGGGAATGGGTTTGCCGACAACAGCCAACTTTATCGTCACCAGTACCATGGCTGCTCCTGCGCTCTTTCTTCTGGGTGTTCCGGCCAAAGCTGCCTATATGTTTGTCTTCTACTTTGGTATTGCAGCAGACCTTACGCCTCCCGTAGCCCTCGCGGCTTACGCCGGTGCCGGTATCGCCGGATCAGACCCGATGAAAACCGGTGTTACGGCCTTTAAACTTGCTTTGGCGGGTTTTATTGTGCCCTACATCTATGTATATAATCCTATGCTGCTCTTCATCGATGTTGAGACGCTGCCGATGATTCAGGCTATCTGCACGGCTCTTCTCGGGGTATTTTTACTGGCCATGTCCACAATTGGATATTTTAAGGCACCGATCGCTTGGTATCTCAGACTTGTCATTTTTGCCGGATCTCTAGGACTTCTTATCCCCGGAACAATAACAGACCTGTGCGGTATCGCGGTTCTAGTCGTAATCTATTTCATTCAGACTGCGAAAGCTAAAAAGATGAGAGCTGCGGGAATTCCTCTGACAAAATCGGAAGAGGAAGACGCTAAGCTTTAGTATGAGCGATATTTAAATAATAATAGTTCAGTAATAGGGTAAATTCACTGATTATTGCAACAGATAAAGTACTAAAATATTGACTGTACGGGGATATCTGCTCCCCACAGAAATAAATCTTTAAGAGGAGGAACAGAAATGAAGAAAGGCATCATCGTAACTTTAGTAGCAATACTCGCGGCATTTTCCTTCACGGCAATCGCATTTGCGGCACCGACTTACATGTCGGTAGCAACAGGCGGCACCTCCGGCACATATTATGCGGTCGGCGGCGCTCTGGCAGCGGCAGTAACCAAGGACGGCAAAGTACAGTGCACGGCAGAGACAGGAAATGCCTCTGTGGCAAACGCAAACCTTATCGCTACAAAGGGTATAGAAATAGCGTTTGTACAGAACGACATTACTTACTGGGCGGTAAATGGTCAGCTTATGTTCCAAGGCAAGCCTCTTAAAAATATCCGCGCGGTAGCCTCTCTCTATCCGGAACACGTCCAGATGGTTGTTACAAAGGACTCCGGAATTAAGAAATTCACCGACCTTAAGGGCAAAAGAGTTGGCGTCGGCGCGCCGGGTTCTGGCGTTGAAGGCGACGTACAGGCTCTGTTCAAAGTTTCCGGACTTAAGTACAGCGACCTCAAAAAGGCGGACTATCTTGACTTCGCAGCGACAGCTGGACGTTTTAAGGATGACCAGATTGACGCTGGATTTGTTGTAGCAGGATACCCGACAGCGGCTCTTATGGATCTTACCACAACAAAGGACAATGTCACCCTTTTCAGCTTTGATGATGCGTTCCTGAAGAAGCTCAACAAAGAATATCCCTTCTTTATTTCCAGCACAATCCCCGCAAATACCTATGCAGGTATTAAGCATGCTGTTAAGACACCGGCCGTTATGGCTATCCTTATCACCCATGCTGACGTTCCCGAAAAAGACGTTTACAACTTTGTAAGCTCAATGTTTAAGAACCTCAACGACATCAAAGCAGCTCACGCAAAAGGCAAGGAAATCACACTTAAGGGCGCTCTTGATGGACTTACAGCTCCTCTGCACCCAGGCGCAGCTAAGTTCTACAAAGAAAAGGGCATTCTGAAATAAATTATTTCCCTGTTTATATAAGGCTCCGCCTCACTTGGCGGGGTCTTTTTTTTTGAGTTTTGCCAATGATATAATAATTATAAAAGCGGGGTGGTACTTGATGTTTTTAAAAAATGTTTATTCAATTAAAGCTTTTGCCGCCCTTGAAGCGAGAAATTTTCGTATCTTTATATTCGGGCAGACTGTATCTCTGATTGGCACATGGATGCAGCGTCTTGCAATGAGCTGGCTTGTGCTGAGGATAACGGGGTCCGCCGCAGGATTAGGTCTGATAGAACTATCCAATCAAGCTCCTATACTTGTCACCGGTTTTTTGGCCGGATCAATTCTTGACCGCTATGATATGAAAAGGATTCTTATCATCACTCAGATACTTTGTATGATACAGGCTCTGGCATTAGCGTTACTTGATTTATCAGGTCATGCCCGCTATTCGTTGGTGCTGATGCTCAGCTTAATGCTGGGGGTTGTCGCCTCGATTGACCTTCCCGCCCGTCAGGCATGTGTCGTGCGTATGCTTGACAGACCCGACCAGATAAACAGTGCTTTGACCATTAATTCTGTGATATTTAACCTTGCTAGGCTAATTGGTCCGGCTATCGCTGGGTTTGCACTACAGGCAGTGGGGGAAGCGGCCTGTTTTTTGCTCAACGGCATTTCGTTTATGGCGGTTCTCTTCTCTCTCACAAAGCTAAAGATAAAAGATGTCCCTGTCAAAAGACACGAGAGCGGAATCCGAAGCTTGCGAGATGGTATAGCTTATACAATGAAATTTGACGTTTTAAAGAAGATTTTAATATCATCCGCGGTGTTCTACTTTCTTTGCTTTCCGTTCTCTACATTGCTCCCTTTTTTTGCCCGCAATGTTTTTCATTCAAACGCTTCAACCCTCGGACTTTTCCTTGGTTCTGTAGGCTGCGGAGCCATCGTGGGAGTCATATATCAGGCCAGCCTTGTTCCTGTGCGTAAATTGCATCGCAATTTAGTTTTCAGTATTGCCGTCTATGGCTGCGGAATAGCTCTGTTCGCCTGTTCAAAGAATATCCTTTTTTCTTGCGCGGCTTTGACTCTGTTGGGTTTTGGAATGTCGACAGGCTCTGTATGCTTTAATACTCTTGTGCAGAGTATTATCGATGAGGACAAGCGCGGCAGGGTTATGAGCCTATATACTGTCGGTAACATCGGTGTGGGACCGATGGGTTCTCTGACTGCCGGCATCATTGCCGATGCGATGGGGGGAACTTTCACCGGTATGCTATTTGCCTGCGGCGCTTTTTTGCTCGCCTATGTTTTTAACAAATGCCTGCATGACATGGAACCGGAATTGTTGAGAATTATGGAAGAGAAAAAAATGGTTTGATAAATGTAGTATAATGTTCGCATGTTATTGAGTAGTATTACTTAGAAAGAGAGGTGTCACTTCTGTTGGTATTGATGAGCATCACCTTTATCTCGGCTATGGCCCTGCTGTTTTTGGTCTTTATTCTGTCTTTAATTTTTATTGGTGCGGAAAACACCATTTTTCATATACAGGGAGGCGGGGAGCGTTTTTTAGATCCTTTGAGCCGTGCTTTTACAAGACGCTGCGCAGATGGTAATTGTCCGCCTAGCTGCCTTTACCTTTCATGCGGTTGTCTTTTGCTTATATTCCTCCTAATTCCCATGGGAGCGCTGCCGCAGTTTATCTCTACAGATATAGACCTTTTTATGGTTCTTTTTTTACTGCTTGCCGCTCAAGGTTTTTATATCAGAGGAATTAAAATATTTTCAAAAGAATTATATCAATCTTTGGACAGAAGCGAGGTGAACCTGCTCTTTAAGTTTACCGTAGCCGTGCTGACCATTGGCGGCACATTCTCTTGGTATGCTCTGAACAGGGGGATTCCCGGCAATGTTTTCAGCCTTGATACGTATGCGGCGATGCCGCTGTGGAACATTGTTGGCAATTATGGTACGGCTGGGATGGCGGCGTTTTTTTTGCTGTTGGCGGTAACTTCTCCTTGCAGGCGCACAAAAAGCAAGTATCTTAAAGATAATGTGCCGTTGCCGGAAATATTTGATGCCGTGCGCTCAACAATATGTCCTGCCATTATCGCGGCGGCTTTTTTGCCTCAAAAAATAGGACTTTCATGGGGGCTTACAGGGCTTCCCATGTTTGCGGTTGATTTTGTTTTTTTCTGGTGGAAAGTTTTTATGCTGCAAATAATTGTCATACCTTGGACAAGGGAAGTGTACTTAAAGTGCAAAGCTCTGCTTCCTGATAGCTTTAAGCTGGCTATTGTCATTTTTCTTGGTTTGGCAGGAGTGTGCTTAATGATGGCAGACCTTTACTGCGTATAGTCATTCTCTTCTGAAACTGTTTATTGGCTGTACATTTGTCGGTGAAGCCGATAATTCATTTGCGAAGTAAGTTTCTGCAAACATAAATGGTGCGGTTCTTACTCTCACTACTAATCTCTTTCCCGGGAATATTTTGTAGAAATTTCTTA
>CAZFWP010000130.1:1168-4458 GCA_964522805.1 uncultured Synergistaceae bacterium | reverse complement strand
CTCATAATTTAATTCTCCTCAGATGAGTTCATCGCCGTCTTTGATTTAAAGTAAAACATGACCGCGGAAATAACAAGAGTCACGGTGAAAAGAATAATTATCACCGCACTGGTAAGCTGCCCGGATATGAACATTTTTTTTAAGAGATACATCTGCGCCGTGTAGTAGTAGCTGCCGCCTATAGTATTTACGATAACAAAGTCACCGAATATGATTGCTACAGAAAGCATCGAAGAGATAACCACACCGGAGAGCATACAGGGGACAATAATGTGAAAAAATGCGTAAAATCGGTCTGCACCCAACATTTGAGCCGCTTCCAAAAGTTTTGTCGCCTCCACCGTTATTAGGCTGTTTTTTATTCCTTGATACATGTACGGCAGAATGATGACGCTGTAGGTGAATATCAACATAATGATTCTGTTAGAGAACGGCCACGCCGAACCTGAGTACAAAGAAAGGACGCTTACCGGCAAAATCACGCCTTGTATCGCATAAGGTATAGTACAAAGTATCTGTAAGTATTTATCAAACGCCGGCAGGTAGACCGTCACCGCATACATGACCAAAAGCAGAGCCGCTGCTGTCAGCACCACCGGAATAAAGGAGATAATCACACTCCTGACAATCGCCTGCCAGAAGAGAGAATCCGACACCAGCTCAGCGTAATACTTTGCCGTTAAGCCACGCGGGAGAACCTCCATCCATTCTGTTGAAAGTGAATAAATCAGCGTCACGGCCAGAGGAAGAATCAGGTAAAAACCTATCAGCAGCAGCACGATACCGTTTATGTTATATTTCTTCAACCTAAACCCCTCCTGAACTGCGTTTGGCGATTTTATTATTGACATAGATAGCAGCAACCATCATCACCATCAGTGCCACAGCCAAGGCGGAACCAAACTCACGGCGTTGGGAAACATCACCGACAAATTGTTCCGATATGCGTATCGGCAAAAGCGAGAAGTTGTTTTGCATCAGCGCATATCCTGTTGCGAAAGCAGCAATGGCGTTTGCGAAGAGGACGCTGAATGTCCCCATAATTCCCGGAAGCAAGTTTGGCAAGCCAACCTTAATCCAATAAGTGGCGTCACCGCCGCCAAGCAGGTTAACCGATTCGCGCCACTCCTTTTTCAGCCCTTCAAAAGAGGGAATCAGCAAAAGTGTCGCCAGAGGCACTTGAAAATAGACGTAGCAAAGCATCAATCCGCCGATACTGTAGATGCTGAATGAAGAGATAAAATCGATACCGTGGTTTTTGGCAAAAACCATCAGCACACCGACATTTCCCAAAAGAATGATGTAAGCGAATGCCAGAGGTATACCGGAAAAGTTGGAGGTCATATTTAAAATGCTCAAAAAAATGTTCCTCACCTTGACTGAGGCAGAATTGTAACCTTTCGCTCCCCAAAAAGAGATAAACAACCCGGCTAGTGAAGAGGCTACGGCAACAATCATGCTGTTAATAACCGCATCACGGTAAAGTTTTTTGGTGAAGATCGCCGTATAATTATCTATTGTCAATCCACCGCCGCCTTCCGATATGAAACTGCGAAAAATTGTCATCGCTATCGGCAGCACTTCAAAAAAAACGACGATAACCGCAAATGGCAGCATTGCTAAGACGCACAAGGTTTTGTTGTTATTGTTCAAGACGTACCCTCCGCTCGCTTTATCCTTAAGTGAAGCCGCACTGTTTGCGCCGTGCGGCTTCACTTTCACAATACGTTGCTATTTTGAAAAAGCGATTACTTCTTCCTGCCATTTAGCTCCGAGAGTATTTACTGTATCTTCCCAAGCCTTGGCGTCCGCTATCGGGCGGGCCTTGGCATATTCTTCTGTCGGCAGCATCTTCGCTTTAACATCTTCCGGCAGTTTGACATTTTTTCTTATTGGTGTGGCGTAACCTTTGGCAAGGTTGATCTGCCCTTCATCACTGAGGATAAACTCTCTTGCTAAAGCTGCAGCGTGGGGACGTTTGGTATAAGCGTTTATTATTGTGGCGTAGCCACTTTGCACAGAACCGTCAGAGGGAATACAGACATCAAAATTTGCGTCAGGATTACTCTTTTTAAACTGATCTCTGTAGCCAAGGGCGTTGTAGTCCCAGACAAAGTAGCAGGCGATCTCGCCCTTTTCGAGACGTGAGACATTAGGCTCGCCCTTGTCTATTCTGCCGGCCTGAGCTAGTTTTTTAAAGAATTCCAGCCCCGGACGAACATCTGACTCGGAACCGCCATTCGCAATTGCAGCTGCCAGCAGAGCGCACTGAGCCTGAGTCGCCTGAGCCATATTGCCAGGAGTGACCATATAATCGCCTTTTAAGATATCAGCGAAAGATTTTGGCGGATTAGGCACAAGCTTTCTGTTGGTAATAATAGCGATTGTTCCGTAATAACCGATGATCCAATCTCCCTTGTCATCTTTAGCCCAGCTGGGAATGTCATCCCAATAACTGGTTTTGTATGCTTTTGTCAGACCCTTCTCTTTCGCCAGAGGTCCAAAGGACTGTCCCACATCGCCGATGTCTTTGGTAGCGTTATCTTTTTCGGCTTCAAACATCGCCAGTTCCTCAGCAGAAGACATGTCCACGTCTGTATGCTCCAAACCGTACTCTGCTTTGATGTCAGACCAAGTCTCCACCCAGTTGGCCCATGAATCGGGCATACCTACAGAATCGACTCTGCCCTCTTGCTTAGCAGCTTCAACAATTTGACCGATTGTAAGCTCATTTAGCTCAACCTTCGCGTTTGAAACACCTCCGCTCAGCATCTTAAAAGCCACAGCGGCAACAATGAGCAAAAGCAGGACTCCGAGAATCAACTTTTTGTTCAACTTATTTCTCTCCTTTGATAATTTATTTTTCTTACCGACAAACACATAGTAATGATTTTGTGTAAAGCCTGTGTTAAGCAAAGGGAACGACTCGGTAACAGAGTCTGTGAACCGCATCAGTAAGCGGGAATTCTGCAATCGGCGTCCGGCTCTTAAAACTATTGATTTTTTAGGCTGCAATAAGCCAACAACAGGACAAGACAATGATTAATTGATTTTTATCGCAGCAATCCTCTATACGGCACACATTCTTCCGCCGCCTTTTTGATTTCTACCCATCTGAAAATTAAGGATATTTCATAAAAGCATCCTTTAAATTATCAAAATAATAGATTAAGAGAGAAAAACCTTTTTCTTTACTTTTTCATTTTACTAAATCAGCATAATGTTATATGCTCTTTGAATAAACCACTGTCAATGATAGGGGCGTTGGCGCGAAAATACTCTTCCTTTTA
>CAZFWP010000130.1:0-1158 GCA_964522805.1 uncultured Synergistaceae bacterium | reverse complement strand
CCATTGATTTTTTAAGCTGCAATAGGCTAACAATAGGGCAAGACAGTGATTAATTGATTTTTATCGCTGCAATTCTCTATACGGCACACATTCTTCCGCCGCATTTTTGATTTCACTCCTCTGAAAACTAAGAATATTTAACATAAACTCCTTTAAATTATCAAAATAATAAATTAAGAGAAAAACCTTTTCTTTACTTTTTTGTTTTACTAAAGAGGCATACTGTTATATGCTTTTTGAATAAACCGCTGTCAAAGATAGGGGCGTTGACGCAAAAAAAACTCTTCCTTTGTAATTTAATAGCAGGACAGGCAGCATTAGTGGAACTTCAGCTGAAAACAAGGAGAAATTCCTCATGGTTACAGGTGAACTCGTGCTCCTATCCTGCATCTGTGCAGTCGACGCTATATGCACCATATACTCCCTCTTTATGGTTAAAATAATTATTTTTAAATAGTCCTTGCGCAAAAGACCTACATTGTTGTCAACTGATAGCTATTTATCAGTTGACATATTTTTGCCTCTGCATTATATTCTCCCTATGAAGATAAAAACTATGACTAGGATTTCTATATTCACAGTGCTTACGATCGTCGGAGCGAGGATAATGATTCCCCTCCCCCTTGTTCCTTTCACCTTGCAGACGATGGTCTGCATGCTGGCGGGGCTGGTATTGGGCGCCAAGCACGGTGCGGCTTCACTGGCTTTATATATGCTGATGGGACTTGCCGGTGTTCCTGTTTTTACCGGCGGCGGCGGTTTGGGTGCGGTCTTTACTCCATCTTTCGGCTATGTTGTAGGATTTATCGCCTGCGCCGCTCTGAGCGGCACCATTGCCTCGGCGATTAGGAAGATGCATGGAGAGGTCACTGTCGGCGGTTATTTTGCCGCGGCTTTAGTCGGCGTATTAGCAGCCTATTTGTTTGGACTGATTCACCTCTACGTTATCTTAAATTTTTATCTTTCCGGCGGCGGCACGCCGCTGTTCAAGGTTCTCTCTATCGGATTTTTCAGCACAATCGGCGGTGACGTGATCAAAGCCGCAATAGCTGCCGTCATTGCAAAAAAGCTTGAAAAAACCGGCCTTATCGAACAAAGATAACCCTTCTCATCTTCAGCGGCAAAAACACAATTGTAATAATAACGGCATAGACAAAC
>CAZFWP010000129.1:0-4521 GCA_964522805.1 uncultured Synergistaceae bacterium | reverse complement strand
GAAGAGCTCAGGTTATTGGTGTAACCGGCAGCCCTGGCGCTGGGAAAAGCACCTTTGTAGACAGACTGATCGCTCAGTTCAAATCAGAAAATAAAAAAGTAGGTGTCATCGCGATAGACCCGTCAAGCCCTTTCACAGGAGGAGCTATCTTAGGTGACAGACTCCGTATGCAGTCACATGCTCTTGAGAATGATGTCTTTATTCGCAGTATGGGCTCGCGGGGAAACCTTGGCGGTGTCAGCCGAGGAACCCACGAAGCCGCTTTGGTGTTAGATGCCTGTGGCTATGATGTAGTGATCATTGAAACAGTGGGAGTTGGACAGTCGGAGGTGGATATTATCAAGATTGCCGACACAGTCTGCCTTGTTCTGGTTCCTGGCATGGGTGATGATGTGCAGATTATGAAAGCAGGCATCATGGAAATCGCAGACCTATTTGTCGTGAATAAAGCAGACAAAGAAGGAGCAGACAAAGTCGCCGCTGATGTGCAGGTAATGCTGAAAATGCTCGGAGAACGCAACTGGATCCCACCTGTAACGCTCGTATCATCGCAGAATAATACCGGAGCCGACACGGCGAAAGATATCATGAACCAGCACTGGAGCTACCTGCACAATTCAGAAGAAGGCAGGAAAAGAAGATATTCACAGCTTGCCATGGAAGTTGAAGCCATATTAAGAGGTGAAATTTCTCTGGTGGTTGAGAATGCGTGGAATGGCCGCAAGTCAGAGGGTGTGCTAGATGACCTTGCAGCGCGAACAAGAGATCCCTACACGCTCGCCGGAGAAATTGTTTCCAAAATTTTAAAATAAAATTTATCCACTGGGAGGATCTGTTATATGAAAATAGCAATGGGCGCTGATCACGCAGGATTTGAACTCAAAGAAGTAATAAAGAACGAACTAGCAAATGCCGGATATGAAATCACTGACTGCGGCACATCATCGGCAGATGTCAGGGTGGACTATCCTGATTGGGGATTCAAAACCGCTGAATCTGTAGCAAGCCATAAAGCGGACCTTGGTATACTTTTCTGCGGCACAGGAATTGGAATGAGTATTGTTGCCAACAAAGTTAACGGTATCCGCGCCGCGCTTTGCCATGACCATTACACTGCTGAAATGAGCCGCAAGCACAATAACGCCAACATTTTGGTTATCGGCAGCAGAGTGACTGGAACAGAAACCGCCCGTGATATAGTAAAAACATGGCTGAATACCGAATTTGAAGGCGGACGCCATCTGTTTAGGCTGGATAAAATAAACGCTTTTGAACGTGACAGAGCGTCAGAACAAAATATGTCCTGCTGCAGCGGGGCTCTTGGCGGACGCACTGTTGTGATTGACCATCCGCTTGTCTGCCACAAGCTGGGACTGATGAGAAACAAAGATACTTCGTCTAAGGACTTCAGGGATCTTGTTCAAGAAGTTGCCGGACTGATGGTATATGAAATCACCAGACATCTTTCACTTGAAGAGGTAGAGATTGAAACGCCAGTTGCCAAAACGAATGTTTTTACGCTCTCTGGGAAAAAACTTGCAATTGTTCCTGTCTTAAGGGCCGGACTGGGAATGGTAGAAGGCATACTGAAACTCGTTCCTAATGCTAAAGTTGGGCACATTGGTTTATACAGAGACCCCAATACTCTCAAACCTGTTGATTATTATTGCAAACTGCCGAACGATATCTCTGAACGTGACATCTTTGTAGTAGACCCGATGCTTGCGACCGGAGGGTCGGCAGCTGCCGCTGTCAGCCATATTAAGGCAAGAGGCGGCAAGAGAATATCGCTGGTCTCATTACTCGCTGCACCCGAAGGGATCGAGACTTTCCATAAGGAACATCCTGATGTTGATATCTACACTGCCGCAGTTGACAGTCACCTGAACGATCATGGCTATATAGTGCCTGGTCTTGGCGATGCCGGCGACAGACTGTTCGGTACAAAATAACGATTGAGTTTATGAGAGGGGTGCACTGATGCTGTCAATTTATCTGTTCACCCTTGTCACGTTTATGTGGGGGCTTATCGCCACGCCCGTCTCCATCGGACTGGCAAAAAAATTCAGGCTGCTTGATAAGCCCGGAGGAAGAAAAAAACACCAGAGTGTGATGCCTCGTGGAGCTGGAATTGTGTTGTGGAGCGGCTACCTTTTATGGGCACTTTTTACGGCCAACCCAGGAGTAGAAGTCCCATACATTGCTACGGGAGCCACTCTTGTATTCATAATCGGCTATATGGATGATATGCACCCGCTGCCGCCACTGTTTAGGCTTGTTTTTCATCTTGCGGCGGCGGCTTGGATCGCTTATCCATTGCCAGTGCCCTTATGGCAGAGGATGCTGTTTGTTATTTGGATTGCCGGCGCTACCAATGCTTTCAACCTCATTGACGGAATGGATGGTCTCTGTCTGACAATGACCTTAATTACATCTATATCTGCATTGGCTACCGGTAATTTTAATGTTTGGCTGCCTCTCTCAGGACTCGTGTTAGGAGTATTGCTCTGGAATTTTCCCTCACCTCGTACGTTTCTAGGCGATGGCGGCAGCACTCTTTTAGGTTACATCTGCGCCTCACACCTTCTGTGGAGCATCTTCCCTGATTTGTTTGGCAGCGGTTTTATCAGCCTATCATTTGTGCTTCTCTTTATCGGAGGCGTGCCCGTAATTGATACTCTTATAGCGATGACAAGGCGTATTATTACAAAAAAATCTCCTTTTTCACCAGACAGGGGACATGCTCACCATAAATTGCAGGATGCAGGACTCTCTAAAACTGTGACATTACTAGTGATGGGAGTCGCCCATTTTACTATTGTGACTTTTGGGTTAAATCTAATTGGATTCAAGTTTTTTGATTTATTTTAAAACAAACTGGAGGCTTGGCTTTGAATAAAAAAACTGTTGTCTGTGTTGTCGGTACACGTCCAGAAGCGATAAAGATGGCTCCTGTTGTTATCGCACTGCAAAAACAGGATTACTTTGATGTTAAAATACTGGCCACAGGGCAGCATGCCGCCATGTTGGATCAGGCATTGGGACATTTTAACCTTACCGCTGATGTTAATCTACATATAATGAAAGACCGCCAGACTCTTGACCACATTACATCATCCGTACTTACAGGTGCTGGTGAGTACTTTGACACTGTACACCCTGACGCAGTGTTGGTACATGGTGATACGACAACCACATTTGCCGCAGGATTAGCTGCTTTCTACCGTAAAATACCTGTTGGACATGTCGAGGCAGGACTCAGAAGCGGTGATATGTATCTGCCTTTCCCCGAAGAAATGAACAGAGTCCTCACTGATAGAATTACAGCCTGGTCGTTTGCCCCTACTGAGCTGGCAAAAGAAAATCTGCTTAGAGAGGGGACATTAAAAGAGAATGTGATCGTAACAGGAAACACTGTCATTGACGCTCTCTTTTACACTGTAGCTAAAACTTCCAAGCCCAACATACCTGAGTTCAACAAACTCCCCGATGGAGCTCCTTTCCTACTTGTAACCGCTCATCGGCGGGAATCATGGGGCGCACCATTGGAGGAGATATGTTCTGCCCTTACAGAACTGCTTGACAGCCATCCAAAACTGTGGATGATTATCCCAATGCATAAAAATCCGGCTGTACGTGAAATTATCAAAAAACACTTAGCTGACAGGCAACAGGTCATCCTTTGTGATCCGTTGGATTATCCTGACTTTGTTTGGGCGATGAACAGTTCACAGTTTATCCTCAGCGACAGTGGCGGAGTTCAGGAAGAGGCCTCCGCAATTAAAAAACCGGTGCTGATTCTGCGTGACGTTACAGAACGTCCCGAGGCAGTTGAACATGGCAGCGGCATCATTGTCGGTGTCAGCAAGGAAAAGATACTATTCCATGCCAACGACCTGTTAAATAACAAGACGAGTATTGAGAACATTGAACTCAAGTGTGAAGACCAGCCATTCGGAGACGGAACTGCTTCTATTCAGATCGCAGAGGCTCTAAAATTACACTTTAAAATTTAATTGAAATAACCTATGCTATGTGTAATGTAAAGACTGGAGTGGATGTGATTGCAGGATAAAATGTTGATTCGCGGTGGAAAACCCTTAAACGGTACCGTTGACGTTCAGGGTGCAAAGAACGCTGCTTTACCGGTTATGGCCGCATCAATTCTTCTTAAGGGACAGACTCTGACCCTTGAAAAAGTCCCTGATTTGTATGATATAAATACTATGTGTGACCTTCTACGTCACTTGGGTGCGGAGGTAACATTTAATAACAATTTTATGACGATTGCCGTTCCCGAAGAACTGAAATCAGAAACTCCAGCAGATTTAGTGCGCAAGATGCGAGCATCTTCTCTAGTCTTAGGTCCGTTGGTTGCCAGATGCGGAAGGGCAGTCCTTCCGTTACCTGGTGGCTGCGTTCTTGGAAGCCGCCCACTCGACTTCCATTTAAAGGGTCTCGCCAAGATGGGAAGATCGGAAGAGCGTCGTGTAGGGAAAGAGTGTCTTCGCCTGTGTAGTT
>CAZFWP010000128.1:0-4592 GCA_964522805.1 uncultured Synergistaceae bacterium | reverse complement strand
GATTGTTTTTGACAGGAGGGTTTTGCATGGAGCTTAAAGAAGTAATGGAACAAGAGGTATTCGCGGTTGTGGGAAACACTGTAAGTGAGGAAAAATATGCCTATAAAATCAAGAAGGAGCTGGCCGAGGGTGGGTACAGAGTTTACGGTGTGGGCAAAGAACTGAAATCTCTGAATGATATTGACGCGGATATTGACATTATCGACCTTTGTATTAATGCCGCTCTCGGCATTAATTACATTAAAGAATGCCGCAAAAGCTTCAAATGTATCGTTATTCAGCCAGGCGCCGAAGGACCTGAGCTGATTGAATATTTAAAGAGCAGCAATCTAACCTTCATTGAAAACTGCCTTCTCGTCGGCATAGAGCAGTTCGGGCGCGGCAAGTAGCCCTTTTTAGCGTTTCTTGGCTAATTTGAAAGCGGGAGCAAAACAGCGGCCTGAATTACGGTTCGGCACCTGTTTTAGCTCCCGCTCTGTTTGTAGGTGTGCGGCTGAGTTCTTTACGCTTTCGGCAAGGTGAATTTGAAGGCTGCACCGCCGAGTTTTGATTCAACAAGCGTCAGGCTGCCGCCGTGACGCTCCGCAATGCGGCGTGAGATAGAGAGTCCCAGCCCATAACCGCCGGGAACTTTGCCGTTTCTGGCCCGCGCATGGTCGCCTCTGCGGAATCTTTCAAAGATGATGCTTTCGCTGCCTTCGGGAATTCCCGGTCCATTATCATCTACCGTTATCTCCCATTCAGATCCGCAATCTGCCGCTTCAAACCTGACTATTCCGCCTTCGCTCCTGAAAGAACTGACGTATTTGACACTGTTTTCCAAAAGGTTGAAGAGCGCTCTTTTTATATCATCATAGCGTCCTTTAAAGAGAGCGTCTTTCTGGGGCACAGAGGTCTGAAAATCTACCGCACTTATTTGGGGAAGATTGTTCACCTCGGCTTCTAAGTCCTTGCACATAGAAGAAAGGGAGATTTCTTCCTGCCCTACTTGCAGTGGATCAATATCAAGTCTCACCAAGAAGAGCAGATCATCCACCAGGCGGCTGATGCGTTCCTGCTGCCCAATCATGCTGTCCACGCTTTTGAGGTCGTCCGCGTCTTTGAGCACACGTCCGCTTTTTAGGAGCTCCAAACCTGTTCTGATAACAGTCAGAGGCGTCTGAAACTCATGTCCGGCATCGATAAAGAAATCTCTGCGCGCCTCTTCCAGTTTTATTTTTTCTGTGAAGTCCTGCATGATGATCAGCCGTCCGCGTGAAAGGGTCAAGGTTGTCATCTCTATCTTCATGCCGTTGCCTCGCTTCATCGTTACCATGGAGACACCGTCCTGCAGATCAAGCCGGCGGCACATTTCCTCGCAGGGGAGTATGATTTCCACCGATGCGCCGCGTGCCGGGATTCTTTCGCCAAAGCCGCAGATTCCCGACGCTGCCAGATTCATATAGCGGATTTTGCGTTCGTCATCAATAAGTATCAAGCCTATTGGCAGAGCACCGACAAGGACAGCGATTTCTTCTTTACGTTCCTGAGCCTCCTTGACGCTTAGTTTAAGGGAGTCGGACATAGAGTTGAGCGCATTGGAAAGGCTCTGAATCTGCGGGTCGTCCGTGATGGGGAATCGCGCCTCGCCTCCTGATGCTATTATTTCTGCGGCTCTGCTGATGGAGCCCAAGGGTCTCATGATGAGTTTGAGCATCCAGTAAGCTCCGCCCCAGATCAGGATCAACAGTATCTCAAGTGAAGAGATAAACTTTTTGCCCATCGTCCAGCCCAGACCTTTGAGGTCTGTAACAGGGTATGAAAGCCTCACAACAGCGGCACCGCCGTCACCGGGCAGGACAACCTTCTGAGCTTTGTAGTTAACCCACTCTCCCTGAGTCATGCTGTAGCGCAGTTCCGAAAAAGAACCTGACGCAAAAGCTCCGAGAACTTCCGGACGCTTGTAGTGGTTATCCAGCTCTCTCCAGTTGGCTTTGCTGTCAAAGATGACCTCTCCTGCAGCATTGATTATAGTGATGCGCCCTTCGGGGTATGCTTTTCCCCATAGCTGAAAGGTGTCGGATACGCCGTTAATGCCATCTTTCTCCACGACATCGGAGAATACGGTGATATAACGGGAGAGCATTTCATTGTTGATTTCAATCAGCTTGCCGCGCTCAGAACGATAAATAAGACCCCATGCAGCAATTGTAATGATAAGAACGGCTGTCGTAAGCAGTACAACTATTTTTTTTCTGATAGTCATTCCTCTGAACATTGTTCTTTATCCTCCCAAGCAAGTCTGTATCCTCTCCCTCGGAGAGTCTGAGCTGAGAGAGCAGGAGATTTGCCGTCATCTAATTTTTTGCGCAGTCTGGAGATGTGAACGTCAACTGTTCTTGTGTCACCGCTCATTCCCCAGATTTTTTTCAACAGTTCTTCGCGGCTGACTGTGTGGCCGATGCGCCTTGTCAGCAGCTCCAAAATGTCGAATTCCATCGGGCTTAAATCAAGGACAGCACCGCGCAGAAAAACTTCTCTTTCCGTGGTATCAATGGTCAAATCACCGTCAGTGATAGTTTTGGAAAGAGACTCCTGTGAGCTGCGCCGCAATAGTACCCTTACCCGCGCCAAAAGTTCGTCTAAAGGGAAGGGCTTTCTCATATAGTCATCCGCGCCCAAGTCCAGCCCTTGCACCACGTCTTCCGAAGAAGAACGGGCGGTGAGCATCAGAATGGGAATGGCCGCAGTTTTTTCGCCTGATTTAGAACGGCGGCAGACTTCCCAACCGTCCATTAACGGCAGCATTAGATCTAGGATAACCAAATCCGGAAGTTCTTCTTCTATTAAGTGCAGAGCCTCATCGCCGTCATAGGCGCAGATTGTTTTGTAACCATTTTGGCGTAGAGCTCTGCCCAAAAAGTCAACAATGTTTTCTTCGTCATCAACTATGAGAATTTTATCATCCAAGAGGGCACCTCCTATGCTTCGCGTTTTCTCCTGTACTGCGAAGCCCGCACCGTCTGACCGGTGTACATGTAAGCCACTCTCTCCGCAATATTTGTCACGTGGTCTCCGGCACGTTCTAATGTTCTTGAGACGTTCATCAACTGAAAGGCCTGCTCAATGCGTTCGGGCTTTTCCATTACCATCAGGAATAGTTCTCTCATTATCTGTTTTTCCAGGTCGTCAACTTCATCATCCATGTGAAAAACTTCTGTGGCTTTCTCCGCCATTCTCATATCCATGGCAGAGAGAGAAGCGTCCATCATTCTCTTAATTTTCTCAACCATGTGGGGAATGTCAATTAACGGCTTGATCGGCTCCTTTGATGCGAGTTCTATTGCCACCTTGGCAATGTTGCCGCCGTAGTCGCCTATTCTTTCAAGGTCCACCGCCATGTGCATCATTGACGTGATGACGCGTAAGTCTTCGCCAAGAGGCTGGTAGCGTGCGGCGAACTCCATACAGCCATTATCTATCATGTCTTCCAAGTCGTCGATCAGGTCGTCGGTTTCAAGGACTTCTTTGGCTGCTGCAACATCTCTGTTTTTAAGCGCCCACACGGCTTTTTCAAGGGAGTCGGAAGACATGCGTCCCATGCGAAAAATCATTCTTTTTATTTCTTCCAAATCAGCTTCCAGTCTTTTGCGTGTATTTATTGAGTCCATATTATTCCCTCCGTATTCAATCTTATTTTATCCTAAAGGATAGCTCACAATCGTAAAAACTATTAACCGAATCTGCCTGAGATGTAATCTTCTGTTCTTTTGTCAGCAGGAGAGGTGAACATCTTCGAGGTTTTGCTGTATTCCACCAAGTCTCCTGTCAAAAAGAACGCAGTGTAGTCGGAAATTCTCGCTGCCTGCTGCATATTATGGGTGACAATAACTACAGTATACTGGCTTTTGAGCTCTCTGATAAGCTCTTCTATTCTGGCAGTTGACATGGGGTCAAGAGCACTTGTCGGTTCGTCCATCAAGAGCACTTCCGGCTGAGTTGCTGTGGCTCTGGCAATGCAGAGACGCTGTTGCTGCCCTCCGGAAAGCCCCGTTCCCGAACTGTTTAGTTTGTCTTTGACCTCATCCCAGAGGGCCGCGCCCTTAAGACTTTTTTCAACAATTCCGTCAAGCTCGCTTCTTTTGGTAACGCCGTTAAGCCTAGGACCATAGGCGATGTTGTCATAAATAGACATAGGAAATGGATTCGGCTTCTGAAATACCATCCCAACCCTGCGCCGAAGCGCGATAACGTCTGTTTCCGCAGAGAGGATATTTTCGCCGTCAAGCTCAATGGTACCGGTGACTCTGGCAGATGCGATAAAGTCGTTCATTCTGTTCAGACAGCGCAGGTAGCTGCTCTTGCCGCAGCCGGAAGGTCCGATAAAAGCTGCGACCGTTTTGCGTCCGATGTCAAAAGAGATGTTTTTTAAAACTTGAGTTTTACCGTAAAACAGGTCCAGCCCCGATGTCATAATCTGTTTTTCAAATGCTGTCTCGTTCATAATTTTACCTCCCGCTTGCACGTGAAAGTCTGGCTCTGGCGATTACGCCGATAGCGCTGGTACCAAGAACAAAACCTATCAGCACCAATATGGCGCCATACTGTATCGG
>CAZFWP010000127.1:0-4620 GCA_964522805.1 uncultured Synergistaceae bacterium | reverse complement strand
GCCTTATACCGCGCGGAGTTCTGGCAATAACCTCTTCTCCGGCCGCTTTTCCTGTAACAGCCTTGCCTACAGGGCTTGAGGCCGAAATTCTATTTGCGTGTATATCTGCCTCTTCTGTACCTACAAGTGTATAGGTAAATGTTTTGTGCATATCGAGGTCTTCAATTGTAACCGTAGTCCCCAAACTTGCAAGGCTCGTATCAATGTCCTGTGTGTCGACGATCTGAGCTTTGCTCAACTGATATTCAAGCTGAAGAACACGATTTTCGAGCTTCTCCTGCTCTTCTTTTGCCGCATGGTACTCCGCGTTTTCGCTAAGGTCACCAAATGCGCGAGCTTCCTCAAGTTTGGATGCTATCTCTGCTCGACCGTCACCACGCAAAGCTATCAGCTCTGCTTTTAGCTTGTCGTAGCCCTCACGAGTCATAATTACTTTGCTGTCCAATGCTTTTGCCGCCATTAGATGTTCACCACCTAGAATGAGTCTGATTTGCGCAGAGTATTCTAACAGAAAGCGCAAGAAATATCAAATATTACAATAAGTGATTCTATCGTTATTTCTACCCTCTTTACCTGACATTTAAAAGAGCTCCAATATTTAAAATCGCTTGAATAATTGGGGGCTTCTAAAAAAATATCCATATTGTTAATAATTTTGCTTGACACTTAAAAAATAAAGATGTATAAATACCCGCAATCAACTTAAATATCGAGTGCAATGAAGGGAAGAGTAGGGTACCCAGACATCACAGAGAGAGACTTACGGGAGACCGTTGCTGGAAAAGTCTTGGTGTATGTATCTGAAGACCATCCCTGAGCAGCTGCTAAAACCCAGTGATAAGGCAGCGGGGTGCGCCCTTAACAGCGCAATGAGGGGTGTCGCGATATGACAGCCGAATTGGAGTGGAACCGCGGACATTAACCGCCTCCTGATACTTTGTATTGGAGGCGGCTTTTTTATTAAATTAAGGAGGGCTTTTCATGGGAGTAATTCAGAAATATGCGCAACTTTTGCCTGTAAATGAAGCGACACCTCGTATAACTCTTGGCGAGGGCAGCACTCCGCTGGTATACCTTGAAACAATCAGCAAGATGCTGGAAATTAAACTTTATGGTAAATTGGAAGGATGTAACCCATCAGGTTCATTTAAAGACAGAGGCATGGTAATGGCGGTTGCAAAGGCTATCGAAGGCGGAGCAAAAGCGTTGGTATGTGCTTCCACTGGTAACACTTCAGCTTCAGCAGCGGCATATGCTGCTGCGGCAGGAATTCCTTGTTATGTACTGCTCCCAGCAGGTAAGGTCGCTCTTGGAAAACTCGCTCAAGCATTAATGTACGGAGCAAAGGTGATTGCCGTTAATGGAAACTTTGACAAAGCACTTGAAATGGCCAGAGAGGCTGCCGAAAAAAAAGGTTTTGCTATTGTTAACTCGGTAAACCCATATCGTCTTTGGGGGCAGAGAAGCGGCGCTTGGGAAGTCTGCGAAGCTTTAGGTTCCGCTCCTGACTGGCATGCTCTTCCGGTCGGTAATGCGGGAAACATCAGCGCTTACTGGGCCGGATACAAGCAGTATAAAGAAATCGGTAAAATTAACGAATTGCCTCGGATGATGGGTTTTCAGGCAGAAGGTGCTGCGCCGCTTGTCACTGGAATGCCGTGTCCCAATCCTGAAACAGTTGCCACTGCAATCCGAATCGGCAACCCTGTCAGCTCACAGCTAGCAAAAGAAGCAGTTAATGATTCTCATGGTGAATTCAACTCCGTGACAGATGAAGAAATTCTTGCCGCGCAAAAAACTCTAGCATCAATGGGAGGTATCTTTGCCGAGCCAGCTTCTTGTGCTCCCTTGGCAGGACTTATAAAACTAAAAAAACTTGGCAAACTTCCCTGTGGTATCACTGTTGTTATGGTGCTTACCGGTAACGGTCTCAAAGATCCTGATACGGCAATGAATCAGGTCGGCAGACCGATAGAAATAGGTGACAATTTTGATGAACTCATGGAGGTGATGGAAGGGTGAATCCGCTAATAACATTAAGGGTTCCGGCAACAAGTGCAAATCTTGGCTCCGGGTTTGACGCCATTGGTATGGCTGTATCGCTGTATAACATATTTAAGGTAATGGAACTCCTTCCAGAGGGTGAGTTCAAAATTGATGCTCAGGGTGAAGGTTCGCGCGAGCTGTCGGAGCCCAAGGCCAACTTAGTTATTGAATCTTACATTAGGACTTGCGAACGTTGGGGTGTCAGAGGGCCGGGGTTCTCCTTGTGGTGTCATAATATCATACCGCTTTGCCGTGGATTGGGCAGTTCTGCGGGGGCTGTTGTTGCGGGAGTTCTTATTGCAAAGCACCTAACGGGGTATAATGCTGATAAAGAAGAACTTCTCCGTTCAATGACGGTAATTGAAGGGCACCCGGACAATGTGGCGCCCTGCTTTTTGGGAGGTATGGTTGTAAGCTGCTGGGACGGGCATGATCTGCGTTACGTAAACTTGCCGGCGCTGCCTCCTGAGGTTCTTTGCGTAGTAGCTGTCCCTGATGAAAAAGTGCGGACTGCTGACGCTCGTAACGCTCTGCCTAAAGAAGTGCCATTTGAAGATGCGGTCTTTAACCTTGGCAGAGCCGCCCTGCTTACCGCAGCATGGGCTACTGGCAAGTGGGACTATCTAAAATGGGGAATGGATGATAAATTGCACCAGCCATACAGAAGCAAACTCTTCAGCGGCGGAGAAGCTATTCTCTCCTGTGTTCAAGAGCTGCCTGAATGTGTGAGCATTGCTATCAGCGGTTCAGGACCGAGTGTTATTGCGTTAGTCAGCGGAGATACTCACCGTGTGGCGGAAGCTATGTGCCGCACCTTTACAGAGCACGGGGTTCGGTCGCAGTTCTTTGTTCTTGACGGCAGCGCTGAGGGAGCAAGGGTAACACTTGACGATAATTTAGCAAAGCAGTTGGAAGGTTTCGGCTATGAACAGCATTAACTGGAGTGAAATGCCCCTTACAGTGCTGAAGTTTGGCGGTACATCCGTTGCCGGACCGGAGCGGATGAAGCATGTTGCTAAAATCGTAAATAAAATCAGAAATTCAGCTAATCGTGTGGCAGTAGTAGTTTCTGCAATGGGAAATATGACAGATGACTTGCTGGCTTTAGCCGACAACGTCGCAAATAAAAAAAACGGACGGGAAATGGACCAGCTTCTTGCAACAGGAGAACAGCAGAGTGTCGCGCTGTTGGCATTGGCATTACAGCATGCAGGTATACCAGCCCAATCTTTTACGGCATTACAGGCTGGCATAAGGGCCAAAGGATTCCCCATGGAGGGGCGTATTTACGACATACAGCCAGTCAATGTGGAGAAAGTGCTTAATGAAGGAACAGTCGCGGTTATTACAGGTTTTCAGGCAATAACGGATTCAGGTGACGTGATAACCTTGGGCAGAGGGGGGTCTGACCTTTCTGCTGTCGCTTTATCCGCTGCGTTGGGTGCATCCTCATGCCAGCTCTTAAAGGATGTTGTAGGTGTTATGACAGGAGATCCTCGTGTTGTAGACAATCCGGTAAAAATTAAAGAAATAGGTTTTGAAGAATGCATGGAAATGACAGTGCAGGGAGCTAATGTTTTGCAGGCCAGAAGTGTCGAAGTTGCTGCAAGATACAACATCCCTCTATATGTTGGTTCCAGTTTTGTTGAAGAGGAGGGGACTTGGGTAATGAGTAACCCGGTTACAGAAGGTTTAATTGTTAAAGCTGTGGTGCATGATTTAAGCGCGGCTAAAGTTGTAATTCTTGGTGTTCCCGACATTCCCGGTGTCGCAGCCAGACTGTTTGGCGATTTAGCTGCCCACGGTGTCAGTGCGGAAATGATTATACAGAACAATATGAGGGGCGGAGTCAATGACATTGGTTTCTTAGTGAAAAAAACCAACCTTGAAGATGCGATAGCTGTTTGCCGTGAGCTCTGCCGCGAAATAGATGCCCAGGGAGTATCTTTTGATACTGAAATTGCCCGCGTTACTGTCGTAGGGGCAGGAATCGCTAACCATCCCGAAATCCCCTCAAGAATGTTTAATATATTGGCAAACGCCGACATAAATATAGAAATGATCGCCTCTACATCACTTGCCATCACATGTGTGGTAGGTTCGTCGAATGCTGAAGCTGCCGTTCGTGCTCTCCACAGGGATTTTATAGAGGAGGATTCATCACAATGTCAGGCAAAATAGTAGCGGTACTGGGAGCCACAGGTCTGGTCGGGCGTGAAATGCTTAAGACACTGGAACAGCGCAACTTTCCGTTAAGTAAAATAATTCCGCTGTCCTCGCCTCGTTCAGCCGGTTCGAAAGTGACTTACTGCGGGGAAGATATTACCGTTCAAGCTGTAGCAGAGGACTCATTTAGTAACGTAGACATTGCGTTGTTTTCTGCCGGCGGAAGTACTTCAAAAACATGGGCGCCGATAGCCGCTAAATCGGGGGCTGTTGTTATAGACAATAGTTCTGCTTGGAGGATGAATGATGATGTGCCGCTGGTGATTCCGGAAATAAATCCCGAAGATGCGCTCATGCACAAGGGTATTATCGCTAACCCAAACTGTTCAACCATTCAAGCTCTAATGG
>CAZFWP010000126.1:0-4684 GCA_964522805.1 uncultured Synergistaceae bacterium | reverse complement strand
TGCCTTTTACCTCAATTACTTCTTCTTTGGCCATGCAGTAGCCTCAACCTCCCTGTTTGCAAGATGTGTCGCTGTATCCAGAATCGCGGTAATCTTCTGTTTCAACCAGCCGTTGTCCAGAGGTTTCCCGCCAGCAACACGCCCAGCCACATCTGCGAGATTCATTCTTGTCCTCTGAAGGTGGAGTTGGTTTTTCACCTTCGGCCTTTCGGTTTTATACCTTACGCCGTCTGCGATCAAAAATCTCTTTTCACCATCAGTGCCAATTACGACAAATTGTGTTCCAATGTGCTTACCTCGGCGGACAGTAACAATATCGCCTGTAGTGAATTTTTCCTTCGGCGTGACATTAGGGATCACTCCCATGGGGTAAGAATCTCCACACCATTTTCTGTCACCAACAGACTGTTCTCAAAATGAGCCGCATCACTGCCGTCTGCTGTCACGACTGTCCATCCGTCGGAAAGGCTCTTAACATCTTCCGCCCCGGACATAACCATAGGTTCAACGCAAAAAGTCATTCTGGACTTAAGTGTAACACCGCTGCCGGGCTTGCCAAAATTTGGTACTTGAGGCGCTTCGTGGAGTTTACGTCCGATTCCATGTCCAGCGTAGTCTCTGACGAGACCGAATCCGGCAGGAGTCACAACACGCTCCACGGCAAACCCAACATCGCCGATTGTCGCTCCCGGTTTCACGGCGGCCATTCCGCTATGCAGAGAAGCTAAAGTTATATCGAGCAGCCGCTGTCGACTTTCACTTATCGCCCCTACCGCAAAGGTACAGGCAGCGTCACCAAAATATCCATCTAAAGATGCTCCAGTGTCAATGCTGATGATGTCACCTTCCTGAAGAATTCTGTCTCTGGAAGGTATCCCGTGAACGACTTCTTCATTAACAGAGGCGCAGATAGTTCCCGGAAAGGGAACCGGTATCCACGGTACTTTGTATCCCTTAAATGCGGGCTTCGCACCAGATCTAATTACAAGGTTTTCTGCCGCTTCATCAAGAGTGAGGGTGTCTATACCCGGTTTAACCATATCTCTCATCAGTTTGAGGATATCCGCAACGATCAGACCGGCACGGCGCATCTTAGCAAGGTCTCGATCGCTTTTGAAGGTGATCATCTAAAGGCCTTTTCTCTTTTCAAGGAGATTAAGCACTGCATCTTTTCCGCCTGTTGCATCTACTGTCAGTAGGATCCCCTTGTTGCGGTAGTACTCAATAAGAGGAGCTGTCTGCTCATGGAAGACAGAGAGGCGGTTGCGGATAACACTTTCTTTGTCGTCATCACGCTGAATAACTTCACCGCCGCATTTGTCACAGACACATTCAACTTTTGTAGGCTTGAAAAGTGTATTGTAGATCTCACCGCAGGATTTGCATCCACGTCTGGTTGTAAGTCTCTGGACAACGACTTCGTCATCAACGTCCAGCTCAACTACAGCGTCAAGAGCAATTCCGAGTTTCTCAAGCAGAAGGTCGAGCGCTTCAGCCTGAGGTGTTGTCCTGGGGAACCCGTCCAGCAGGAACCCTTCTTTGCAGTCAGGCTCCTGAAGACGTGATTCTACCATCGCTATAATAACCTCGTCAGGGACGAGTTTACCTGCATCCATGTAACCTTTGGCGTTTTTACCAAGCTCTGTGCCGGCTTTGACGTTGGCTCTCAAAATGTCTCCGGTTGAAATGTGAGCTATGGGATATTTGCCTTTTATTGCTTCCGCCTGGGTTCCCTTACCTGCTCCAGGTGCGCCTACAAGTATAATTCTCATTGTCAGACAACCTCCTGATTACAGTCTGAGAAGTCCGCTTTTGCCACCGCGGCGCTTCAGTATACCCTCATAGTGGCGCATGAGGAGCTGACCTTCAATCTGATGGACAGTGTCAAGCGCGACACCCACGACGATAATGACCGCTGTACCGCCGAAGTAGAAGGTGTTAATGTTCATCAGCCCTGTCATAATTGTAGGAACGACCGCAACTATTGCTAGTGCAACGGCTCCTCCAAGGGTGATGCGTCCCATAACTTTCTCAATATAGTCAGTTGTCGGTCTGCCGGGGCGAATGCCCAAGATAAACCCACCGTTTTTCTTCATATTGTTCGATATATCATCGGGCTTAAAAACAACGGCCGTGTAGAAATATGAGAAGAATATGATCATCGCCACATAGAGAGTAATGTATATGGGGCTGCTGGGACTGAATGCCTTCTGCAAAATCTGAGCGGTAGTGCCCTTGAACAGTCCCGCTATTGTGTAGGGGAAGAGAAGGACAGAGGACGCGAAGATGATAGGAATGACACCGGCTGTGTTAACTCTGAGAGGTATAAAACTGCTCTGTCCGCCGTACATCTTGTTGCCAACCATACGTTTGGCATACTGTACCGGCAAACGGCGCTGACCTTCCTGCAGCATAACGCAGCCTGCAATTACCGCCAGCATAATCGCGATGGCGATAATAACTATAAGTGCATTCATTTCGCCAAGGCGTACCAGTGAGAACGTACGCACGATAGCTTCAGGAATTCTCACTACTATACCTGCGAAGATCAAAAGCGAAATACCGTTGCCGATTCCGTGGTCAGACATGACTTCGCCAAGCCACATCACGGCAACCGCTCCTGTTGTAAGTGTTACTGATACAAGGGCTATGTCAAGCCAGCTTCCGGTGAAGATTCCCAGGTTTCTGAGCCAACCTGTCATACCGACAGCCTGAATCAGTGCAAAAAATATTGTCCCGTAGCGTGTATACTGAACAACTTTTTTGCGCCCTTCTTCGCCCTCTTTCTGCATCTTTTCAAGGCTCGGCACTACAACTGCTAAAAGCTGCATGACAATACTTGCGTTGATGTAGGGAGTAACGCCCAAAGCAAAGATACTAAACCTGCTGAGTGCTCCTCCTGCAAAGAGGTCTAGGAACCCCAGAACGCCGCCCTGCTCAAAAAGCCTTCCCAGTGCAGACGCATCGACCCCAGGGGTCGGTACGTGAGCACCAAGACGATAAATGAACAAAGCGGCAAGAGTGAACAGTATCCGCCGCTTAAGATCAGGCAGTCTAAAGGCGTCCCGGAAGGAGTCGATCACCTTATATCACCTCGGCCTTTCCGCCGGCTGCTTCGATTTTCTGCGCAGCCGAGGCACTATAGGCATTGGCGTGTACAGTAAGATTCTTTGATATTTCTCCAACACCGAGAATCTTTACCGGTTTGTCAACAGCTGAAATAAGGCGCATCTCATACAGAGCTACAGCTGTTACTTCTGTACCAGCCTCAAAACGCTCTTCGAGGTCAGCAATGTTAACAACTTCATACTTCACCGCAAAACGGAAGTTGCTGAATCCGCGCTTTGGTATGCGGCGGGCGAGAGGCATCTGACCGCCTTCGAAGGTTGCTTTGATAGATACCCCGGCGCGTGCTTTCTGACCCTTGTGTCCCTTGCCGGCTGTCTTACCCTGACCGCTGCCAAGTCCCTGACCCAAGCGCTTTTTCTTTTTACGTGATCCCGGAACCGGGCTAAGTTCATGAAGATTCATGTCAGTTCCTCCCTATTCCTCGACGGACCATTCCAGCAGATGGCAGACAGAATTAACCATGCCGCGAATCTGCGGAGTATCGTTGTGAGTGACCGTTTCGTTAAGTCTGTGAAGACCAAGAGCCTTGATTATTCTCTCCTGGCGCGGATGACGGCCAATAGTACTCTTTTTCCATGTAATCAGAAGTTTAGCCATAGTAATTACCTCCTAGGCTTCCTTACGCTCTTTGCCGCGAAGACGACGAACTTCTTCGGGAGTGCGGAGACGTTTTACCGCATCTAATGTCGCATAGGCAACATTGATTGGGTTAGAAGTTCTTCCGATTGACTTTGTAAGAATGTCTTTAACTCCACCGAGCTCCATTATCGCACGGACAGAGCCGCCTGCGATAACTCCCGTACCGGGTGCTGCGGGACGGAGAAGTACCTCTGCCGCACCAAACTTGCCGATAATAGGATGGGGGACTGTGTGTCCTACCTTCTTAAGGTCAATCATGTTCTTCTTGGCATGCTCAATTGCCTTGCGCATCGCTTCAGAAATTTCCTTGGCTTTGCCCATACCGAGCCCAACCTGGCTTACGCCGTCGCCAACGACAACAAGAACGCTAAAACGGAAGCGTTTTCCGCCTTTTACAACCTTGCTGACGCGGTTGATGGAAACAATACGCTCAACAAGCTCAAGTCCTCTGCTGCTATAGGATTTATTATTAGGTGTCTCTTTCGCCACGTTACTCTGCCTCCTCCTAGAATTTCAGGCCGGCTTCGCGTGCCGCTTCTGCCAGAGCCTTGACTCTGCCATGATAGACATGTCCGCCTCTGTCAAAAACCACATCGCTGATACCCTGGGCAAGAGCGCGTTCGGCGATCAGCTTGCCAACTGCCTTTGCAGCATCCTGATTTCCAGTGCTCTTAGCATCCTTAAATGCCTGCTCCATTGTTGAAGCCGACACGAGAGTTACACCCTTTGCATCATTGATAACCTGAGCATAAATGTGGTTCAGGCTGCCGAACACTGCAAGACGGGGACGCTCATCTGTGCCGGAAATGTGCTTCCTGAGGCGACGATGGCGGAGCTCCCGCATTTCATTACGACTGCGACTACTAATCAACGTCCTTCACCTCGCCTTACTTCTTGGCGCCGGCCTTACCGGCCT
>CAZFWP010000125.1:2529-4717 GCA_964522805.1 uncultured Synergistaceae bacterium | reverse complement strand
GTCTTACGACAGAGGCTCTTTTTTTGTGTGGATTTGCGGGGCGTTTTTAAGGTGTTTTTGTGAGCGGTTTTTATAACGAGTTGATTTTCTCTGTTATCAAATTTTGCTTTTGCCTCCGGCTTAATTTTCACCGGCCTTGCCGTAAGGCGGTTTTTTTGTTTATGGATAACGGTTATTCGGTGCATTATAAATAAATATGACTGTGTGTATTTATTTTGATGGAAAAGGAGGTGATTAAGTGTGATTGGTTATTTAAGTTTGGTTTTGGCGGTGGTTTTGCTTGAGTTTTTACGGATAGTTTTCTGTTGGTGGCTACGCCTGTGTTCATTAATAGCTTATATGTTATATGTTTGCGGCTTTAATTATCAACCTACACTTCCCATTTGTATTTTTCCCTGCTTTTATGCACTATTATAGTTATCAATAATGAAGGGAGGAATACAAGATGGCAAGTTTTAACACACAGAGCACCAGCCTTCGTCTGGTAATGAGCGTTACCGGCGAAGACGGCAAGCCGCAGGAGAAGTTTGTCTCTCTTAGCCGACTCGATAACGCCATTACCGCCGATAAAGCCAAGGCGGTAGTTGAGGCGCTTAAGACTCTTCTTGAGCACCCGGTTACAGCGGCGAAGAAGTATGGCACAGGTTTGCTTGTTGATTAGCTCATAGGGGCAGCGGCAGTACGCTTGGTGGATTTTTTTGAGAGGAGGTGCTTTGATGAAGACAGTTAAGCTTAAGTTTATGACAGATGCCGGTAAGCAGTTTACCGTGAGTATGAATTATGCCTCTCCCGCTCTGCTTGAGGAGGGGGGTAAGGCTCTCATTGACGCCGCAATGGCGGCTTTGATGACCAATCAGCCTTTTGGCGTCACTCTCGCGGTGAAAAAGGGCGCGGAAGTTGTTGACAGCAATGTGACGGTTATTGATATAGCCGCCTAAGTTTGAGCGCCTTGCGGTTTTTCTGCCGCCGGGCGCTGTTTTATTTTTGTTCCGCGGCATTTGGCATTTGCCGCTGTGAAGGGAGGAAGCCGGTCTATGGAAGGATTTGTCGGCGAATTGATGCAGAGCTCTTTCTCCATTGCCGTGGCTTCTTATCTGCTTGTGAGGATGGATAAAAGGATGGAAGAGTTGACCCGTGCGGTCATTAATCTCAGTTCCGTCATCGAGGCAAAGGAGAAGTGCAATGGATAGTAGTTTTTGGCGGCGGCTGGCACGGGTGATATTGCTTGCCGCCTCGCATATCAGATATTTTCAAAATCGCCGCAGCGAAAGAGAGGGAAAGGAATTTGAGGATTAACGAATTTCAGCTTACGGAGCATTTTTCTTTGGTGGAGTTTCAGTGTCCCTGCTGCCATACTGTGCTGCTTGCACCCCGGCTGGTGCTGATGCTGGAAGCGCTGCGCCAGAGCTGGGGGCGGCCGTTGGTTGTCAATAGCGGCTTTCGCTGCCGCAGCCATAATAAGGAAGTGGGCGGAGTTGCGGGGAGCCTGCATTTGCTGGGGCGGGCGGTTGATGTGCGGGTTGCCGCTGCGGAGCAGGAGCGTTTTCAGCGTTTAGCGGCCTCTGTCGGTTTTTCGCGGGCTCTTTGCTACGGCAAGCGCGGCTTTGTGCATTTGGAAACGGGGGAGGCTGCATAATGGAGGCTTATATGGATGTTGATTCCCGTCTGGGCGGCGATTTGGGCGGTTTGCTTTTGAGCTATACGCCGCTGGTGAGGGCTACGGCGCACCGTTATATGGGCAGGGGTGCGGAGTTTGATGATTTGGTGCAGGAGGGCTATTTGGCTTTGCTGCTTTTGATTCCGCGCTGCGGAGACAGGGAGTGGCTGCCGTTGTTTCTCAAAAGCAGGCTGCCTGGCTATGTGCGGGCGGCGGCAAAGAAGCTGCGCAGCGGCGGGGGCGTGTTTGACCTTGAGGAGATTGAGGAGGTGGTGCGTGATGAATACAGTGCTTCTCAGCGGGAGGAGAGGGAGCTGCGGGCGATGCTTGAGCGGGTGCTTTCAAAATCGGAGCTGGATATCACTCAGGCGTTGATGGAAGGTTTTACGCAAAGAGAGATAGCGGAGATTTTGGGGCTGACGCAGCAGGCGGTGGCGGCGCGTCTGCGGAAGATTAGGGAGAAGCTGAAGCCGCAGATCGCTTTTGCTTGATGGCGCGCTGGCGTTGGATTCTGTTAAGGTGTGCTGCGGT
>CAZFWP010000125.1:0-2429 GCA_964522805.1 uncultured Synergistaceae bacterium | reverse complement strand
GCTGCGGTGTCCTTCTTCTATTTACAAAAGGACGTTTGTCCATATAATGTATTTGATTATTGAATAATGTTCGGCTTTCAGGTGCCCTGCGGGGAGAATAGGGAAACAAGTGAAAATCTTGTACGGGCCCACCGCTGTAAGATGTCAGTTATCGCCGGATGCCACTGCGCAAGCGGGAAGGCGGCGATAGCGTCAAACATCAGTCAGAAGACCTGCCTGAAGCTGTAAACGTGAGATTTGGAAAGTCTGCGCTCTAGTGCGGACTTTCCTTTTTTTATGTCAAAACAATTCTATAGGGGGAAAGACTATGAATGTGTTGGAAAAGCAATTTAAACTGCGTGAGAACGGCAGTGATGTCAAAACAGAATTGATGGCGGGAGTCACTACCTTTATGACGATGGCCTATATTATCTTTGTCAATCCGACAATTCTTTCAGCTGCGGGAATGCCCTTTGGCAGTTTGATGAGCGCCACCTGTTTCAGCGCCGCCTTCGCCACTTTGGTGATGGCTTTTTTCGCCAACTATCCGATAGCTCTGGCGCCCGGTATGGGGCTGAACGCTTTTTTTGCCTTTACCGTGGTGCTGGGAATGGGCGTCAGCTGGCAGACGGCTCTTGCCGCCGTATTTATTGAGGGAATTATTTTTATTGTCCTTACCCTTACCAAGGTGCGGGAAGAGGTGATTAAAGCTGTGCCGCAGGAGCTTAAAATCGGCATCACCGCCGGTATCGGGCTTTTTATCACCTTTTTGGGACTTCAGGGAGCGGGAATCGTGGTGGCAAATAAGGCGGTATTAGTGAGTTTTTGCGACTTTAAAAGCAGTCCTGCCGCCGCTTTGGCTCTTGGAGGCGTTGCCCTCATGGCGCTTTTTGAGTCGCTGAAGGTAAGGGGCGGTATTTTGTTCAGTATTTTGGCTGTCACCGCTGCGGGGATACCTTTGGGGATTACTGAGCTGCCTGCCTCTTTTGCCGCCGCTCCGCCCTCTCTTTCGCCGATATTGATGAAGATGGATTTTTCGCAGCTGCTGCTGCCGAAATTTTGGATAATTGTCTTTACCTTCTTCTTTGTGGATTTTTTTGATACCGTGGGGGCGATCATCGGCTTTTCTCAGCGCACCGGGCTGACAGATGCCGAGGGGCGCATTCCGGGGGCGGGGCGTATCCTTATGGCAGATGCTGTGGGAACGACGGTGGGGGCGATGCTGGGAACCTCTACTGTCACTACTTTTATTGAGAGCGCCAGCGGCATTGAACAGGGAGGGCGCACTGGGCTTACGGCTTTGACCGTGGCGGCGCTTTTTATCGCCGCTTCGTTTCTCAGTCCGCTGGTCTCGGCTGTGCCTGCCTGCGCCACGGCTCCAGCTCTGATAATTGTCGGCGTCTATCTGATGATGAGCATTAAGAATCTCTGCTTTGACGACTGGAGCAGTTTTTTCCCTGCGCTGACAGCCTTTTTTGTGATGCCGTTTGCCTATAGTATCTCCGCCGGTATGGAATTCGGCACTTATGGGCTGGTGCTGCTGAAAATTTTAACCGGCAGGGGACGTGAACTGCACCCGTTTATGTATGTTATTGCGCTCGTTTTTCTTATCAACAGGATCTGTTTGTAGCTTTAAATTTAAAATTTTAAGAGGCGGGGATTTTTATTTGATTCAGCAGCCTTTGCGGCAAAAGAGATATGGTGGTGCGCGGCTTGCGCATGAACCGCATAAAGCAGTGTTCCTGATGATTTTGGGTGAAGAAGCAGTCAGTGTAAAAGAGCTTGCCGAAGATCCGCTGCTCCTGCCGGCGGGAGCGGTTTTGTACGTTATGCGGCGTGGTTTTGGCAAAGGGAGTATTGCAGCAAATGCACATGTCCGTTTCAGCCGTGTTCGCGGCGGCATGTGAATCGATGAAAATCAGGGCAATGGTTACGGTCTGGGTTTTTTAATTACTTTGTTTGAGTTTTTTCCATCTGTTCAATACACCTGTGAAGCTGAATGGAGAGGTCGCGCGCACGGCAAGCTGCCAGCCATGAAGGGTCGTCGGCAATGTGGCTGTCAAAATGTTCCATTAGATTGTAGGCGTTATCAGAAATTGCGCGGGAAAGCTCTTGCAGCTGTGCAAAAAAAAAGTTATGGTCTGTCTGTCTGTCTGTCTGTCTGTCTGTCTGTCTGTCTGTCTCCATGGATGTTTTACCCCTTTTTTCGGCAATCAGCGACGACATTGGCTTTATCTCGCCAAATGCAACTTTATTATAGCAATTCTAACATTGTTCAATCTCAATTTCAATATAATTTCAAAAAAAAGTATGTTTAACAGTTATGCCAATTGCCGCGTTAGAGCAGTTTTTTCGTATATTTAAAAGAAGGAAACTAAATCTTGCGGTATTACCATTAGACAGAGGGCGGTTAAGCTTTTGCCGCCGCTGAAAATGTGTTTTGCGGCGGC
>CAZFWP010000124.1:0-4825 GCA_964522805.1 uncultured Synergistaceae bacterium | reverse complement strand
TACCGATTGCGAAACAGGCTGATCGACTCCGGCGCGTAGGCGTATATAAATACGTCGGAGCGACAGAGTCGATCAGCCTGTGAAGCAAGCGGTGCATATAATCAGCGGCTCTCCTTAATAGGATTTTGCAAAGATAGCCCTTCTAGCTCCCTCTTTACCTGTGTAGAAGCATTTTCCTGTGTCACCGTTCCATTCCGTTGGGTAGCATCTGGGAGTGGCGCCGGTTGCATCTTTGATCGCCTTTTCGTCTTCCTTAGTCCCGGAGAAGTAGACATCGACAAAGCCGCCCTCTTTTTCTAATATTTCTTTGAACTGCTCAAGCGTCTCAACTCTGTGGGTGTTGGCAAAACGGAACGCTCGGGCCTTTTCCAACAGCGCCTGCTGAATTTCTTCAAGCAGTGCAGGAATTGCCGTCGGCGCATCTGACCAAGCAATGTCTATTTTTTCGCCTGTGTCACGGCGAACAACACGCAGTTTTTCCGCGGCATATTCTTTCTCTCCTAGTTCAAGGCGCAGAGGCACACCCTTCTGGAGGTGATAGAAGAAGCGATCTCCCGGTCTGATGTGGAACTGTGTGTCAATCTGGGTGAATCTGCCGCCGAGGACTTTGTTGAGTTCCGCCTGAAGCTCTTTAGCTTTGGGGACAATTGTCTGCTCAAGTTTGGCGTCATCAGTTGAAATGGGCACGATTACTGCTTTTGTAGGAGCGATGCGAGGTGGCAGTACCAAGCCATCGTTGTCTGAGTGAGTCATTATCAAAGCACCTATCAGTCTGGTGGATACGCCCCAGCTTGTGGTGTAGGCGAATTCCATTTCGCCGTTTTTGTTTTGGAACTGGATTTCGAATGCCTTGGCGAAGTTCTGTCCAAGGTAGTGGCTTGTTCCTGCCTGCAGAGCCTTTTTATCGCTCATCATCGTCTCACAGGTGTAAGTGTTGTCCGCTCCGGGGAAACGCTCGCCTTCGGTCTTTTCACCGGGGACGACAGGCAGAGCCAGGTAATCTGTCATGATTTCGCGGTATACTTCCAGCATTCTCAGCGTCTCTTCGACAGCCTCTGCCTTAGAAGCATGAGCCGTGTGCCCTTCCTGCCAGAGGAATTCCGAGGTGCGCAGGAAGAGGCGCGGGCGCTTTTCCCAGCGCATGACGTTGCACCATTGGTTGATGAGAATCGGCAGGTCGCGCCATGACTGTACCCATTTGCTGTACATGTGTCCGATTACAGTCTCTGATGTGGGACGGACGATCAGCGGCTCTTCGAGCTCTTCGCCGCCCGCATGTGTGACTACTGCGCACTCAGGCGCAAAGCCCTCCACGTGCTCAGCCTCTTTTGCCAAGAACGACTGCGGTATGAGCAGCGGAAAAGAGGCGTTAACATGTCCCGTCTCTTTAAAAGCTTCGTCAAAGTGCTTCTGTATCAGCTCCCAAATGGAGTAGCCCGTAGGGCGCACAACCATGCATCCGCGCACAGGCGCGTAGTCTGCCAGCTCCCCTACTTTAATAATGTCCAAATACCACTGAGAGTAGTCCTTTTCCTTTGGTGTGATGTTCTTCGCCATTTTTATAACCTCCGTCTGCCGCACCAGTGGCGGCAGGTATAATCGTAAAGCCGCATGTTCGATATTTTACCATTTGTTTTATATTTTTACGTATTTTACTTTAATACGTTAGCAGCACTTGACATTAATTTTTTATATCGTATCATTAATATTATACTATTTATATCACTTTAAATCACTATAAGGAGGAGCTAATATGTCTCTTCAGTGGAAAGATGAGTTTACCGATCAGCTTTGTGACTCTATCGTAGCTATTACAGACCGTGACGAAGCATACCGTTTTCTTGAAGACGTGGCAACTTTTTCGGAGATAAGAGCTTTTGCCCAGAGGCTGCAGGTAGCCAATCTTCTGCTTAAAGGTATGTCCTATCCTAAGATTGTCCAGGCTACAGGTGCCAGTACCGCAACAATCAGCCGTGTCAAAAAATTCGTTGAATATGGTGCTGACGGCTACAAAGATGTACTGGAAAAACTGGAAAAAGCTGGCAAGATGCCAAAGGCATAGCAAATCCTTTCAATGAATTCCACAGCAAAAACCGTCTTTATTATTTCAGCCAACTCACCGTCTGTAAGAGAGGGAGCGCTCTCTTTAGCAAAAGGGGGCAACAATTTATATTTCACCTCCGACAGCCGTGATGAAGCGGAAAAATTGCAACGTGAACTTGTAGGCCTCGGCGGCAAATGCGGCTGCCGCATTTGCGAGGAGGAAAATTTAGCAAGTATCGCTCCTGCCGTCATCGACTGTGTGGAGATGTTCGGCGAGATAAACACGTTGATTTTCGGAGGCTGGAAAGACTGCGGCAGTAAATTATTCCTTGACCTCTCTATTGAGGTTTTCGCATTTTACTGCTCTCTAATCAGCGACTTCTACGCCTGCTGCAAATGCGCTCTGCCTTATATGCTGGGAGCGGAGAACCCCACGGTAATTATTCCTCTTCCGTCCGAACCGTGTGGAGCAGCACAGGAAATGTATAACGGAGCGATGGGCGCTATGGCGGAGAATATGGCGCGGGAGTTTTGTAACTGCGGAGTAATTGTAAAGACTGTTCCCTTCAGCCCAGATCAAGCGGAGTTATTTTTCTGATTTTAAGCCAATTTTGATGATAGCCCAGGCAGCAAGGTCGTCAATATCACGAGGAGGCATCCTTAGCGAGGTCGGAATCAGCTTCCACAGCCCCTGTGGGCGGTGAAGATGCCAGTAAAGTTTTCTTCCCTCAAGCGTTGTTCCGTATTCTTTTACTGTCTCGATGCGCATGTCCGCATCGAGCAGTTTTTTTATCTCATCCGACGAAGTGCCATCACCGACATATATTTTACTAAACCCTGCACCAACAGCAACATCCGCACTCCCCTCTTTAAGCCAAGGGGATAGCAGCTCCGTTCGTCCATTAATCAAAGCCTCAGCAATGATTTTTTCCTCCGTTTTGGGAATTATCGCCGAAAAGATCAGATCTTCGCCCTCAGCCGCGGCAAAACCGATTTTAAAGCGCCCTGGATCAATCCCGCAAATCATCGAAATCACCGGCTTCTACAGATTCCCAGCGAGGATACATCCACATCCACTGATCTGGGTTTTCTCTGATCGCTTGGGAAATTTTATCGTTGCAGTCATCCAAACTGCTTTGGACATCTTCTCCATACGGCCTGCCGCCACGACCTTCCAACGGCGGCAAGATGTTAAAGTCAAATGTAAGCCCATCAGAACTTCTGATGCAAAATGCAGGAACTACCGCACAGCCAACTTTTGCTGCTAATTTAGCTACACCGACAGGCGTGCTTGCAGGGCGGCCAAGGAACATGGATAGCACCCCTTTTTTTCTGGCGTCCTGGTCAATGGGCACAGCAATGATCTCCCCATCTTGCAGGGCTTTCAGCATTGCACGCAAGTCCGTAGCTTTTCCTAGCGCCTTGGAGCCTCCGGCACGGCGGAGTTCTAAAATCAAGTTGGTAATACGGTCGTCTCTTTGGTCTGTACCAAGAGCGTTGATGGTGTAACCGTTATGCGCACACCAGGCAGCAGCATACTCCCAGTTGCCTATGTGCCCTGTGGCCAGCATAACGCCATGCCCAGCATCATAAGCTTTACGGAGGTGCTCTTCTCCGTGCACGCGCACAAGGTCATTTATATGAGCCGCAGCGTAGGGCATACGGGCGAATTCCGCAGCACCTCTGCCAAAGTGTTTGTAAGCACCGCGGACGATGCCGGCGGCTCTTTCTTTGGAGACACCGAGAACGTCAGCGCAGCGGCCGGTGGCCTCGTTAAATTTGCGCGCCGTGAACTTAGGCACCAAACCGCCGAGGAATCCTCCCAAAGCTACTGCAGTACTATGGGGCAGTGCGTTTACAAAAAAGCGAAAAACTGCTAGAGCATTCCAGATAAAGGGTTGTTTTCTTGACATATCATTACCTCGCAAACTATTTGAGCGCGGTTGACCGCCCAACTATCAATGGCTCGCCTGCTGCCGTTATGGCGCAAAAATACGCTCGCCATGCTTCACCTGCTGTAGAGGTCGCCGCCGTGGCAGTCGGCCAGCACAACCAAGGACATATCTTTCACATCCAGCCGCAGAACGGCTTCCGGTCCCAAGTCTTCAAAGGCGATGACCTCCGCAGAGATAACCGAGTCAGAGAGCAGTACCGCTGTTCCTCCGGTAGCACCAAAGTAAACTGCTTGGTTGTCGCAGATGGATCGCAAAACTTCCTGAGAACGCCTTCCTTTGCCAATCATGCCGCGCAAGCCTCGCCCAAGAAGGTAGGGTGTGTATGTGTCCATTCTACCGCTGGTGGTGGGGCCTATGGGGCCGATTACCGCACCGGGCGGCGTAGGGGCAGGACCGGCGTAAAAAATAGTCTCATCTTTTAGGGAGAAGGGGATATCCTCACCCGCTTTGAGCGCCTCGACAAGTCTTTTGTGCGCAGCATCTCTGGCAACAATTATCTTGCCCGAAAGAAAGACAACGTCTCCTGCCTTTAAGTCATTTACCGTATCTTGCGAGAGAGGCGTCGTAATGTATTTAGCCATTGCAAAGCCTCCCCTCAATGATTCCCTCTGCATGGCGCAGCGCATGGCAGCACAGGTTTACCGCTACGGGCATTCCGGCTATATGGGTTGGCAGGGTTTCTATGTGCGCGTCTAGTGCTGTGACCTCTCCTCCGTAACCTCCGGGGCCGATTCCCAAGTTATTAACACGGCGCAGTATCTCTGTTTCCATATTACCGTATTCTTTTATCGGATTTCTTACCCATAGATCGGAAGAGCGTCGTGTAG
>CAZFWP010000123.1:0-4933 GCA_964522805.1 uncultured Synergistaceae bacterium | reverse complement strand
TTCTTTTTTGGCGGCTGCTGAGCGTTGTGTCTTGGGAGCGGAGTCTTCACGCTTCATGTCGGTCATGGTGACGGAGTGGGCTTTCGGCTCCAAAGCGCAGGGAGCGCCCGCCATGGTCTTTCTTCTTAGCTGTCCGCAGGCGGCATCAATGTCCGCACCCTGTTCGGAGCGGATTTCCGCTTCAAATCCCGCGGTGGTAAGCACAGTGCGGAATTTGAGGATATCCTCTGCTTTGGGTTTATCATAGCGTCCGTCCACGGAGTTGAAGGGGATCAGGTTTATAAAGACATGAATGCCTTTGAGATAGCGAACCAATTCGCGCGCTTGCAGAATGCCGTCGTTTACGCCGCCAAAGAGGGCGTATTCGATAGTGATTCTGTCGCCGGTGGCAGCCTGGTATTCCTGCATCGCCTTGCGCAGTTCGGATACAGGGAAGGTCTGGTTGACGGGCATCAGCATGCTGCGCAGCTCGTCATCGGCGGCGTGGAGCGAGACGGCTAGACGAACTCCCAGTCCCGACTGCGCCAGAGCCATAATTCCTGGAATGACGCCTGAAGTGGAGACGGTGATGTGTCTGATGCCGAGGTTTCGGAGCTTCGGCGAGTTGAGCAGTCTGATGGATTTAAGCACGGCGTCGGTGTTAAGGAAGGGCTCCCCCATTCCCATGTAGACAACGTTGTTTATTTCACGGTCGAGGGATTTTTCCATAGCCAAGAACTGTCCTGCTATCTCTCCCGCGCTGAGGTTTCTGACGTAGCCTGACAGCCCTGTGGCGCAGAAAGTGCACTGCAAGGGACAGCCGACCTGAGTGGAGATGCAGGCTGTGAGTCTTTCATTTTGGCGCAGCAGCACTGATTCGACGGTGTGTCCGTCCCTGAGCTGCCAGAGATATTTTCTGGTGCCGTCTATTGCCGAGCGCTGTTCGTTCATCAAAGCCGGCGCGGCAAAATCAACTCTTTCTGAGAGTTGTTCGCGCAGCGGTACGGAGAGGTTGGTCATCTCCTCTGTGTCGAAGACCCTCTTTTGCCATAGCCACTGGCATATTTGGTCAGCACGGAATTTTGGCTGACGCAGTTCTTCTGTGAGCCATGTTGCCCACTCTTCGTTGTTCAGGTCAAGTGCGTAAATTTTTTCAGTCATTGATGCGCCCATGGCCTACGAGGTCTTATAGAGAGGTTTTCTCCGCCTTCGCGCCGTCAGGGCTTTAACTTCCTTCCTTGTTGTTTCTCTATTGGGATTTTACTTCTATATATTCTGCTGAATCCTTTGAGCGCAAGATATGCGCATAGGGAGAAGCGCTTTTTACAAACTCTCTTTCCAAGCAAAATGCATAGCTGCGTTCATATTATATCAGTTAACGGACAATAGTAAAATCAGCAAAATTCTTTTGTTTAAAAATTTTTCGGTAGGTTTAAAAAAAGGACGAGTCCACAGCAATGGCCTGTCTCGTCCTTGATGGTATTTATTTTCTGCGGCGAAAAAGAGCGGCGGGCTAATTTCTGACTCCCGCACCGGGCATGAACATCAGCACCGCATAGGGAATGGGACGTTCCGCATCTTTACTGTTACTGGGAAGAGTGAAGGTTGAACCGCGCCACCACAGCGAGCTTGAGCCGCCGCCGTCCAAGTTTAGGGCGTCGGTCATTCCCAGCCATTTGCAGAATTTCTTTGTCTCTTCGATAGTTGTGCCGACGCTGTGCATCTTGTCGCGTCCGTCAATGACGGCCCAGTAGATGCGTTTGCCGTCTGTGCCGACCAAAGTGCGCGGGTGGCGGAAGTTAAGCACGTTTGGGTGAACTTTCTCCGTATTATCGGCGACAGAGCCTTTTTTCATCAGCAGCGGTCCTGCCTGCATCATCTCCGTATAAATATCCAGTTGTCCGTTGCCGGAAATGTTGGCGATTTCTTTACCATCGATAAAAATAGTTTCGCCTTTGTCGTTCCAGCCAAAGGCTGAGCGGTTGGGCCAGAATTTGGCGTTGTCCATATGCCCCTGGCGGCGCAGTACGCCGATAGGTTTCGCTCCGGAAAAATAGCCGCCGTTAATGCCGCCGATAACGCCGTAGTTTTCTCCGGCAATGGTGGCAAGCGGTGCTTTATTTGCTCCCACCATGACCGCTGTGGCGATTTGGCAGGGGACGCTCTTCATATCTACAGCCAACACCGCAGCGTAAAGAGGTTCGTTTACACCCTTTTGTAAATCTCCGTTTGCTGGGCCGTTGGGGTTGCCGATTCCGTGTTTAATAAGCAGCAGCTCTGTTCCCTCCCAGGAAAAAGAACCCTTCCAGGATACGGCCTTTTTGCAATTGCCAATCCACCCGCGCAGCGCCGGCAGGTCTTCGATCTTAAAAGGTTCCGTAAAAGAACCAAGCAGCGCAGCCGGTACGGCGGGGTTTATCTCCGAGGCTATCTGCCAAAGAGGGTCAAGCTCGCTCCACTCGGGTAAAATCGTCACTCTCTCATAGGCGGTGAAGACAAAGCCCCAGCCCATCGATTCAAGAGTCAGCCTCACAACATCGGCTTTTGTCAGGTCTCCTTCAAAGACGGAAAGCTGCTTTGCCGAAACGGGATATCCCAAAGCGTCAAAGATCTTCGGCAGGACCTCACCCTGCGTCATAGCCGAGGCTGGAAGCGTGTAAAAGCATACAAGCAGAACAACGAAGAGGCGCAGATAAATTTTTCTTAAAGGTTTCTTTTTATTAAGTATTTTCATGTATCTATAATAGTCTTGACAGAGCGGGCTCTAATCAGTATAATTGCCCATGTTCATTAGAACACTGAACGTGGGGGTATAGCTCAGCTGGGAGAGCGCTTGAATGGCATTCAAGAGGTCAGCGGTTCGATCCCGCTTATCTCCACCAGAAAATTATAAGTGCTGATGCGATTTTCGCATCAGCACTTTTTTAATGATAAAATTCACTCCCTAGGTTTACGTTGGTATCCCCAAGGGGAATATTTGGCGGGAACAAACTTTCATAAAGTGTTTAAGAAAAGGTTTAGGAGAACTAGGATAAAGAAAAATCACCGCATTGAAGGTTTTTAGGTTTTGATGCCGGGCAAAAACATCAGGCGCAACCTGCCAATGTTACGCTTTTCACTGAGCACCGCGATTAGAGCTCAAAGCAAATGGTTTGCAATATTCGTTCTCCCGACAATAATACAGGATTTTAATTCTAAAATGCGGTGATGTTTGTATCAGCTTCTCTTACTATCGTACTGCGTGAAGCAAAAGGTGCTGTGCTTTTGTGCCTTGCCGCTTTTTGCGTTCTGCCCAATTTGGTGGCTAAAGCGGTCTCTTGCTGTGATAATGAACGCAAGGGCGGAATAAAACACTTTGCGGCAAAAAAATAACTCCGGCTGGGGGATTGTCTTATCCCTCTTCGCCGGAGTCTGTTAATGCTGCATATATTTTTGCTCTTATTTTGCGATTGGCGTCTTTTTGTTTTTGGTGTGGCTGGAGCGCTGTTTTTTGTGGCGTATCTTGTATTGATACATACGAATGTCGGCGTCGCGGATCATATCAGAGATGTCACCGCTGTAGTTGACGCTGTTAACCGTGCCGAAGCTGAAAGATCGGTTGTAGGCGCAGGATTCTTTTACAAATATGGTTCTCACCTTTTCCAGCTGTTGGGCTAAGTCTGTGCTGTCTTCTGAAATTATTAGAAACTCATCGCCGCCGATTCTGCAAATCAGTTTTGGTTCACGAACCCGAGAAATTGCGGCGGCTGTATCCTGAATGTAGATATTTCCGTACTCATGTCCCAGCGTGTCGTTGACAAATTTTAGTCTGTCAATGTCGATAAAAGCAATCTCAAACTGTTTGCCGGCCTCCATTAAATTGGAGATGGCCTCCATGCCGTAGCGTCTGTTGTAAAGGTGCGTCATCGGGTCTTTGTATACGAAAGACTCCACCTCGCGCATGTGAGTGACGTCGCGGAGCATGTGGAAGATGGCGCTGGCTCCGTCCCACTGAATTTGCTGAGAGGTGACTTCAAAGATTATCTCATGAGACCCTGTGTCCCTACCCGAAAGAGCGGTTTCCCAATGCAGTGCGCCGCTGCCGCTGAGCGGCGGGCAGCCGTGGAGCATCTCCAGCAAAAAGGGCTCTGTTTCCGGAGAGACATCAAGGAATTGCTGGCAGGCGTGGTTGGCATATTTTATATTCCTAGCGCGTTTGCCGGCAACGATAAACCAATCTGTCATCTGCTCGGTGAGAGTGACGAGAAGAGTCTGTCCCTGTTCAAGCGCACGGTTTTGCTGACGGATAACATCGGCCTCGCGAAGCAGTTTTGCCTCTCTGTCTGCCAGTTTTTCGGTGGTGGCGTTAAAGACTTCGGAGAGTTCTCCCATAAAGTCAAGCTTCTGACCGTAGTCTCCCTTGGCTACCTGTTTGGCCTGCCAGATTAAATGGGTAAGAGAGCTGTGGAGTGAGCGCAGTTCGCCTGTGAGAGGATTGTCAGAGGCCGGCAGAGCCGTTTCCAAGTCTCCTTTGGAAAGCCCCTTTACAAATACTCTCTGCTCTTTCATACATGAGGCAAGGTACTCCAGCCCCTCTGCCAGTTCTCTTTGTTCCGCCGGTACAGCATCAATGTCCAAGGAGGCATTTTCCGGCTCATAGAGGATTTTGCGCAGGTATTCAAAAAGAACGTCCATTATTCAATACTCCCCTTAAAGCGGCAGACGCGGTCGCCGCTCGCCCAGCAATCCACTTCCCGCACGTGATATTTTTTGCCGGAGAATTCTTCCATTATCCCGGCAACAAAGCCCTCATCGTAGACGCAAACTACTTCGTCTGTAATCGGCAGTCCGCTGCAGTCGAGATCTTCACCGACTGTGAGCGTGAAACTGCCGTCATCTTCATTAAACTCTTCCATGCGCAAGATGCCGATTTTAAGTTTCTGCAGTACATTTTGCAACTGAGCGATAAAACTGT
>CAZFWP010000122.1:0-4966 GCA_964522805.1 uncultured Synergistaceae bacterium | reverse complement strand
GGTATAAGGCATCTCAGAATTACCAAAATCCAACTTAAATAATTTCCACTAAATAATTTTATAGACAAAAAGACGGGCCAGCGCCCGTCTTTTTGTCTATTTCATTGCTCTTTAATTTTTAACAGTTACTCATTAATACCTCTTAATTCCCTGCGAGGTTTTGATAACACTGACTAAAAAGTCGGGAAATGAAATTCCGTAAGCCTTTGCGGATTTTGGAACAAGGCTTGTCGCTGTCATTCCTGGCGCAGTATTAACCTCAAGTGCAAAGATATCATCATTATCTGTAACTCTAAAATCAGTTCTGCTATAAGTTCTGCAGCCCAAACTTTTGTGGCAGGCCACAGCAGCTGAAGCCAGTTTTTGCGCTAGTTCCGAGTTGACAGCAGCCGGGCATATATATTCGGTGCATCCACTGGTGTATTTATTTTTGTAATCATAAAAACCGGTTTTTGGACGAATGTCTACTGCCGGCAGAGCAATCACTTCTCCGTTTTCATTCTCCCATACAGGCACAGTCATCTCGCGTCCGTGGATAAAAGCTTCAACGAGAGCTTTATCCTCAACTTGCCATGCTATCTCAAGGCCTTTTATCAGTTCGTCAGTATTGGTTGCCTGAGATACACCAACTGTGCTTCCGCCACCATTTGGCTTGACTATCAGCCGGTCATATTTTTTTAGAAGTTCAATGCCGCGACCACCACAATCATCTCCGTTAATTAGAGAAAAACCTTCAGGCACCGGCACACCACTTTCTTTAAAGAGCAATTTTGCCACACTTTTATCCATGGCCAGCATGCACGCTTCCGGACCCGAGCCGGTATAGGGGATGCCGAACGCATCAAGGATTGTTTGAAATCTGCCGTCTTCTCCCCAGCCGCCGTGCAATGCGATAAAGACTCCGTCGGCGTTAAGGGTGCTCCAATTATTTACAAATTCTTTAGGACATTTGACATCTTCAAGAATTGTTTTTACTCCTGCCTCTGTCAAAGCCTCTGCCACCGCCGCACCAGAGCGGAGAGAAACTTCTCTCTCCGGTGATGTGCCTCCGCAAGCTACAACTATCTTCATCTGTCATTTCTCCTTTTTATACCTGAAGGGACTGCAAAAGGATCATAGATTTCGTTAATTCCAAGACTGAGTTCACTTTCAGGATAAGCATTAATGTAAAACTTTACCCCTATGGAAAAATCATCATCGGGACGGCTTTCACGTGCCCAAAGCTCCCAAGTAATGCAATGTTGGTCGTAGGCCAAAGAGTATACCATCTCAGCCAGCCTGTCTTCTTCCAAGTCATAGGCACCACGAACAGAAACAGTCCATTTTTCATAGCTATTTTTACCGGGGATTGAAAATGAAACTTTCTGGTAGATATCCTCTCTGTCCAAATATCTGTCCCATACAAGAGGAGAGGCTCCACTTACCCACCTTCTTACATAGGCGGTACCCAGCTCCACCGCACCGATGTTCCAACGCAAGCCTACAACCGCATCGCCTACTTTTTGCGTACTTTCTTCGCTTCCGTAATCGTAATACCAATATGAGGCGTTGTAAAAAGGCTTAATCGCTGCTGAAGCAAACGTTGGTTCCCCATATACTTGCAGTCCTACACCAATTCTTTCAACCCATGGTTTTACATATTCCACATTGTCCTGATAGCGTCCCCATATACCCATAAATCTAAAGTAGGTATTAGCTGAAGCGTCGTTAAACCAAGGTGAATTTATTTGAAGTTCCGGTGAGCGCCATACATTGTACCGTCTGTCCATACCTGGGCGCATTTCAGTCTCAACAAGCTCTCTCTGGCTCTCCATCAGAGTCGCACTCCAACCGTTCGCATCAGCATAGCGAACTCCCCAGCGCGGCCGCCAAAGAATATCTTTGTCGTCTTTGTTGTAGGTTCTTTCTGTTTCCGCAAAAATAGATACGTATTCTCCGATTTTTTGATAAAATTTCAATTTTGCTTCCCAGATATCATCAGTCCAGTAGGCAGCATCCACTGTTATTTTACCGCTGTCCCAAACAAACGGACCGCTGATACCTATACCGACGCCTTTATTGGAATCATAAGAAATCATCGGTAAAATGTTACCTGACTTTTCCCGCTTATCTATGGGTGCGACGTAATCAAAGGGATATCTGAATATCATTCTTTTGCCGATAAAAACTTGCGGCTGCTTTATTATCACTCTCTTGTTGGGAATCACAATGATTGATTTAGCTACAAATTTATAGTGCGGGTTGGTAAAACCGCAAGTAGTCGATTCAACATCAAGCCACTTGGCAACCAAATCATCTTTTTCCGTTTTCTTGCGCTGCTTAGTTGATATCAGCTTTTGTTTGACAGCATCGTCTAATGGCATGACCTGCAGATCTTTTCCTTTAAAAAAAATCGCGTCCATTTTTCCATGAGCATTTGACATAACGCCTCTTCTGGTTGCGACATTATAATTCAGCTTGTTGCCGGAGAGTTTTTTACCGTCAACAAGCAGTGAGACCTCATTATACTGGTCGGAAAAAGCCTCTATCTGCTCATTTGAAGTGTCATACTTGGCAAACGGCGCATACATCCGCATATTTTTGTTCTTGACAACAACGTTCCCCTCCGCAGTAGCTATGCCGCTGGCATCTTCATACGACAATTTGTCTGCGTCGATATTTACCTTGCTTTCTTCTTCGGATGCATAAACCGGCACAGCCACAAATATTAGGCAAAACATAGAGATCGTCAATATTGTTTTGACTGTCTTATTAAAACTTGTAATGACTGCTATGGATTGTTGCAAGATATTTAGAGTTACCACGTTATACGCCCCCTGCCGGATAAAACGCATTCACCACTATTAGTATCAAAGTATCCGCTAGGAGCAGATATTTCCATTTTTTCATCATTTATGCAAAGATTGTCTGCAAAAAACCATTTTTTTTGTGAGTAATTGTAATCAACTTTTCCTGAAGTCATCTTATAGCCTGCTCCTTTGCCCTGCTTCAAAACACCAATTGCGTTATACAGGGTTATATTGTTGTTGGAGCGAGAAAAAGTCCCTGTCTTAGATAAAAGGTGGGTTTTTTGCTGTTTATCTGTAATTGTCACATCAAGAGAAATCGCTTGAACGATACCATCTTTGTGTTCAACTTTTGGTGATAAAAGAATCCAGTCTTTGCCGTCTATGGTTCTTTTAACTTCAATATTTTCCACTACAATATCAGGAACAGGTATCGCCGATTTGGCAGAAAGACGAAGGTCCCGCCAAAGGTATAGTCCAAGCACGGCAACAATTGCCGTGGCAAGAAATATAATAATCCTTTTGCGGGACAACATCGTAGTTAGCATTATATAAAGGAATTAGTTGCCGGCAGGTGTATTGCCCTGCGGAGTGGCGACATCACCTGAAACGACCATTGATGAAATTTGGCTGGGTACCTTATAGCCTTGAACCATCATAGCCGACATTGTTTCAACGTAAAACAGAGTGCCTTCTTTCAACTGTTTGTCTGAACCTCTGATCAAAAATCCGCTGGCTAATCCAAGCGGGCCGAGAAGGACAGCGCCGGCAAAACTGGCACCAGCAGCGCCGATTTGCGCAGCGTCTGCCTCCATAGCTTTTTTAGCAGATTCCCCCATAGTAACGGGAATGGAATTAGGGCCAAGAGCCTCAAGAGCATCAAAAGCCATTTCGATTTCTGAAGAACGACCAAAACTGCGCGGAGGTTTCACCTTGGTGATGTGAGCAAAGACACGACTGCCTTTGGGTGCGATAATGATATCGCCGATTTTAACTTCATCTATTAAGTTTAAAACGACCTTATCGTCTACTTTGATATTTCGCACAGACAGTGTTTTAGAGAGCGATGTCTTAACAACAGTTGAGCTTGGCACATTTGTCTGAGTCGCCGTTACACCCTCGGGCAGTATTTTGGTAATCAGTCTCTCTATGCGTGCAGCAAGCGCACCGGACTGTATGTTGCCTTCTATAGAAGCTTCAAGTGTGTCAACACGTCTGGCAAGAGCCCATGTCGGGTGCATTTTTTGATTAACCGCCCACTCGGCAACACCTAGTTTGAAAAGCAAGGACGGAAGGGTGGCGTTTCCTTTTTCCAGGAAATCCAACATTGCGGTCTGACGTTCGGTTAAACTTCCGGGAAGCTCCCTGCCAAACACATCTTTTTCTGCCTTACTGAGTCTTGGCAGAAGCCCGCCGCCCTGAGGCGCGCCGTACACGATGGTTTCTATTCTCTCTAACGTCTGAAAGGCAGGAGTAGCGTCAGCCGCGGTCACTTCATCAGCGGAAACAGCCGAAGTAACGGCGAAAATAAAAAGAACAACCGTTAAAAGAAAAATCGAGAATCTGTTTTTCATTAGAAATACCTCCTTGTTATTTTCGCTTTAACTTTACAGTCGCAGCAATAAAATCTTTGAACAATGGGTGAGGTCTCACTGGTCTTGAGAGAAACTCGGGATGAAACTGCACACCAATCATCCATGGATGGTTAATATTTTCCATGATCTCAACCTGACCACCTGTAGGACAAATTCCAGCAACTTTCATTCCGGCTTTATCAAACATGTCAATGTAACTGTTGTTAAACTCAAAGCGGTGGCGATGTCTTTCACTGATTGTACCGGCTCCGTATATTGCTTCAGATTTGGACCCCACAGCCAAGTTGCACGGATATGCACCCAAACGTGATGTCCCGCCAAGATCGACGACATCTTTTTGCTCTTCCATCAAGTGTATCACGGGATGAGGCGTTTCCTCTTCCATTTCAAGGCTGTTAGCTCCCTCTAATCCGAGAACATTACGAGCAAACTCTATTACTGCAACCTGCATACCAAGACAAAGCCCAAAATAAGGAATCTTCTTCTCTCTGGCGTATTCCGCCGCTTTGATTTTACCCTCGACACCTCTTTGGCCAAAACCGCCAGGAACAAGGATAGCATCAGCAGAGGAGAGAATTACCTCCG
>CAZFWP010000121.1:0-5063 GCA_964522805.1 uncultured Synergistaceae bacterium | reverse complement strand
AGGCAGTCTGACTTCCCTTTTTGGGTTACAGTGGCGGGGCCGCTTCGGAGTCGCACCGAATTTACCTTTGAAAACGTCACATATTGTTTTGGAACATTCTATCACATCTTATTTTTATATGCGCGTTTAATTTAAAAGATATCTGCGCCAAACACCAAACGGAGTTTATGATTTTGGCGGCAAAAAAGCGGCGTTTCCCTTTCTGATTCAAGGAAACGCCGCTTTTGATTTGACCTGTGTGCCTAATTTATTCGGAACAGATGCTGCGCAGTTTGCCAATTCCGTCGATTTCTATCTCCACAATGTCTCCGCAAACAATGGGGCCTACTCCTTCTGGTGTTCCTGTCGCTATTACATCTCCCTGTTCTAGCGTAGCGAAGCGGCTGATGTGAGCGATGATTTTCGGCACAGAAAAGATCATCTGAGAAATCTCCGACTGCTGCTTTACACATCCGTTTACCATCGTGCGCACCACGGTAGATGCCGGCAGCTCTTTTTGCAGTAATACGGCAGGACCGAAAGGGGCGAAGGTATCAAAACTTTTGGACCTCATCCACTGCCCGTCCGTATTCTGCATTTCACGTGCAGTGACATCGTTGATTATCGAATATCCTGCCACATGAGAAAGCGCATCTTCCTCGGTGATGTTTTTTCCGCCGAGGCCAATGACAACAGCCAACTCGCCCTCGTAGTGTATGACTCCCGCCCAGTCGGGGATTCTGATGAAATCGCCGCTGCCGGCAATAGCGGAGGTCGATTTAAGAAATACCAGCGGCTCTTTAGGGATTTCGTGGTTCAATTCCTTAGCATGACCAACATAGTTTCTGCCGATGCACCATATTTTCTTCGGTGTGAAGGGAGGCAGAAATTTTACTCTGTCAATGGGATAGCTGAGACGGATAGGAATCAGTGAAGTAAAGGGATCTCCCTCCACGATATCCACAGCATTGTCTCTTATCTGCCCGGAATATGAACGTCCGTCAACCATAAAGCGGCAGTAACGCACCGGGGGCGGAGTTTTGGCCATTACGCGGTCCCCTATCTCTTATCTAGGGCAGAAGCTATTTTTTCCAGCCCTTCTTTTAACATCTCCATGGTGGTACCAATATTTATGCGGGCAAAGCCGTCTCCGGCAGAACCAAAGTTCAGCCCTTTGTTGAGGGCCACACCGGCCTCTTCAACAAGGAAGCGCTCAAGGGTTTCGGCGTTAAATCCATAACCTCTGAAATCTATCCAGAAAATGTATGTGCCTTCAGGGTGGTCCATGTGAGCCTTGGGCATCCGCTCACGGACAAATTTTTCCGTGTAATCTCTGTTTTTTTCCAGGTACGCCAAAAGTTCGTCCAGCCATTCACCGCACTTGGAGTAGGCCGCTTCCGTTGCGGTAATGCCGAGAATGTTCACCGAATTAAGATGGAATCTCTCGAGAACAGAGATGTACATCGCCCGAAGTTTCGCATCGGGGATAATCGCCACGGAGGCTTTCATACCGGCGATGTTGAAGGTTTTGCTGGGCGCGATGAAGGTAATCACCCTTTTAGCTGTTTCCTCCGAAAGAGAAGCGAGGCAAATGTGGCGCGCATCGCTGTAAACAAGGTCTTGATGGATTTCATCGGCGATGATGATCATGTCTTTGCGTTCTGCAAGTTCCGCTAAAGCTTCCAGCTCTTCTTTGCTCCACACTCTCGCCACAGGATTGTGAGGACTGCAAAGTATCAGAGTGCGGCAAGTGGGAGTGATTAGTTTTTCCAGTCCCTCAAGATCCATCACATAACGGCCGTTTTCATATTTAAGCGGATTCTCGTTGATAATTCTGCCGGCTTCGCGGACGGTGCGGTAAAAGGGAGGATAGACCGGCGTCTGAATGATGACACCGTCTCCGGGCTTCGTGAGAGCCATGACCGCAAAAGAGAGCCCGGCAACAACTCCTGGAGCCCAACTAATCGCCTCGTTGCCAAATTTCCAGCCGTGACGTTTTTCTTCCCACAGACGAATGGCGTCATAGAGAGATTTGGGCATTATCGGATATCCCAAAGCACCCTGGTCAACTTTTTTATGCACCGCTTCTAGAACTTCGGGCGGCGCGGGAAAATCCATATCCGCCACCCAAAAGGCCAGCAGGTCTTTGCGTCCAAACTCTTCTTCAAGTCCGTCCCATTTTTCGCAGTCCGTATTTCTTCTATCAATATATTTGTCGAAATTGTATTTCATCTATATCAGCCTCATTTCCTGCGGCTGTTTCGCCGCATAAGTTATATATATTAATTGTAGTTTGAAAATGTCAAAAAAACAATTGTAAAGCACTGAAAGTGTATAATGTTATTCAAGCAGGTCTTTACGTTTAATTAAAAATTATACCCGCTATAAACAAACGCCGCGGAGGTTATGCCATGTTCAATTTTTTTGCTGTCGGTATGGGAGGTTTTATCGGAGCCTCACTGAGGTATTTTATGAGCTCACTGCCTGTTTTCACACAGATAAACTTTCCCGCCGCCACACTGCTGATAAATTTTCTCGGAGCCTTTATTATTGGGCTGGTAGCGGTCTCAGCGATCCACTTTGAAGGGCTGCACCCTGCGGTAGTGCTCTTTTTCAAGACCGGGCTTTGCGGCGGTTTTACCACGTTTTCAACCTTTTCTTTAGAAACAATGGAACTCGTAGCCGAAGGCAGGATTTTTACCGCCGCGGTATACTCCATGGCCAGCGTCGCTCTGTGCCTTTGCGCCATCTACCTGGGAAAAATGGTATTTACGGCGCTTTTTTCGTAAGCTGATCTGCCTGAAAAACTCTTGCATATCGTAAGCAAAGAACACACAATATAGATGAGAATCTTTTATACCCAACAGTAATGCTTTTGCTTCGTGCGAAAGAGGCACAGTGAGGACGACAAAACAAACGATGGCGTTTCGCCGATTTTAATGGAGGTCTGAAGCAATGAAAGAAAAGATAAAAGACACTATTACCACAGAAATTGAACTTGGGGGCGGCTCTGTTCTTCCCAAAAGAGACGATGTTCCGCAGATATACAAGTGGAAGCTTGATGATATTTACCTTGATGAAGCGTCTTGGGAAGCGGACTTCAAAATGATCAAGGACCGCCTTGGCGAGATTTCCTCTTTTATGGGCAAGCTGGGGCTCGGCGCAGAGACTTTGCTTAAATGTTTCCAACTGAAAGACGAGCTATCTTTAACTTTGGAAAAGCTTATCGTCTATGCTCACATGAAAAGCCACGAAGATACCTCAGAATCCAAATATCAAGGGCCTGCAAATAGAATCTCCAGCCTCGCAGTGGAATTTTCCGCAGCAGAAAGCTTTGTGACTCCGGAACTTCTAACTCTCCCCGAATCAACGCTTCAGGAATACATAAAGAACCCTCTGCTTGCGGACTACGCTTTTGGCTTGAAGGAGCTGCTGCGGCAGAGAGAACATGTGCTCTCTCAGGCGGAAGAGGCAATATTGGCGCGCAGCGGCGACCTGGCTGGAGTGGCTGATAACGCCTTTTCGATGCTGACAAACGCCGATATGAAGTTTGATGCCATCAAGGACGAAGAGGGCAAAACGGTCGAAATGTCTGAGGAAAGAGCCGTCTCCTATCTGCGTTCAAGAAAACGCTCCGTGCGCAAAGCGGCCTTTGACTCTCTCTACAAACCCTACCTAGAGATGAAAAACACCTTGGGAGCCACCTTTGACGGCATGTTAAAGGGATCTAAGTTCTATGCGGAGGTGCGCAAGTACAACTCCCCGCTGGCAGCGGCATTGGACGGGAACAACATTCCAGAATCCGTCTATGACCGCCTTGTGGACACCTTGGAATCCCATCTTGAACCTATGCACCGCTACATGGAGCTGCGCAAAAAGGTGCTGAAGGTAAAAGAGCTGCATATGTACGATATATACACTCCTCTTGTCTCCGACCCGTTCAAAGACATCTCTTGGACAGACGCAAAAAAGATGATGTTTGAATCCCTCGCTCCTCTGGGAGAAAAGTACATTTCAGAAGTAAAAAAGGGGTTAGAACAGAGCTGGGCCGATGTATTCCCCAACAAGGGAAAGCGCAGCGGCGCCTACTCTTGGGGCTGTTACGCCACCCATCCTTACATTTTTATGAACTACACCAACAGCCTTAATGACGTCTCCACCTTGGTGCACGAGATGGGACATTCCATGCACAGCTTCTATTCCAGAAAAAACCAGCCCTATCCCACCGCCGACTACTGCATTTTCACCGCAGAAGTCGCCTCCACCACCAATGAAGTGCTCTTCCTCAGCCACTTAATTAACGGCACGAAGGACAAAAGAAAAAAGCTCTACCTTCTCAACAGAAGGCTGGAAAACATCAGAACCACCGTTTACCGCCAGACAATGTTCGCCTCCTTTGAGCGCGAAGTTCACAGACGCGCCGCCGCCGGAGAGGACACCACACCTGACGGACTTTGCGCCCTTTGGTATGAGCTGAACAAAAAATATTACGGAAACGCCATCGTTGTCGATGAGGCTTTGAAAATTGAATGGGCCAGAATACCGCACTTTTACAGCCCCTTCTACGTCTATCAATATGCCACCGGCTTTTCCGCCGCCACGGCTTTGGCCGCGGGTATACTAGAGCAAGGAGCGTCCGCACGCGACAAATATCTCAACTTCCTCACCAAAGGCGGCTCGGACTACCCCATCAACCTGCTGCGGGACGCCGGTGTGGACATGAGCACAAAAGAGCCTGTGGAAGAAGTAATCAAGCTCTTTGAAGATACTCTTTGCGAGATGGAAACCCTTCTCGGCTGAGATGACCGATGCAGTGGGCGGCCTTCTTCTCCTTTATATTGGCCTCCTGCTACACACCGGGGCCGAATATCCTCCTGGCGATGAACACTGCACGGATCTCCGGCTTCAAACAGACTCTGCCCCTCATGTGGGGCATGGGTCTGGGTATTTTTATCATCATGCTGGCGAATGCCTTCGCCAACATTTTTATCGCCGGTCTCATGCCCCGACTGCTCCCCTTTCTTCGCACGGCGGGAGCTGCCTACCTCCTATGGCTTGCTTGGAAGATGGCTTTCCCCTCTTCA
>CAZFWP010000120.1:0-5094 GCA_964522805.1 uncultured Synergistaceae bacterium | reverse complement strand
TCGGGGCGTAGCGCAGTCTGGTTAGCGTGCCTGGTTCGGGACCAGGAGGTCGGAAGTTCAACTCTTCTCGCCCCGACCATTTTTTAATAATAAGACACACAAGCTCTCAGTTACCCGACTGAGAGCATTTTTGTATTTTGAACACCTTGCAAGTCCATGGCACAAAAGCATTGTTTTATCAGCACACAAAGAAGGAGATGACGCAAATGTATTTATCCAACAGTGAAGTATTGCTAAGACTGGCAGCTGCAGCTTTTTGCGGGGTTATGTTCGGACTGGAGCGAAAAAATAAAAACAAACCTATCGGTGCCAGAACTCACATTCTTGTCGTCATCGCTTCTTGTGCTGTGACGATAATGTCCGCATATGGATACGAAGATTTATATCTCGCGTACCCGGCGAATGTTCAAATAGCGACAGATCCGGCGCGTTTAATGGTAGGTATCTTAAGCGGCATAGGGTTCATCTGCGCCGGAATTATTTACAAGGGCCCCAAAGGGGATATCAAAGGCATAACTACCGCAGCGGAAGTCTTTCTTATGGCGGTGGTGGGCATGGCATTTGGGCTGGGGCTGTACCACCTTGCATCGTTTGTGGCGGTGATAGCTCTGGCAACGCTTATCTCTACCGACAGCAGACTCAAACGCTACTACCTGTTTTTCAGAAGAAATAAGAAAAAAACAGCCGTTTCAGGGGATGACAGCGTATAGAACTTGAAGCAAGGCATTGCCACCGCATAAAAGTCTGTCCGTCACTTCTATTCCTAGCCGAAAACACAAAACAATAGAGCGGGGAAAAGTGGGTAATTGACTGTTTAACAAATACAGAACAGACATTAATTTGACTTTTGCAAAAGGCCTCCTGTAAATAAAATTTATTACAGAAGGCCTCTTAGATTATTACAAAACGACATGTATTTGTATCTTGCGGAAACAGTTTACCTCGAGCTACGCCTGTCTATCCTCGTTCCACTTATAGGATCCGTCCTCTGGGTAGTAGTCATAAAAGTCAGCATAGCCGAGACTAAAGAGGGACTTGCCGACATTCTTAATGTTAATTTTATTTTTTACGAGTTCTTGCCAAAAACCGCTGTTGGAAATATCTCCCTGAATAATGATACCGGTGACGACATTGTCTCTGGTAATAAGCCGCATGTATCGGTTGTGGCTCTCTCTGGTACATACCGTGTCACCCTCTGACGGCAAAGCCGTTCCCAGTGAAAGCGTCGTCAATCCATAAAAGTTCATAGTATTTTTCAACCCATAGCGATTCTCATATACAACATCTTGACCTGCCATATTTCGAGCGGCTATTTCTCCTTGCTCTACTGCATTAGGCCAGATTCCGGTAATTCCAGCCACGTCACCTGCCGCCCATACATTGGCGATGTTCGTCTTCAGGCGGCAATCAACGGTCACAGCCTTATTAACCTCAATGCCGCTGCCTGAAAGAAATTCAACCGCAGGGCGAACCCCCGCAGCCATAACGACAAAGTCACATTTGAGTTCGTTTCCGCTCTCCAACAGCACTACGGTAATGTTGCCAAATCCATCAGTCTTAGAGCCGACAACCTTGCTGCTAAGGTGAAATACGCAGCCAGCTTCTTCAAAAAGTCTCTGATACTCAGCCGCTGCGGTATAATCCAATTGCAGAGGTGAGATTCTGTCTGCCATTTCAACTACGTGGCATCTGATGCCCCTCTCGGTGAGAGCATATGCTGCGTCAAGACCCACCAGCCCCGAACCTACAACGACACAATCGTTGCTGTGCAAAGCCATCTGCGATATTTTTTCCGCATCGCGAATATCTCTAAGTCCGAAGACATTCTTTGCTGTTCTAAAATCGCCTATGGGAGGTACAATGTAATTCGCTCCGGAGGCAATCAAAAGTTTGTCATAAGACACCTTTGTTTCATCGTCTAAAACAACCTCATTCTCCTCTGTTGAGATTCTGCTTGCGCTGTGCCCTTTTATCCAGTTGACATTATACTTTTCAAAAAAATCTTCCCCTGAAAAATTAATATCGTCAAGGTTCTTACGTCCATCAATAAAATGATGCAGCATACATCTGGAATGAACATTCATATCTCGTGAGATAACCTCTATACTGTCATTGGGGCATAATTTTCGCAGCGTTTTGGCCGCGCTTATGCCTGCAGCTGATGCGCCGATAATCAAATACTTCATTGCCGCACCTCCTCAACCCAAATAGCTTTCTTGGGGCAGGCTTTGACACAGCTTGGCTCGAAGTCCTTTTCGGAACAAAAATCACACTTTATAACTTTTGTTCTCGTAAGCCTGTCCGGTTTTGGAACTCCAAAGGGGCAATTCATCACACACATAAAACATGACCCGCAACGCGATTCATCATAAAGTACCAACCCGGTATCTTCATCCTTATGCAGCGCGCCGCTCATGCAGCTGGCCGCGCACATGGGAGAGTCGCAGTGTCGGCACAAAATGGGGCGGTAGCCGTCCTTTGTCGCATATATAAAGTTCCTTGTTTCATTGGCTGGGTCACCAAGGTTCACTGTATAAATATCAGACATGCCGTCTTTGCGGTGGGCATCCATACAAGCTACCGAGCAGTTCTTGCACCCGTCACACTTATCTGCGTCTATAAAGATACGTTTCATAATCAGCGCCCCCTCCCTTATATTTTAAGTCCGGCGCGTTTTTCCATAATTATTTTTTCTAATTTGTCGGCGGCGGAAGCAGCGTCAGGGTCAATAATAACCTGACCTCCGGTAATAGATTTCATGTCTTCTGTCAGTATTTGAGTAACCAAGGGACTGCCCGTGATGAATGGCGGTTCCCCTAGATGAAGCGGCAAACCCAAAGCCAAACCGTAGGCTCCGTCAGCAAGAGCCTGCTCTTCCAGCCACTGAGGGGCAGAAAGAACAAGCGGCATTTGCGGTAAATCCACGCCAATGGCCTCGGCAAGTTCAGTGGCAACTATTTCCAGTCTGCCTATTGCCAAACAAGGGCCAAAGTTAAGTACTGGAGGAATTCCCAGAGCCTTGCAGACAGATTTAAGCTTTGCCCCGGCAAGATCTGCCGCTTCCGGAGTCATAAGTCCGCAATTTTCCAGTCCTCCTGATGAGCACCCTGCGGAAAGCACGAGAATATCTCGCTTTATCAGTTCTCTGGTTAGTTCGACGGTAAGGACATCGTGCCCGCCAAAGGTAAGGTTCGAACAGCCTACCACACCCGCAACACCCTTTATTTCTCCGGAGACGATTAAATCAACCAAGGGCTGCCAATTGCCTCCGAGAAAATTCTTCAGCGATATTTCTGACACGCCGGTGATAGTGTTTTTATTGCCATGCTCCGGCAGCAAATTCAGCGAGACTTTTGAACGGCGATTTCTATATGCGGTGATAATTTCATCGATGATCCCGTCGCTATCCTTCTCGCGCGTTGCGAAAACAAAGGGCCGATACTCCGCATTGGCTTTCTTGGCAACATCGTCCAGACATATCTGCTTAACCATCAATTGGTCACAAATAGGCTCTATTCCGGGAAGAGTGCAGTTAAACTCCGAGAGCACCGCATCAATGGCTCCAGTAGCCAAAACGGCCTCCGAAGTGTAGTTATTTCCAGCATGGCCGGGGAAAACTTCTGTATAATGCGCCCCGCGCAACTGCAGGTCCTGTCCTACGCATGTGCAGCCGACAAGCCTAAATCCTTTTGCCCCAGCCGTTTTAGCTTTTTCAACAACGTCAGGTTCTATCAGCCTGTCCTGCAAATACGAAAATGTTGAGTGCTGGTGTCCCGTTATCATAATATTAATATAAGCAGGATCTATCACGCCCAGACCGACACCGGCGGCTCTGATTTCAGGCTCGCCCAGCATAACGTCATTCAGTAAATTAGTCAGCGTGAGACCGTAAATACCGGTGGATATGCCTAGCTTCAAACAGGTAAGCAGCATATCAACTGGGTCGGAGTTTAAGTTTGTTGAGCACTTGACAACGCCCTTAACGACCTCTGCATTTGCCCCACCTGGTAAAATGTTGAGCTCATGCCATTTTTTTAATCTAGGGGCATACGCCATCTTTTGCGTAAGTAGCATTTTTTCATATTCAGGCCGGTAAATGTCATCAAGAACGGCTTGAGCTACGGCTAAGGCGCGTTCATATTTATCACGTCCGGTCACTCCAAATATTTCACACAAATGATTTAAAACATTCTCGCCTTTTATCGTGCCTCGTGTTAATGCTGTGTTTTTTAGATTAAGAGCGGTATTTTCCACTACGTGAATATAACAGCCGGAGCCAGAAGCAACAGCACGGAGAAAATTTCTTGCGACAATTACGTCGGCGGTGGCACCGCAAATGCCTCTGGTAGCCTCCGGTGTTATCCTGCAAGGTCCGTTGGAGCACAGGCGACAGCATATGCCTTGAAGACCAAATCCGCATTTCACGGACTGATCCTCCACGCGATGATGAGATGTTTGCATTGGTAAAGAGCGAATATAATTTTCAAGAGGTTTGTCCGCGCTGCTGCATGTGTTGCACCCAAAGCACTGATTCATAATAATCGAATCCCCCTAATTAGATGTTTTTAGTCCAGTTTACATTGAAATAAAAAACGCAGTGTTAAACAATGCGTTTTTTTTGTAAATTTAATTATCTTTCAGTAAATCACTGATAAAAGAATTTTTCATTTCTTTATCTATTGTATGCTGAATTTTGCAAAGATGATTATGAACGGTGCATACCCCGTCATGTTCCCGTCTCCAAGAACAATTGTGAGTGCGAGAGACACAGGCCGCAATAGTCCTTTCTTCGCCTATTATGTTAAAAACATCATAGAGCGATACTTTGCTCAGATCTGTGGCAAGCTGACATCCTCCCATGGCACCCCTGTGTATAATAAGCAATCCAGCCTTTTCCAATTTCTTTACAATTTTATAGGCAAAATGACATGGTATATCCTCTGTCTCACTCATCTTTTGTACACTGTGAAGCTCATTGTCAGAAATGGCTCGGAGCACTCTAATAGCGTAATCTATTTCCCTTGTTATAATCAAAACTTTTCCTCCTGATATTAACGCAAGATTACCATTTATGACTATTATAGATCGGAAGAG
>CAZFWP010000119.1:0-5157 GCA_964522805.1 uncultured Synergistaceae bacterium | reverse complement strand
GTTCTGTATGGGTTAACGAACAAGAAACTTCCTTGATTGGCTGTTTTTTAAATATTAACCTTCATAAACTCAGAAAAGACTTCCTTGTGAGAAAAATGGGTAAGTTGAGTATTAAAGAAAAGGAAAACTTTGACTGTATATTTCTAAATAGTGAAAATCACAAATGCGAAATATACCAGGCACGTCCGATTCAGTGTCGTACTTTCCCCTTCTGGGAAACCTTGCTGTTGGAAAAAGAAGCCTGGGACTTCTATGCAGAGAGATGCCCCGGCATGAACAACGGTAAAAACTACACGCCTGATGAGATAAAAAAAATAATAACAGGAAAAGAGCACGAAGAATAATAACTACCATACGTAAAAGACTAAGCTTGTGCCAAAAATACTGACATTCAAAGCAAATCAATATTTTCCTTCTGTTATTATCCATATAAATGTGGTATGTTAAACTGACGCATAATATTGGGGGAATACTCATTGTTTGAACTGTTCAAGGAAATCAACTGGAATTTATTGTTTTCACTGATGCTGATCAGTGCGGTTGTTGCTTGGGCAGGTGACTATGTTGGCATGAAACTGGGTAAAAAGCGCATTACATTTCTTAAACTGCGCCCTAAACACACATCAAGAATCATCTCCATCATAACCGGAATCGGCATAGCCTTTTTTACCTTATTTGCAATAAGTATCGCTTCCGAGCCTGTCCGCACCGCTCTTTTCAGCATGAACTTTGTGCAAAAACAAGTTACGGAACTAACCGCAGAACTGCAGACAAACAGGACTAATCTGCAAACAATGGAAGTTGAGCTATTTGAGAACAAAGGCAACCTGAACGAAAAACAGATGGAGCTGCAGATTGTCGAAGATAAGCTAAAATCCGGAACGATGGCTCTGAACGAAGCCAAAGCAAAACTCGCGGCGATGGAAACGCAGATGAAGAAAACTGCGCAGGAACAATCGGAGCTAGCTGAGGCAAATGCAAAACTTAAACTGGAAAGTAAAAAACTGACAGCGTCTGTGAAAGATATGAAGCGGGAGTCAGATTTCCTCAAAGAAGGCATTCAACGCTTGCGTGAAGGGCGTATTGCTGCGCTTACGGGCGAGGTCTTGGCCCAAGGCGTGGTCCAGAAAGAAAAAATAACCATGGCTGAAGCGCAGAGCACCATCAACAGACTCGCTGAAGAGAGTTGTGCTCTACTTGCGTACCGTTTTGGAAAAAAGAAAGACGACATAAAAGAGCCAAAGATAGACGAAAAATCGATAAATTCTGTTAAAAAAATTCTTACCTCTGGTTCGGATGCTCGCTGGCTTATTAGATTGGTTGCGCAATCAAATGCTGTAGAGGGCGAGCCGGTGATGTCTCGGCTGGAAATATTTAGGACACGGCAGATATTTAAAGCTAGAGAGGTTCTTTATGAAACAATCATCAAGGCAGGAACACACCGAAATGAAGTGGAATCATCAATATTCAAAGCACTGAAAGAGCTGAACACTGAGGCAGCAAAAGAGGGAGTACTAAGAGACCCTCTGACCGGCAATATTGGTTCCATTGACACGGCTGAACTGCTTGACATGCTAGATTCTGTTACGCAGAGCAAAAAAGATTTTAAAGTAACAATGGTAGCCGCCGATGATATATACACCGAGGGGCCTCTGCGAGTGCGCTGTGTAATAAAATAACAAAAATCAAAATGAAAGAAGCCATAAAATGCTAATAGTCGCCTGTCAAAAATGTGGGGAAATGAAAGTTCTCGCTGGATCTCCTGATGCAGCGGGAATTGCTCGTGCAGTATGGACCTGCAGTAATTGCGGGGCCGGTCAAGTTATGGAATTGGCTATAAGCAAAGATGCCAGACGCGGGGATCTACGCAGAATAGTCGGAGGCATGGCTCTTGCCAGATCCGGCGACTTGTCTAAAAAAGCGGCCGCCTATCAGTCTCTTTCCCCTGACAACAGTGAGGGCTCATCCTATGACGAAGAATGATGTGCCTGAGATGAGCGGCGATACGTACTACTACTATGACAGCAAGTTGGCTGTTGTCCCGTTGGAACTGCAAGACCTCTATCGCTTTACAAGATGGGGGCGCAGTCGTTCATTGGAACAGATAGATAAGATGCTAGCCGGCACAAGTATGTGTTTCTCTGTTCGTTATAACGATAAATTAGTCGCTTTCTGTCGTATAATGACAGATTTTGTGTTTCGAGGTTCGCTTTGGGATATACTTGTCCATCCGGATCATCAAGGTAAGGGTATTGGTTCGAACTTGCTTAAATATGCTCTTAATCATCCATCTATAAAAAATGTCCCTGTTATGGTAACATATACCAGTGAGCTAACTGATTTTATGGGACGTTTGGGTTTTGAATCACGAGATGGACTGCTAATACTGCAAAGAAGACCTATGGAGTATAGCTAACCACCGCAAAACCATAATTCAAATTATAAGATGGTGGAAAAAGACATGTTTATGCGAGAATCTGCCTTTAACCGTTATTAACGGAATACTAACCATGGTGAATAATCGGCTTGCTGATCATTGTCTGAGGGTAGCATATATATATTTAAAAATGCATCAATACGAAGGTAAAAATTCTCCGGAAAAAATTAGACGACTGATGTTTTGCGCAATGTTTCATGACATCGGGGCATTTAAAACAGAAGAAATTTCTGATTTGCTCACATTCGATGCACAAAATACACTTTCCCATTCAGTATATGGATATTTATTTATAAAATACCTTTCTTATATGGAAGACTACGCAGAAGTTATTCTATACCATCACTTAACCTACAATGAACGCGAAGATATCGATTCTGAGCATGTCCCTATGGCATTAAGACTGCATTTAGCTGACAGGATTGATGTTTATCTCGCAAATAAGCTAACCAAAGACCAGATTCTTGCCAAAATAAAATCACTTGCCGGTTCCACCTTTGATCCTGCCGACGTTGAGCTCTTCATGAACGCAGAAGAAAAATATCAAATTATCGATGCCCTTAACAATAGCCGCTACAAAACTGAAATAACCGGCTACTATAATATGCTGGGGCTTAACGAAGCGGATTTAATGAAATTAATTAAACTATTGGTGTTCACTATAGATTTCAAAAGCGAACAGACAGTGACCCACACCATACAAACTGAGGATCTCGCCTGCCAGATAGCACTGCGCTTTGGAATTGAAGGCGAAGAACTTAGAAAAATACGCTGTGCAGCTCTGCTCCACGATGTAGGCAAAATAATGATACCTTCACATATACTCGAAAAGGCCGGCAGACTTACCCCTGAAGAGCGGGTAGTTATGGAAACACATGTTGTTTATACAGAAAGACTTATTAAAGGCGCTGTAAACGATGATGTGTTAAAAATAGCCGTGCGCCATCACGAAAAGCTGGATGGTTCTGGATATCCGAGGGGAATCAAAGCAGATCAACTGTCTCTGGAAGAGCGAATTATGGCTGTCGCCGATATATTAAGCGCTCTTGTCAGTAAGCGAAGCTATAAAGAGATTTTACCAAAAGAGCAAGCGATAGAAATAATCTCTGATATGGCCTCAAAAGGATTGTTAGACAATGAAGTTGTCTCCGCGATGGTAAACAATTACGATCCAATCATGGATGTTTGCAAAGAAAATACCCAAGATGTAATCAGACGCTATGAATCCCTTAAGTCGGAATACACAGAATGCGTCCACAGATACCGCCGTTTGGACAGTAATTTTCCCAGCACCAATGCGCTGTTTTCGGAGAATCTATACTCCTGACACTGAATGCGGTTTCTTTTCCCACTGGTATTCAATGGAGCCATCTTTACCAGCGGCATTTGCTTCCCTTATCTGGATAATTCCGCCTAAAAACCTGAAATATCCGGGAAGGTCATGCTTTCTCACCTTTTTTACACTGAATTTTGGGAGAGCTGCGGCGTTGGTCAAATAGAAAACCAAGTCAGAATTGTCGGGGTCAGGACCTGCATACTGGATAATAATGCCGTTGCCTCCGGGTTTCGCATAAATCTCTTCTTCCTCTGCAACTAATTTATACTCTTCTCTTGTGAAAGGGACACGGGATTTAAAACTAATTTTTCTGCTAACCCCGCTTATTTCCCAGCTAAGGCGGCCGCTTTTGCTATCTTTTAATATCGAAACGGAAACTTTATTTTTTGTGGGCTCTTTTGTCTCCGCTAAAAGAGTCCTATCCGGAGAAAAAGACTGTAGAGGTTCTTGGCGGTTGTTTTTATAAATAAAAGATAAATTTGATTTTATCTTTATCTTTATAGGTAATCCTTCGATGTCAATATTTTTAATGTGATTTTTTAAAAAAATAATTGATCTTTTTGTAGATAAATCCCCGGCCTTATATATAAACTCTGTGGGACAGGCGCGTGAATATGCCGGTAGAGTTGAAGGAAAGGCCAGTACTATAAGCAAAACGCATATCAAGATTTTACGCACAAAATCGCTCCTATTCTTGTACTGATTACTTTAAGTCTACCATAGGAGCTGCTCCCGGGCAAATGCGAGGCAGATTATTTTACCACTGGTAACGAGAATTACCGACATATAAAAGGCGCAGAGAAGATATTCTCTGCGCCTTAAACAATCAGTTTTTGGGAAAGGCTATTTCTCCATCAGTTTGCTTATGAGGTCGGTGAATTGCTTGCCGTCCGCTACCGGTTCCCCGTCAGAAATTGAGGCCAGCCCCATCAAAAGCGCACCCCATTCCTTCATATCAGTGTTCTCGTTTTCGGCTTCAGCAGCGGCTCTCTTTATCAACGGATGGCTGGGATTTAGTTCCAGCACTCTCTTCTCTTCAGGAACATCTTGTCCCATAGAGCGGAAGAAGTTTCTCATCTGCGGCGAGATTGGTTCACCCCTCTGAACAAAGCAGGCGGGGGAATCTACCAGCCTGTTTGAAAGCTTAACATCTTCCACCAGTGAGGACAAAGCGTCCTTTATTCTGCCGGCAAAGCCGCTCTTCTCCAGTGTCTCTTTATCTTTGTTGTCCTCTGATTCCATCCCTTCCGGAAGTTCTATATCATCTGAGGAGACGGAGACAAAATCATGCTCGTCAAATTTACGGGCGTTATTGACCCATATCTCATCAACTGCGTCACTGAGAAGGAGTACTTCGATGTTCTTCTTTTTAAACGATTCAAGC
>CAZFWP010000118.1:0-5208 GCA_964522805.1 uncultured Synergistaceae bacterium | reverse complement strand
AAACTGTAGGTGATAGACGTGGACATTAGGGGATTTTCCAGCGGCGGAAGCTGGTATAAAGGAAATTTACACAGTCATACGACAAATTCAGACGGAATTCTCAGTCCTGCCGAGGCGGTGTGCGCCTTTAAAAATGCGGGCTACAGCTTTCTCTGCCTATCTGACCATGACATATACACAGACTACAGGGAAGAATTTAACTCAGAAGATTTTATCTTGCTGCCTGGTTTTGAAGCTTCTGCGATACTTTATGAGGACGACAGTGTCAGCCTGCGCCGCAAAACGCACCACATGAACGCTATCCTCGGCACAGAAGCCATGCAGCGGCTGGCGGTGCGCCGGCGCCCTTTTCACAAAGAGGAACTGCCTGTGAGACGCTGCTTCGGTCAGTGGGACGGATCCTCAGTTGCTGCTGATATGGCGCGTGATCTATACGAGCGCGGCTTTATTGTCACATACAACCATCCAGTATGGTCAATGGTAGAGCTGGAAGAATTTTCCTCCTGTCCGTACCTTACAGCGCTAGAAATATTTAACTACAATACAGTCAATGAATGCGCCTGCGGATACGATACCAGAGACTGGGACTCCATGCTTAGAAAAGGATCGAAAATATGGGGCTTCGCCTCTGACGATAACCATAATCAGGGTTTGTTCGACGATGCTTTCGGCGGCTGGATAACAGTAAAAGCTCTCTCTCTTACCCACGACAACATAATTAACGCTATTATCGCCGGGAACTACTATTCGTCATCCGGGCCTGAAATTTTTGACTGGGGCGTATTTGGTTCCGAAGCTTACGTAAGCTGCAGCAGGGTGGAGAGAATAAATTTTATTGTCGGAAATCATATCGGCGGCGGCAGAACAATAATATCCAAATCTGATGACGGTATCAGTAACGGCTGCTGCAAACTTGAAGGCGGCGAGAGCTATGTGAGAGCAGAGTGTGTTGATAAATACGGACGCACCGCATGGAGCAATCCCATCTTTCTAAAATAAGCGTGCGTAAAAAGATAAAGCCGCACCGATTCGGTGCGGCTTTATCTCAATTTTGATTTAGGAATAGACTAATAAGCTTGGGCAAGAGCGTTTGCTAGATCGGCGATAATGTCAGGGACATCTTCAATGCCGACACTGAGCCTTATAAGTCCGTCTGATATACCGGCAGCCTGACGCTGTTCTGCTGTAAGCTGGCTGTGCGTGGTGCTTGCCGGGTGGGTAATGATAGTGCGTGAGTCACCGAGGTTTGCCATGTGCCCGATCAGCGTGAGGCTGTCAATGAGCTTCCTACCGGCCTCAATACCGCCCTTTACCGTAAAGGCGATCATTCCGCCGCAGCCATATTTCAGATAGACCTTAGCCATATCATTTTGCGGGTGTCCATCAAGCCCGGGGTAGCTCACCCAAGATACCGCCTCATGCGAACTGAGAAATCTCGCCACCTCCAAAGCGTTTTCACTGTGACGCTTCATCCGCAAAGGCAGAGTGCCCAGCGAAAGGTGTAGCAAATATGCATCAAATGGCGATGGTGCCCCGCCCATATCACGCATCACCGAACAGGCAAGCTTCGCATAAAGGGCGGACTTGCCGAAGTGTTCTGTGAATACAATTCCATGATATGCAGGGTCTTCTTCTGCCAATGAAGGGAACTTATCGGGATAATCGCCCCATTTGAAATTGCCGCCGTCAATCACCGCTCCGCCGATAACATTGCCGTTGCCGGAAATATATTTAGTAGTTGAATGGACGACAACATGCGCGCCCCACTCAATAGGGCGGCAGAGAGCAGGAGTGGCAAAAGTGTTGTCTACAATGAGAGGCACTCCCTGGCGATTGGCAATGCGGACAAGAGCTTCCATAGGCGCAACATTCATTCCGGGATTGCCGATTGTTTCTGTAATAATGCCTCTTGTCTCATCATTGATGGCCTGCTCAACCTGGCATGGGTGGTCACCGTCTACAAGAATAGTTTTCACGCCGAACCGTGAAAAAATGTTTTGCAGCAGAGTCAAGGTGCCGCCATAAATTTTTTTTGAAACCACGAGATTGGTGCCTGATGAACATATTGCCGTAATCAGATGGGTAAAAGCGGCTTGACCCGAGGCCGTTGCGAGACAGCCCGCGCCGCCCTCAAGCGCATTAAGCCCCTCTTCAAAGGCGCGCACGGTAGGATTTGCCAGACGAGAATAAATATAGCCGCTCTCTTCGAGGTTAAAAAGGCGCGCGGCGTGTTCGGTGCTCTGAAATTGATATGCAGCTGTGGTATAGATGGGAAGCCCGGAAGCTCCTGTGGCAGGGTCGCACTTCCAACCGCTGTGCAGTGCCCTAGTCATCATTCCGAGATTTTTATATTCTGTCATTGATAGTTCCCCTTTCGATTGTCCGCTAAATTACCGTCTGTAGCTTAAGTAAGGCAAAAACCTGTAGCGTTATGATATTTTCTAAAGCGTAAATTTAAAATTGTCTCACTTTCATTCTAATCGCACCATATATCGTTGTCAACGAATGCGAAAGAAGCGAACTGCTGTAAACATCTTAACAGCAAAATTAAAATGGCGGAGAAAATTGTTTTACATGGGAAAGAATGAGATATAATTATTCATTGTTTCATTGTGGTAACATATATTACTATGGGATCTTGTGAGGTCAGTGAGTGAGGTCATGATTTTGGAATTTATCAGTGCTATACCACTTTTCGGCAGTATCGCCAACGCCGTATTTATCGTTAGCGGAGCTTTGGCAGGATTGGCTTTGCGCCGCAGACTGCCACAAAAAATTATGGAGCTGCCTGTGCAGGGGATGTCGCTCTTTGTCATATCGTTAGGGCTCTCCATGGCGATAACGACAAAACAGCCTCTGATCGTTATCGCCAGTATCGCTTTAGGCTCTTTGTGCGGCGAGCTGCTTAATTTGGAAGGAAAACTGGAAAAAGCCAGTAAATCTTTAGAATTAAAATGCGGAGACAGCGCGCAGGGATTTTCCTCTGGTTTTGTCACTGCCAGTCTGATATACTGCACCGGTTCAATGGCAGTGCTGGGTGCTTTTGAAGAGGGGCTGGGAGGCTACCCTTCTATGCTTTTGGCCAAAGGACTCATAGACGGGCTGACCTCTGTGGCGATGGCGGCCTCCTTAGGTTTCGGCGTTGCTTTCTCGGCAATACCGGTATTCCTCTACCAAGGAACTCTGACCCTTGCCGCCGGTTGGCTGCAGCCATTTATGTCCGCAGCGGCTATTGTAGAGATGAGTGCCACAGGAGGGCTGATGCTTATGGCGATAGGCATCAATCTTTTGGGCGTGATGAAAATACGTGCCATGAATATGCTGCCCGGGCTTATTATCGCTGTTATCCTTTCAAGAATATTTATGCAGTAACCTGCTACACGTTGTTTTCAATGTAGTCTGATTCTTCTGACAGACTTTATTTTTGACAAAGTTTATGCGTCTAAAGCGCCTTGTGCCTATTTTCTCTAAGTTGCGCGGGAAAGTTGTTTGATTTTATGCTTTTTTTCCAAAAATTATGTTTTTATTACGTAAGCCCCCCCTTTACGCACCTTAAGAAGAGGAATACAATTAGCTTAGTGGATTAGAATTGCCCTACTTTTTGGGCATACAATCTAAAGACAATGCCCCAAGGGGCTAAAAATCAAGGAGGTTTTTTGTATGGCCGTACAGAAACGTACTTCCACAAACGTACTTCTCGACACAGCGCTGAAAAATTTCTATGCTGCAGCCGAAGAAATGAAACTCGATGATGGTCTTGTCGAGGTATTGAGCCGTCCCGAACGCGCTATCTGTGTTTCTATTCCTGTTCAGATGGATGACGGTTCAGTCAGAGTCTTCAGCGGATATCGCGTACAGCACTCCACAGTATGCGGACCTGCAAAGGGTGGGCTCCGTTTCCACCCCGATGTCAACCTTGAAGAGTGCGAAGCCCTCGCTAGCCTTATGACATGGAAGTGCTCCCTCGCCGGTATTCCATACGGCGGAGGCAAAGGCGGAATCTCTGTAGATCCTTTCACACTCTCACAGCGTGAAAAAGAAATGATGACCCGTACATTCGCAGCCCGTATCGCACCTTTCATCGGTGACTGGACAGACGTCCCCGCACCTGACGTCAATACCGGCGGACCTGAAATGGTTTGGATCATGGACACAATCTCCAAGCTCCGCGGTCACCTCGAACCCGGCGTTGTCACAGGCAAACCCGTCGCCTACTTTGGCTCAAAGGGCCGTACAGCAGCAACTGGACTCGGTGTTGCCACATGCGTCCTCGAACTTCTTAAGAGAGTCAGCGTTGATCCTAAAGATGCCACAATCATCGTACAGGGCTTCGGTAACGTTGGTACATACAATGCCCTCTTCCTCCACAACGCAGGCGCGAAAATCGTCGGAATCAGTGACATCACCGGCGGCTACTATTGCCCGGACGGAATTGACGTCGCAGCGGCTAAGGCATACGTTGAAGCACATCCTAAGCGCATCCTTGAAGGCTATACCCAGCCCGGCCTCGTGAGAATGAACGGCGAAGAGATTCTTGAGCAGGAATGCCTCGTTCTCTCACCTTGCGCGCTCGAAGGCGTAATCAGCGACAAGAACGCAGATAAACTTAAATGCAAATACATCGTTGAAGGTGCGAACGGCCCTGTCCGCCCCGAAGGCGACGTTATTCTTGACAAACGCGGTATCCTCGTAGTACCTGACTTCCTCGCCAACAGCGGCGGCGTTATCGGATCATACTTCGAGTGGGTACAGGACCTCGCCGGCTTCTTCTGGACAGAAGAAGAATACAACGACCGCCTTATCCCCATCATGAAGGACAACTTCAAGAGAGTATGGGACTATGCTCAGGAACATGGTGTCAAGATGCGCCGCGCGGCGTTCCTCGTTGCTATTAAACGCGTTGCCGACGGACTCAAACTCAAAGGATTCTTCCTCTAAGCTTCAAAGCAATTACAAAGAGCGGGCAAATGCCCGCTCTTTTTTTGTGGAAAATATTTAAAAGATGGCAGAAATGCCCAAACAATTTGCGGCAGTGCCCTGTGCCAATACTAAAATTATCTTGGCTGCATGGCTGTTTTTTGACCTGTGCGCCGAACATTTTGCAGTGTTTCAAGCTCTGGCAGCTATCCCTACCCAAGCTCAATTATTTATTGCTGTATTTTGCAAGCCCCAAATCCTCAAAATTGCAAAGAAAAATCCCCACCCCCA
>CAZFWP010000117.1:0-5250 GCA_964522805.1 uncultured Synergistaceae bacterium | reverse complement strand
ACATCACCCGAGTCCCAATTGTTTTCCAGCTCTTCCAAACGTGCAAGAGCCTTGGCTCCGAGATGGTCTGCGACTTCTACCAAGAGCGCGTTTATTAGTCCTAGGGGAATCAGCAGCGAGTCTATGTGCGCGATGTGAGCGCATGGTGAGACAACGCTGATATCTGCCTCTTGCGCCAAAGGGCTTGACAGCGAGTCGGTGATTGCGGCGGTCCGGAAGTTACGTTTTTTTGCGAGAGCAATACACTCAATCGTTTGTTTTGTGTAGCGCGGATAACTGATGCCAATGACCAGACTGTTCTTGGGGGCGGCTACAAGATAGTTGTTCAGTGTGTCGCTTGAGGGCATGAATATTTTGGGAAAGAACCATGAGAGGTAAAACTCCATGTAGACCGCGAGACTTTTGGCGCTCCTCAGTCCGATGATATAGACTGCCGGTGCGGCGCAGATCATCGCTGCCAATTCTTTAATGGCGTTGTCATTTGCGGATGGGACGCTTTCGCGGGCCTGTTCCAGCTCCATATTAATAATGTGAGCCACCAGACCGCCAGTTTGGGTTTGCAGCTTATGTGTCTGAAATCTGCCGATGGTGGATAACTGTCCCTTCGCCTCGTTTTGCAGTGACTTGATAAAGTCGGGGAAGTTGGCGTGTCCCAAAGTCGAAGCCAGACGTATTGCTGAAGCCTCGCTGGATCCGGCATTTTCTCCGAGTTGGCGCGCTGTCATAAAAATTGATTCTGATTTGTGTTCGAGCATGTATTCCGCGATTTGTTTTTGAGCGGGAGGTAAATCTTTTACATTATTTTTTACATCTATCCAACTCATTTTGCTCCTCCTAATGTTCTTAAAACGCAAAAAGTCATCAACATATTGATAATATACCACATCATCTATCCGCGAAATTGCAAAGAGACTTCTTGACTTAACAAAAATTTATAAAAATACCTTTGTTTTATAGATTCATAAAAAGACGAAAGTTCTGTATTGACAAAAAAGGATAATATAGTATATAAATATTGAAGGAAATCCTTCAAAAAATAAAACTGTTTTCATGTTTTCAATCCCTGAAATATCTTTTGCAGAGGGTTTCCACTACTGTGCGCGCAGTTGATAGAGTATCATGTTTTGAATTGCTTGACAAGGTAAAATTATGATTTTTTTCCTTCAAAGACAGGGGGTTTTACAATGACTCAACACGCATTCCCACGAAACTTTAAGACAAAGTATTTGGAAGCGGACCATGGCGAAGGCATTTATATTTATGATAAATCTGGGAAAAAATATCTTGACGGTTGCTGCGGTGCTTTAATTTCCAACCTCGGACATTGTGTTCCTGAAATAATTGAAGCCGTAAAAGAGCAGTACGGCAAGCTAGAATTCGCGCACCCCTCCCGCTGGCACAGCGATATTGTGGAAGAGGCGGCGACTGCGGTGGCGGAGACTGCACCGGGAGATCTAGACCAAGTGTGGTTTGTCAGCGGCGGCAGTGAAGCCATAGAATCAGCTTTGAAGCTAGCTCGTCAGTATTTTGTCGAACGCGACGGTATGTCAACGAGTAAGCATTTGACGCTTGGTCGTTGGAATTCCTATCACGGAAGTACAGTAGGCACGATGGCGATAGCCGGCTCAATGGAGCGACGCAGAGTTTTCGCGCCTCTTTTCAGAGAGTCACCCAAAGCAGCGGAGGCCTATTGCTACCGTTGTCCCTTCCATGCTCAATATCCAAGCTGCGGCTGTCTTTGCGCCAAAGATGTGGAGCATCAGATAAAGGTTATCGGGCCTCAGTATATTACCTCTTTTATCGCCGAACCGCTGGTGGGTTCCACTGTGGGCGCGATTGTTCCTCCCGATGAGTATTGGCCGATGGTGCGCGAAATTTGCACAAAATATGACATTTTGCTGATAGCAGATGAGGTAATGACTGGCTGCGGCAGAACAGGTAAGAATTTCGCCGTTAATCATTGGGACGTTGTACCGGATATTATCGCCACAGCCAAGGGTTTGGCGGCGGGTTATGTGCCGACGGGCGGAATTATCGCCAAGACAAGTATTGTTGAAGCTCTCAAAAACGGCAGCGGCGCTTTTATGCACGGACATACTTACAATGGCAACCCAATGAGCGCGGCGGCTGTTGTTGCGGTATTTAAGTATATGAAGGAGCATGATTTGGTCGCCAACGCCGCCAAAATGGGCGAAAAACTCGGTGAAGGTCTGAAGAAGATTGGCGCGGCGAACCCAATCGTCGGCGATGTCCGCGGCAAAGGTCTGATGTGGGGTTTTGAACTGGTTAAGGATAAGGCGAGCAAGGCTCCCTTTGAAAAGAAGCAGGGCGCTTCTGCTCTGGCGACAAAAGAGTGCATCGAACAGGGATTGATTATCTATCCCGGCTCGGGTCAGATAGAGGGGGTGGCGGGAGATAATTTCCTGCTTGCGCCGCCGCTGGTTATCAATGAAGCTCAGGTTGATGAGCTGCTGATGAAGCTTGAGGCGGGATTGGCAGCCGCAGCCGCGAAGTTGGCATAGCTTAGGTTTTCTTGGTTCGCCTCCCGCTTAACGGGCGGGAATCTTAATACATTATTTTTCAAAAATCTTGGAGGGAGATGAATTTTTAATGAAAAAAAGAAATATTTTGGCATTGGCAATGGCGATGGTTTTTGTTTTGAGCACGATGACGTTTGCTGCTACAACCTTTGTGACTATCGGTTCCGGCGGAGTCGGCGGAACGTATTATCCGCTGGGCGGCGTCATGGCGGAGCTTTTGACAAAAGCAAACGTCGGTATTAAAGCAACTTCTCGCTCAACAGCGGCTTCAAAAGAAAACTGCCGCTTGGTTGCCTCAAATAAGGCTCAGATAGGTATGACAATGGGTTCAACTCTTTATCAGGCATACACTGGAACAGAGGCGTTCAAAGAGGACGGTAAACTTCCCCTTCTGACATTGATGAATATGTATGCGGCGCCGCAGCATCTTGTCACCACTACTAAGACCGGCATTAAGACTTTTGCCGACCTTAAGGGCAAAAAAGTCTCCCTAGGAGCACCTGGCGGCGGAGACCAGCTTCTTTCCATCATGATTCTTAAAGCCGCCGGCTGGAACCCCGACAAAGATATCAATAAGCAGCAGCTTTCCCAGCCGGAAGCTGTAACAGCACTTAAAGACGGAAATATCGATGCGGCGTTCTTCAACTTCGCAGTTCCCGGCTCGGCAGTTATGGAAATTGCCGCGGTTCGCGATGTCGTACTCATTCCTCTGCCCGATGAAGTGATTAAAAAGGTTTGTAAGGATAATCCCTTCCTGCTTCCCTTCACAATCGCCAAAAATTCATACGCTAAGCAGTCAGCTCCCTGCAAAACAGTTGCCGATGCCAACTTCCTCGTAGTTAACGGCAAAATGTCCGACCAGGTTGCCTATGACTGTCTGAAAATATTTGTAGAGAAGAGAGAAGAAATTAAGAAAGTCACCCCGCACGCGGCGCACTTTATTCCTAAAGAAGCCGGCGTGGGCATTATCCCCTTCCACCCGGGCGCGGCGAAGTATCTGAAAGAACAGGGAGTCGCTGTTAAGTAGGTTGTCCTCTGCGGAGGAGCGGAAAATTCCGCCCCTTCGCAGACCTCTCTTAATCAGGGAACTGGAGGTTTTATAGATGACCGAAAAAATACATAATGAAACTGAATTAAGCAAAGTTGGCGCGATCGATGTTCAAAAAGTTGTTGTGGAAGATCCTGAAACAGGAAACCGTAGAGTTCTCAAGGGCTGGCAGTATAAGCTGGCCGCAGCGATAGCTGTTACAGCCTCCTGCTTCCATCTTTACACTGCTGCCTTCGGGCTTTTTGATGCAATGACGCAGAGAGCATGGCACTGGATGTTTATGGGAGTCCTGCTCTTCCTCTGCTATCCCATGACCAAAAAACGACCCAAGAACAAAATTGACATTTGGGACTGGGGTTTCGCGATTTTGATGATTGCCGGCTGCGCCAATATTTTACTTAATTATGCAGCCATTGCCATGAGAGAAGGCTCCGCAATACCTTCTGATATTTACATCGGCACAATTATGATATTCCTGGTAATCGAAGGGACAAGACGTTCAATGGGCTGGCCTTTACCCATTATGGCGATAATTTCTTTGATTTACGGAATTTTTGGGCCTTATATGCCGGGAATCTTGGCACACGGCGGTTTTACCTTTGAAGAACTGGCACCGTTTATGTATTTGCGCACAGACGGTATTTTCGGGGTTCCGCTCGGAGTTTCCGCCTCGTTTATCTTCCTCTTTGTGCTGTTTGGTGCTTTCCTTAACATTTCCGGTGCGGGACAGTTCTTTATTGACCTTGCCGTAAGCCTTGCAGGAAGAAGCCAAGGTGGGCCAGGAAAAGCCGCAGTTGTAGCCAGCGGACTGATGGGTACTGTGTCGGGAAGTTCTTGCGGCAACGCCGTTACCACCGGAGCCTTTACTATTCCGCTGATGAAGCAGTCAGGCTACACGCCTGAATTTGCCGGTGCTATTGTGGCCTGCGCCTCTACAGGCGGGCAGGTTATGCCTCCGGTCATGGGAGCTGCGGCTTTTATCATGGCGCAGTTTTTGGGGATATCGTACTGGGAAATAGTTGTCGCAGCCGCAATTCCTGCAACACTCTATTTCGTCTCCATCATGGCGATGGTGCATTTCCGCGCCGGTAAAAGACGCATGGCGCGGCTTGACCCCTCTCAGCTCCCCAAGGCTGGGAATGTTCTTCGCAAAGGTTGGCACTTGCTTTTGCCGATAGTGGCGCTGATTGTATTCCTCGCCCTAGGCTATTCGCCGACAATGGCTGTTTTCTGGTCGATCGTTGCATTGGTTGTCTTCTCCTGGCTAGGAGATAAAGAGCACAGAATGACACCGCAAAGGATTCTTGAAGCCCTGATTTCCGGCGGCTTCGGCGCTATAGAAGTAGCTGCGGCGTGTGCCTGTTCGGGCATTGTCATCGGAGTAATCGCCATCACCGGAGTGGGGCTGGCTTTCTCTTCCTTTGTTCTCAGCCTTTCACACGGGATTCTGCCTCTGGCTCTGATATTGACAATGATAGGTTCCATCATCCTTGGCATGGGCGTACCGACTACTGCTCAGTACATTATCACGTCAACACTTGCGGCTCCGGCTCTGGCGCAGATGGGTGTGCCGATGATGTCCGCTCACCTTTTCTGCCTCTACTTCGGCGTTTTGGCCGATGTTACGCCGCCCGTAGCACTCGCTACCTATGCGGCTTCCGG
>CAZFWP010000116.1:0-5310 GCA_964522805.1 uncultured Synergistaceae bacterium | reverse complement strand
TTCCCTACACGACGCTCTTCCGATCTACTCTGTCCATATAGAAATACATATCTGCAAAACAAGTTGTTCCTGTGGAAAGCATTTCCATCAGTGCTACTTTTGTCCCTGTTTCTACGATATTCCCATTCAGGCGCTCTTCTGCAGGCCAGATACGCTTTTCAAGCCATTCCATCAGCGGCAGTTCCTCTCCTAGTCCACGCAGCATAGACATCGCAGCATGACCGTGAGCGTTGACAAATCCCGGCAGAAGTGCAGTTTTACCCTTCCCATTATATACGCTATTCTGGGCAGTTCCGGCAGGCACCACAGAATCAATTAACGCTCCATCTGTAACTACATCACAAAGTTTTGCTGATGGCATCGAAGAATCCCAAAGAATGACATTACTGTACGCTTTCTTCACAGTTAATCCCTCCAGCTTGCCATGTACCTGATTTGCTCCGGTGTTAACTTTTCAATCTTGAGACCTAAAGATTCAAGTTTAAGCTCGGCAATGTTTTTGTCAAGTTCATCAGGTACATTGTAAAGACCCGGCGCAAGTTTAGTGGAGCTGATATACATCGCAGACAGCAGCTGCATAGCAAAACTAAGATCCATTATTTCCACCGGGTGTCCATCTCCGGCAGCCAAATTAACCAAACGTCCCTCGCCCAACAAGTGCAGCCTGCGCCCGTCAGCAAGAACGTAGGTATCAATGTTTTCACGCGATTTCACCGTTTCAACAGAGACATCAGCAAGATCGGGAACGTAAACTTCGACGTCAAAATGCCCGGCGTTACACAGAAGCACACCGTCCTTCATGTTCTGGAAATGTTCCTTGCGTATGACTTTGGTGTTGCCGGTAACAGAGATAAAGACGTCCCCAACCTTACTGGCCTCTTCCATATTAAGCACGTCAAATCCGTCCATCAACGCCTCAAGCGCTTTATGTGGGTCAACTTCCACAACGATGACCTTGGCTCCCATACCGGCGGCGCGTCTTGCGGTTCCCTTGCCGCACCAGCCGTAACCGGCGACAACCACTCGTTTCCCGGCTACGATAAGGTTGGTAGTTCTCATAATTGCGTCCCAGACAGACTGACCTGTGCCATATCTATTGTCAAACAGGTGTTTGCTCTGAGCGTCATTGACTGCAACCATCGGGAATGGCAGCACCCCTTCCGCAACCATGGCACGAAGCCTCATTATCCCGGTAGTAGTCTCTTCGCATCCTCCCATGATGTTGGGAATTAAATCGCGTCTTTCATTTATAATCATTGATACAACGTCACCGCCGTCATCAATGATTATCTGTGGATCCCACTTTAGCATTTCACGAAGATTATCTGTGTATTCTGTTGACGTCATTCCTCTTCTGCTAAAAACATGGATGCCGTCTTCAACAAGTGCGGCACATACAGCGTCCTGAGTGGAAAGAGGGTTGCTTCCTGCTGTTACTACTGTAGCGCCCAGCATACGCAATACTTTGAGAAGACAAGCGGTTTTCGCTTCCAAATGGAGACATGCCCCGATAACAACACCTGACAAAGGCTGCCGCAGTGAATCCTTTTCCGCTATAAGCCTCAGTACAGGCATGTACTGCCAAGCCCACTCAATTCTTCTATGACCTTCCGGAGCTAAATTAATATCAGCGATAATAAATTCATTTTTCAACGAGAACTCTCCTCTCAAAATACGCTCTATTTATATAAAATCTTCGCAATTTCATCTGTGTAAGGATGTCTTAGTACTCCCAACTCCGTAATTATCCCCGATATCAGCTCCGCAGGAGTAACGTCAAAAGCCGGATTCCATACTGGGATAGCGGACGGAAAAATTAATTCGCGATTGATTTGTCTGATCTCGTCGGGGTCCCGCTCTTCTATCGGAATGTCATCCCCCGTCTTACAGCCAATATCAATGGTGCTGGCAGGTGCCGCTATATAAAATGGCACATTATGCCTCTTGGCAGCTACAGCCAGCCCGTAAGTACCTATTTTATTCGCCGTATCACCGTTTGCGGCAATTCTGTCGGCTCCGGTTATCACCGCATCTATCTTCTCTTTAGACATCAGGAACGCGGACATTGAGTCACAAATAACAGTAACGTCAAAACCGTCTTCGTAAAGTTCAAAAGCAGTAAGTCTGGCCCCTTGCAGTCTTGGGCGGGTCTCGTCAGCATATATTTTAAGCTTTTTGCCGTTTTCGGCGGCGGCACGAAAAACTCCCAGAGCCGTACCATACCCAGCCGTCGCTAAAGCACCGGCGTTACAATGGGTTATAACCGTTCCTTTGCTTGGGAGCAGCCCCTGTCCGTAGAAAGCTAGTTTTTTGTTTATCTGAATATCATCTGCATGTATTTTTACAGCCTCAGCTTCTAGAACAGAGGCAAAATTATCATTTTTACGGCAACACTCGAAAACAGCTGACATGCGCTTAAGGCTCCAATACAGGTTCACAGCTGTAGGCCTTGTCTTGGAAAGCCGCTCAATTGCGGCTGATACGGCGTCAGCACCGCCGCCTGCGGCCATGGCGACACCATAAGCGGCAGCCACTCCGATAGCGGGCGCGCCTCTTACCGTCATGTCTTCTATTGAGGCCGCGACATCTTCCATTGAATAACAATCTCTGAATTTTACCTCATTTGGAACTGACCGCTGGTCAAGCAGGCGGAGAACCTTCTTTTCGGCAAGCCATTCAATTGTTTGCGGAAGCATCACATTACCTCCTCCAAAACAGCAGGAATCATGTTTACCTTTGAAACAGAGGCAAGAACAACTCCATCTATAAATTGAACCGATATTTTGTCCTTGGGGGAAAGAGACGAAGCACTTTTCACCGTTTCGCCGTCCTTTTTTCTGGCAATGGCATAGCCATTTGATAATATATTCAGAGGCGAAGCTCCGTTTAAAGCTGCTGTCAGCGAATCTAGCCTGTTCTGTGAATTGTTTAGTCTGTACTTGATCATATCTTTTAATTTCGATTCTGAATTATCTATATAATTGCGCGCAGGGTCGAAGGAGCACTTCATAAAATTGAACAAAAGCCTGTCAAATGCAGCATTGGAACGGTCAAATAAGCGTTCAATCCTATTTGTCATATTTATGAAAATATGTTTCTGCGATGCTCTCAGATATTGTAATACGTCTCTGCTGTCTGGGAAAACTCTTTCTGCCGCACCGGAGGGCGTCGGCGCAAAAGAGTCTGCGGCAATGTCAGCGAGCGTCATATCAATTTGATGCCCCAACCCCGTTATTACCGGCACAGGCGATGATCTTACCGCTCTAACAACAACCTCCTCATCAAATACGTCAAGGTCGTCACGGCTGCCGCCTCCTCTCACCAACATTACCAGCGAGAGACCTTCTATATTTCTGGTACAATCAAATGCGGCTAATATTTCTTCAGCCGCGCCGTTGCCCTGCATCAAACTTGGGATAATAATTAATTCTGAAGAGGGGAACCGCTGGGAGGATATTTTTATGACATCCTGCACCGCCGCGCCTGTTAAAGAGGTGATGACAGCAACTTTGGACGGGAACACTGGCATTGGCCGTTTGTTGCGAATATCAAATATTCCCTCTTGTGTAAGTCTGTTTTTTAAAAATTCTTTAGCTCGCGCCTTGGCTCCCTCACCTAGAGGAAGCAGCTTTGTGGCATATATTTGGTATGAACCTCTGGCCCCGTAAATATCGATTTTTCCGCTGACAAGAACCTCATCCCCGTCTTTTGGCCACACAATGACAGAAGAAGCATTGGAGCGGAACAGTACACATGCAACGCGCGCTTCTGAACCCATCACTGTAAAGTAAGCATGCCCGCTTGTATGACGTTTAAATCCGAGCAGCTCGCCCTTAACGGTAATGTTCTGCAAATCTTTTGCGGAACAAACGGCTTCTCGGATTTTTACTGTCATCTCGTCAACGGTTAAAACTTTTTCCGATAAGAGAGCATTCATTATACTAGTTGTTTGTATCCTTACGGACGATTCTGCCCAGTACACCGTTTACAAAACGGCCTGAATCTGACGTACCATAAGATTTTGCCAGCTCCACCGCTTCAGATATGGCGACGGCTACCGGTACTTTAGCGGAAATTATTCCCTCATAAAGAGCAATACTGATAGCAGCTTTGTCAACGGCCACCATTCGCTCAGGTCTCCAGCCGATAATATTTTCTCTGAGCATCTCCGCAATCTCTTCTATATTGTCATATACACCGCGAACAAGTTCTGAAGCATAGAGAAAAACACCCTCCGGCTCATCCTCAGATGGGTACAGCAGCAGTGCCTCGTTAATCTCCGCGTCAGGCCTCATATCAAGTTCATAAATAAGTTGCAGCGCAATCTCCCGCGAACGGTGGCGCAGCTTTGATTTTGTTGAAAAAGTCAAAAGATCATCTCCTGAACTGCTGCATTATCATGGTTACCTGTTTTTGTCCATCTTCAGTTAGGAAAATCCAGGAGACTCCATATCCAATGATTGAAGCAAATAGAGTCCAAAGAATACCCTTAATTCCCAGCTGGATAATCGCAGTAACAGCAGAGGCAGCACCTGCCCAGAACAGAGGCAGCATCCAAATCGGGTTTGTTTTTGGGTTATCTTGCGGTGCCACATTCACCCAATTTGTCTGAAGCGAAATACCAGACTTTGCAAACAAATTATTTAGTTTTTCTTCCAGCTTGTATTTCTCTTCAACTGAGGCATTCTCAGGAACTGTTATATAGATATTAAGAAGATTCTTTTCTCCAATAAAAGAAAGCTCCTGGCAATAATAATCAGATGGGAGCTTCTTGGCTACAATCTGTTTAAATGAATCTCCGTCAATCCAGATCTTTCCATGTTTTGTTGTAGTCCAGAGAAAAAGCATTATTTACACCTCTCAATATATGAGGCCGGTTCCAGACGGACACCGGCCTCATAAAATCATACTTCTAGATCAGGCCTCTGCTCCAAAAGATTCGTAGTTCATCTCATCATTCTCGGAATCCGCAGGCTGGCTGGGTTTCTTATCGGAAAATGATATACCCTGAACGTAAATATTGACGCCTTTTATTGTATATCCCGTAAAACGTTCAATTTGTTCCTTAATGGCCGCCTGAACATCCCAGCAAACATCGGGGATACGCAGTCCATATTTTACGGAAATATAGGCATCAATAAGAATTTCCGGAGAATCTCCGTCAGAAATTGAGATTCTGACACCATTAATAGTCTTTCTGCCCAGGCGTAAATTTGCCATCAGCCCGGGGTTTGCAGGAGAAACACCTTCAACGCTGTTAAGTGCTTTGGTAGCCAGTTGAGCAATAACCTCTTCCGAAATTCGAATCTT
>CAZFWP010000115.1:0-5349 GCA_964522805.1 uncultured Synergistaceae bacterium | reverse complement strand
AATAACAGTACTGGTTTTGGATTTGTACATGTAAACCGGGCACCGGTCTTTGGGGTTTAAGTCTGCGATATTTACGTTGTTATCGGTGTAATAGACGTTAAATTCATCTTTGCCTTTTGCTATGCGTTCAATGCAGAAAGAACTATTCAAAGAATCAATGCCCAACTCTTTACATAGAGCCTCGATAACGCCGGGGCCGAAATTGGGTCCGGTAGAATCCAAGGTTTTGCCGGCGGCTGCGCGCCTGGGGTCGGCGAAGTACTCTTTGACAGCATCAAGATTGAGCAGCTTTTTTACAATGTCCAAAATTTCCTCAATAGCACTTTTCACACTGTGCTTTGAACAGACAACATCAATATCCTGAGAGGAGTTTTTTACAGAAATAGAGTAGCTGCCTTCTCCAGGACACAGCTTTTTGTATACGGCTGTGCTGTCTGCTAATTCGACCTTTTCCGCATTAAGGTAATCAGCCATAATGGTTTCAATTAGTTTCTTAAACGAGGCACTGTTATCGGATGTTTTCGCCACTATATAGGCTGATCTAAGGGTGCGCCTGTTATTAGCGCAGGCTGTTTCATTAGCTTTATCCGTGGCGTGCGAAGAAGATAGTGAAAAGAGTCCGCTTAATATGCCTATAATAATTACTATTAAGAGTATTTCAACCAAAGTAACCCCTCTTGTTCTTTTAACCATACTATCCCTCCACATCAAAAGCGACACAACATAATATTTTACACCCAAAAAAGCGAGTTTAGTTGTTTATGAGGAGTTTATATGCACAATTTAAGCAAGATCGGTAAATACAAACGCGGCAGAGGATGTTGCTCACTCTGCCGCGTTTGTATTATGCTAAAAAATTAGATGCTAAAGGTATCTTGTAGACGAGCGGTAGATGTTTTCCCTGTGCCCTCGCTTGCCGTCTTTATCCATTGCACCCAAGCGCTTTTCCGTGTAACGAGCGAAGCGGACAAAGGGAAGTCCTATGATAAGATAAATTATCGCTACCAAAATACCGGGTCCAAAATAGTCATAATATGTGGCGGAAATCTGTCCGTATGTCTTTGTCAGATCAACCATCGTGATTATCGATACGAGGGAAGAATCCTTAAGCAAAGAGATGAAATCATTGGTAATAGGCGGAATAACCACTCTCACAGCCTGAGGCAGAATGACCTCACGCATTGCCTGCCATCTTGTCATGCCAAGAGCCAATGCCGCCTCCCACTGCGTTCTGGGAATGGCGAATAGCCCTGTGCGGTATATTTCCGCTTCATAGGCGGCATAGTTTAGTCCCAAGCCGATGGCTCCGGCCCAAAAGGGAGAAAGCTTAATGCCGATGCTGGGAAGCCCGTAGAAGATAAAAAATAGCTGTATCAGTACAGGAGTGCCTCTTACGACTTCAATGTAGCATGATGCTAAGTGTGAGCACCACTTAGGCGCAAAAACTCTGGTAATAGCCAGTGCCAGTCCCAGGGCGATGGCGAGAATCATTGCGGTGATGGAAACCTGCATAGTGACAATCGCCGCTCTGCCAAATGCCGGCATGGCATCCACATAGCGTGCTATACGTTTGCTGAGAGTAAGGACCGGTTTGTGCTGTTCCGCCCAGTCATTATAGTAGACCGGTTCTATCTTTGTCGGGCTGTAATCGTTGAATTCTTCCGCCATTACAGGTGTCCAGAGATTCCATTTGTCATAGATCTCACGCAGTTTTCCGGAATCACGCAGATATACCAGAGCTCTGTTAATATCTCTTTGAAGTCCCTTGTCAGCTTTGCGCATGGCGATAGCGTATTTCAGTTCTCCAACGGGAGGCCCCACAAATTTAATCTCGGGATTGAATCCGGCGGAATAAAGGGCTATTGGGTGGTCAAAAAAAGCGGCGTCCAGACGTCCGTTAGCGAGGTCCTCATAGGTATTTGCTTCAACAATGTAGGTTTTAATGTCAATGCCGCCTACTTCCTTCAGCATTTCCTGTGCGTAGCTTTCTTTCAGTGTTCCCGCTTTTTTGCCTTTGCAGTCCTGAATAGTTTTAATGTCGTTGGTTTCTTTGCGGACAGCCAACTGCAGAAAGGTCTTGTAGTAGGGAATGGAAAAGTTGATTACTTCTTCATGTTCAGGCGTCACTTCCAGACCGTTGATGGCGATATCATACATTTTTCGCTCAAGACCGGGAATAAGGTTATCCCAGGCGTTATTTACGTATACCGGTTTACGGTCCAGATATTCTGCAATGGCGTCAACAATGTCCACTTCAAAGCCGATGAGTTTATCGGGGTTGACGGGGCTGGGGAACATGTAGGGAAAACCGCCCTCGGAGTCACCGCCCCAGCGTAGTTCGGGTCTGTTGTCCTCCACGGCTTCGGCAACTGATGCTGATGCTTGGGTCGCGGCATTAGAGGGAGCCGCAGCGCACAGAGCGATAAGTATTAAGGTTAGTATTAAAGCGAACTTTTTCATCAGCATGCCACCCCCGTATTTACAAAGTGGCGTAAAAACGCCTTTGTGCGGTCATTTTTCGGATGTTCAAAGAGAACGTCTCCGTCCTCATATTCCACAATCTCGCCTTTGTCCATAAATATGATGTAGTCAGAGGCGTCTCTGGCAAATTTCATCTCATGAGTGACGATGATCTGTGTCATTCCTTCTGAGTCGAGGTCTTTCATAACCTGCAAAACTTCTCCGACTAGTTCAGGATCTAGAGCTGATGTTGGTTCATCATAGAGCATTACCCTTGGATTCATCGCCAAGGCGCGGGCAATGGCGGCTCTTTGGCTCTGTCCTCCGGACAGTGTGGAAGGATATCGAGAAGAAAAGCCTCCCAGTCCTACTTTGTCGATAAACTTCATTGCCAATTCATATGCCTCGTCTTTTTCGATGCCCTTGACGACCATAGGCGCAAGCATGACATTTTCTAGCAATGTTTTGTGAGGGAAAAGGTTGTAGCTTTGGAAAACCATGCCCACTTCGCTTCTCATCTCATGAACTGTCGCCATCATAATGTCGTCGGGTCTCTGCCCAGGTTCGCGGGTCAACTTTACATCCGCAATAGATATTGAGCCGGAATCAAGCAGTTCAAGACAGTTAAGGCAGCGCAAAAATGTTGATTTGCCGCAGCCTGACGGGCCTATTATCGAAGCCAAATCGCCCTCTCTGATAGTGAAGCTGATGTTTTTGAGCACATCTCCATCTTCAAAACCCTTATAGAGGTTTTCAATAATTATTAGCGGTTTATTTACTGTATTCAATGATTTTTCCTCCTTCTGATTTTTTAAGCGTCAATCAGTCGGAAGTCATATACGAAGATATTCAGGATACAACATTGATGCAGACACCAAAATGTCTGCATAAGGGGAAAATCCGGAGTATGCCCGGAGAGAGGTTTTAGGATAGAATTTCTGGAGTTCCACTCCATGTCTGACGCACCAGACACCAGTGATTTTTTTCAATTGTCGTCTCACGTCCCTTCCGTGTAGTGACTTTTATACAGCTTATGCTCGGCTAAGAGTGTAGTATTTTTTTACGATAATTGCAATATTTTATTTGATATATTTTTAGCTAAAATAGAAAAAACAATATCATTTTTGCAATAAAATAGCGACTGCGGCGTAAAACTCCGCAGCCGCCACGTTTTTTATTTGTCTTTAAATAATTGGCTCAATACTTTTGATTGAAAGTTCGTCAAGCTGCTTGGGATCAACACAGTTCGGAGCCTCTGTCATGGGGCACTGCGCTTTCTGATTTTTCGGGAAAGCCATGACGTCGCGTATTGATTTGCTGCCGGTCATCAGCATTACCAGTCTGTCAAGACCGATAGCAAGTCCGCCGTGGGGAGGCGTGCCGTAGCTCAAGCCCTCAAGCAGGAAGCCAAAGCGCTCCTTAGCCGATTCAGGAGTAAAATTCAAAGCTTGGAAAGCTTTCGCCTGCATTTCGGGGTTGTGGATTCTGATTGAGCCGCCTCCAAGCTCGGTGCCGTTCAAAACAACGTCATAGGCGCGGGAACGGACCTTTCCGGGTTCTGTAAGCAAAAATTCCAAATCCTCGTTCATCGGCGCGGTAAAGGGGTGATGAACGGCGGTATAGCGTCCGCTTTCCTCATCCCATTCAAAGAGCGGGAATTCTGTGACCCAAAGGAATTTGAAGCCTTCTCGGAGCAGCCCGCGTGACTTGCCTAGTTCCAAACGGATCTGTCCCAGTATTTCGCAGGCCTTTCTCCAGCTGCTATCCGCCATCAGGAAAAGGGCATCGCCGTCTTCAATTGCCGAAAGCTCTTTGAGTCTGGCGATTCTGCCTTCGTCAAGGAACTTTACAAGAGGTCCTTTGAGCTCTCCCTCTTTAACCTGGAAGTTTGCCATACCTTTTGCTCCGAGCGCCTTAGCGCGGGCCTCAAGGTCGGAAAGTTCTTTACGCGAAAGAGTGGCTCCGCCTGGGAGGCGCAGTCCCTTAATGGTGCCGCCGTCTGCCACCAATCCTGTGAAGGGGTTGTCTCCGTCTTTAAATACTTCTTCAAGGGAAACCATCTCCATCGGGATGCGCATATCGGGCTTGTCGCTGCCATAAAGGTTCATCGCTCTGTCCCAGGTCATGCGCAGGAATGGGGCTTTGACATCTTCTCCGAGAACTTCCTTGAAAAGTCCCGCGAGATAGTTTTCTACAAGCACCATAATGTCTTCTTCTGTAATGAAGCTCATTTCCAGGTCTATCTGTGTAAATTCCGGCTGGCGGTCGGCGCGCAGGTCTTCATCACGGAAGCACTTGGTTATCTGCATGTACCTGTCGCAGCCGCTGACCATCAAAAGCTGTTTAAAAATCTGCGGTGACTGAGGCAGAGCATAGAAAAGCCCTGGGTTAACACGGCTTGGTACGAGATAGTCTCTTGCTCCCTCAGGTGTAGATTTGGTAAGCATAGGTGTCTCAATATCAATAAAGCCGTGGTCGCCGAAATAATTGCGCGTGTAGCGGGTGACATTATGACGGGTGAGTAAATTCTTCTGCATCTGCTCGCGTCTGAGGTCGAGATAGCGATACTTAAGACGAAGATCCTCATTAACGGTATCGGCGTTGTCTATCTCAAACGGCACAAGTTTTGCCGGAGCCAAAACGATAAAGTCATCGACCAGCAGCTCAACCTGCCCTGTCGCTAAGTCGGGATTCTCCGTCCCTTCCGGGCGGCGGCGCAGAAGACCCTTTACCGCCAGTACGTATTCGCTGCGGAGAGCACCGGCACGTTCGTGCGCTTCAGCGTTAAGCTCAGGGTTGAATACTACCTGTGTTACGCCTGTTTTATCCCAAAGCTCGATAAAAATAATTCCGCCGAGGTCACGGCGGCAGCGCAGCCATCCGTTGAGT
>CAZFWP010000114.1:0-5380 GCA_964522805.1 uncultured Synergistaceae bacterium | reverse complement strand
AGCCGGGTTACTCTATATGAACATTTCCACCTATCAATCAGTTGCCGGAACAGGCATAAAAGCCCTAAACACTCTCAAAAATGAGGCCATGGCAGTTGAAGAGGGAAAAGAGGTCATTAAAAGTGGCGTCTACCCGCATCAAATAGCTTTTAACCTTCTTCCTCATATAGGATCTTTTGATGATGAAGGTATTTCAGAAGAAGAGTGGAAAATGGTCAATGAATCAAAAAAAATAATGCACCTTCCCGACCTGAGAGTAAGCGGTATTACCGTTCGCGTGCCGGTATTCCGTGGTCACGGAGAAAGTATAACAGCACTTTTTGACAAGACTCTTACTCCCGAACATGCGAGAAAAATTCTTTCAGAAGCCAAGGGAATAACTGTTGCGGACGACCCTAGTAACGGAATATATCCCATGCCTATAGAAGCCTCAGGCAAGGATAATGTGTATGTAGGCAGAATTCGCCGCGATACAGGCTTAGACAACGCTCTGGCTATGTGGGTTGTCGGAGACAACCTTCGTAAGGGAGCGGCCCTCAACGCTGTACAAATAGCGGAATTACTATAACTCACAACCAACAACGATATATAACATGCATAAAAGGCCGGGCGCAATATGCCAGGCCTTTTGTTATTCTTTGACGGAGAGAAGAAGGTATAATACAATAAACAAATTGATAAATGCGAGGTGGAGACATTGAAGCTAAGAGAATTGCTTTCCAAAATAGAAAAACGCCTTCCTAAATGCTGGGCCGAGGATTGGGATAACCCCGGACTTGCTGTTGGCGCTTATTCCGAGGAAATCTCTCAAATCGCGGTTGCACTCGATGCAAATGAAAAAACAGTGGCCTCTGCCGTGAATATCGGTGCGCAACTGCTGATAACTCACCACCCCCTAATATTCAAACCACTGAAATCACTCACCTTTAACGACTCGGCTTCCAGAACGATAGCTCTCGCGGTAAAAAAGGATTTGGCCATTTATTCTGTCCATACAAATTGGGACTCTTCACCAGAAGGAGTAAATAAAATCCTAGCTGATGCTTTGGGACTGCAAGCGATTCATCCATTGCTGCCGTCGGGTAAACACGATGGCTCATGGGGTATTGGCGCTGTAGGAAGCTTCTTGAATCCAGTTAACATAGAAGAATGCCTGAAAATTATGCGCGAACGATGGCGGATAGAGCCATTATCCGCATACATAAACAGTGACAGCGTTACCAAAGTGGCTGTGGGGGGCGGGGCTTGCGGTGATATGTGGTATGAAGCTTTACAAGCTGGATCTCAATTATTTATAACATCAGATATCTCATACCACCAAAGACAAGATGCTCTTACAGAGGGACTTAGCTTGATAATAACAGATCACGGTGAGACGGAGCGGCTCTCATTGCCATATCTGGCGAACATCATTGAAGCAGAGACCGGGCTAGGCACAACAGTTCTCCACGAGGTTATGACATATAAAAAAATAATATAATTATTTGAAGAGAGAAAGAGAAGTGCATAAGAAATGGAAGAAAGAAAAAGAATTTTCAGCGGCATGAGACCGACAGGAAAACTACATTACGGGCATATGGCAGGAGCGCTAATCAACTGGATTAAACTTCAGGAGCAATATGACTGCTTCTTCGGCATTGTTGACTGGCACGCCATGATGTCGGACTATGCTGACGTCAGCAAGGTAAAGTCAAACTGCAAAGAGATTCTTCTGGACTGGCTCGCCGTTGGTGTTGACCCCGAGAAAGCGTCAATATTCATACAGTCGCATGTCAAGCAGCATGCGGAGATACACTTAGCTCTTTCCATGATAACCCCTCTGGGATGGCTTGAACGGTGCCCGACATACAAAGAGCAAATACTTAACCTAAAGAACAAAGATCTCGATACCTACGCCTTTCTGGGCTATCCTGTGCTGATGGCGGGAGATATCCTGCTTTACAAATCATTTGCCGTTCCCGTAGGCGAAGACCAAAGCGCGCACCTTGAACTTACAAGGGAGGTTGTGCGCAGATTTAATAACTTCTACGGAGAAATATTCCCCGAGCCGCAGACACTGCTGACACCGTCAGCGAAAATGCCAGGTACAGACGGACGTAAAATGAGCAAGTCTTATGGTAACGCGCTAAACATTGCTGATGATATGGATACTGTCTGGAACAAGCTTCGCACTATGACTACAGACCCTGCGCGCGAACGCAGAACAGACCCTGGAACACCTGAAAAATGCCCTGTATGGGACATACAGAAGTTCTTTAATAAAGATGCGGAAGAGCTTGCGGAAATACACGAAGGCTGCATGAAAGCCGGTATCGGCTGCATCGATTGCAAGAAAAAACTAATGCTCCACCTAGGGAAAATGATGTCACCAATACAGGAACGCAGAGCGCAGTTTGAGCAAAAAGATGACGATCTGATACAGATACTGGAGTCCGGAGCTGCCCGCGCGCGCAAAGTTGCGGCCCAAACTATGGAAGACGTTTACACGGCGATGGGTATTCTTCATTAGTGCCCTTGAATAACAGCATTGAGCAGAACAAATCTATAGATCAAGAGGATAGAAGGGGCTTCGAAGTACAGCTGGGGGCCTTTTCCGGTCCTCTTGACCTTTTGTGTCATTTAGTAGAAAGCAGGGAAATGAACCCTGCGAATATCAACCTCACCGAGCTTGTCTCGCAGTACGTAAAATTTCTGCTGGAGGGTGAAAAAACCACACTCAACGAAATGGCAGAATTCTTCGCCTTTGCAAGCAGGTTACTCCTTCGTAAGGTGCACTCGCTCTTTCCCAGCCGCATTGGTGATGACGTAAATCCTGATGTTGATGAACAGGACTACATTGAAACAGAAGAAGAACTACAACAGATGCTGGAAAACTTTAGACCATACAGAAACGCGGCGGCTCTCTTAGCGTTTAAACAGCAGCAGAGAGAAAAATCGTTTATCCGCATCTGGGATGAAGACACCACGCCATTCTACGATTTGGGGGACCTCTACGGGCTGTCAATGAAATGGTGGGAGCTGTTGGAACAATACAATGAACGCCACAGAAACATGGACTACGAAGAAAACAATGTTTGGGACGAAATTCCTGACGCAGTACCGGAAGAACGCCAGGTTGAGGCGCGCATGGAAGAATTAATGTCAGAACTAAAAGGCAAAAGGATTACCCTCAAAGAGTTACTGCAAGAAAGAAACAAAAAAAACCTGATAGTAACCCTACTCGCGCTGCTGGAAATGTCGCGTTTGGGAATGGTACAACTAATACAACATGAGACGTTGGGAGATGTTGAAATTGCCTCAGCTTGAAACGGACAGTGTCTGTGTGATGGGACTGCTGGACAGACAGATAGAGGCCATGCTCTTTGTCTCTCCCCAGCCGGTGACGACCCAAGAATTGGCGGCTCATCTGGGCATATCCTCCCCGCGAGCCGAAGAATCGATCCTAAAAATCCAGAAACACTATGAACTTGGCAGTGGTCTAACATTACTTAACCTTGCTGGCGGCTGGCAGATGGCTACGGCTGCTGATTTATCCGATGTAATAGAGAGTTTTGCCAACAGCGTTTCACTGCAGCGAGTAAGACTCAGCAGAGCGGCTCTGGAAACACTCTCTGTCATTGCCTACAACCAGCCTGTGACGCGCTCAGAAATAGAAGAAATTCGTTCCGTGCGCTGCGACAGAGTGGTAGATACACTCCTCAAACATGGATTAGTCAGAGTAGCTGGGAGAAAAAAGAGTGTTGGATCTCCGTTACTTTTCCGCACTACAGAACGTTTTTTGGAAATTTTTGGTTTGTCAGCGATTAATTTACTGCCCAGTTTAGATGAACTTCGCAATAACGCAGGAGAAGAATACAAAGACGTCTTTACTCAGATGGTAGAAGAGAGAACGGAGCCTGAAAATGACTGATTGTCAAAAAGAGAGCATTAGACTAAACAGATACATGGCAATGTGCGGGGTAGCCGCGCGGCGAAAAGTTGAAGAATACATCAGCGCAGGCAGAGTTTCCATCAACGGAGAAACTGTTAACGAGCCTGGAAGGCAGGTTTGTAAAGAAGATGTTGTCGTTTTTGACTCTAAAATATTATCTCCTGTGGAACTCACCTACCTGATTTATCATAAACCCAAAGGGATACTCTGTGCCGTCGAAGACAGCCGCGAACAAACCGTAATAGATATCCTTCCCACGTCAATGGACCACCTCCGCCTCTTTCCTGTGGGTCGGCTTGATAGGGAAAGCGAGGGACTAATTATTCTCACCAATGACGGGATGTTTTCGCAGGATCTAATCCACCCCAGAAACGGCATCACCAAAACATACGAAGTTGAACTGCGCAAACCTCTAGAAGAACCGCGCCTCATAGAGTGGGCAAACGGCGTTGTTGTCGAAGATCGCCTGCTTAAGCCAATAAGCGTCAGGCGCCTAGGGTACAAACCTCTACAATGTTGTTTTGAGGTAGTTTTGGGCGAGGGAATCAAAAGAGAAATACGCCTGATGGCGCGTGCACTGGATAATGACGTGCGCAAACTCATGAGACGCCGCATCGGCAAACTAGAACTGAGAAACCTAAAGTCCGGCGAATACCTCTCCGTTTCAAAAGATGATTTATGGGCATATATTAAAAACGGCAAAATTATATAGCAAAAAGCGAACTCCATCTATCGTCTTAAGTATGACACATGACAAAGAGATGGAGAGAACTATATTTTTTGCACATGAAGATCCTCATGAGCAGATGTTGTAATTTTTCTCTTACATAGGCTATCTTAAAGCAAAAAAGACGCTCAAGCTGTTGTTTATAGGCTTGAGCGTCTTTTTAATATGCATTAATGATGGTGCGGGAGAGGGGATTTGAACCCCTACGTCTGGGACACAGGATCCTAAGTCCTGCGCGTCTACCAATTCCGCCACTCCCGCAAAGTGAAGCAGACGTGAAGATTTTACCTTGCTTTTGTTATTTTAGCAACAAAAAAGACTGCCCAAGCAGTCTGCAATTTTTTGGTGGATCGTACAGGAATCGAACCTGTAACCCCCTGATTAAGAGTCAGGTGCTCTGCCAGTTGAGCTAACGATCCATTTCAAAATGGATCCCAAATTATTAATGGTGGATCGTACAGGAATCGAACCTGTAACCCCCTGATTAAGAGTCAGGTGCTCTGCCAGTTGAGCTAACGATCCAAACATTATAGGCAAAAAAGTGGGGTGAGTGACGGGAATTGAACCCGCAACCACCGGAGCCACAGTCCGGTACTCTAACCAATTGAGCTACACTCACCATATTTCCTGTGCTAAATCTAAGAATGGCGCGCCTGGAGGGACTCGAACCCGCGGCCTACTGCTTAGAAGGCAGTTGCTCTATCCAGCTGAGCTACAGGCGC
>CAZFWP010000113.1:0-5385 GCA_964522805.1 uncultured Synergistaceae bacterium | reverse complement strand
CTGAACAGATACTACACCTGCTGTAAATTAGTCAATGATTGTATAAGAATGGTGATCGTATTAAAAATTTCTTATTGAATAGATGGTAAAGATAAACCGTCCAAACGGAGCCTTCACGTAAGCTCCATTATCAAAATAAAATGCCTTTAGTCGTTACAAAAGTAACGGCCAAAGGCATTTATTTATATATCTCTCCAATCATCACAAAAACATTCTGGTTATCAAATGCCGATAGTCTATCAGTCGTACAAAGCACAGCTTATGGGAACAATGTATCGCAGGGGCGTTATGTGCAGGCGGATGATGCGAAGCTCTACTATGAAGTATATGGTACAGGAAAGCCGGTTTTTATCTTTCATGGCGGTGGTGTTGGAACACCGTATGAAATGGGGCGGGTGATCGATGAATTAAGAAAAGACCAGCAGGTAATCCTTGTATCGACGCGCGGTCATGGCCGTTCTGAAATCGGTCATAAACCATTGACCTATGAGCAAAAAGCAAATGATATGATCGCTGTCATGAAAGCAGTGACGAATGAGCCGGCAATCCTTTTGGGTTTCAGTGATGGTGCATATTCTGCTTATAAGGTAGCAGCCATGTATCCAGAGGGAGTAGACCGTATCATAGCGATTGGTGCGGGGACATTGAAAAAAGGGTATTTTAGTAGCGAAATGAAGATAGCTGATTTGGAAAAGGTTGACAAAGCCTTTGTTGAACAGCAGATGAAAATGATGCCAGAACCGGAACGGTATCAAGAGTTCTGTACAAATTATATGAAGTTTTGGAGCGAGATGGAAGTTGGCAAGGAATTGTTTAGTACAATCAATTGTCCGGTACAGCTGATCGTTGGTGATGAGGATGATCATGCACCTGTTGCAACTGTTTTGGAGGCACATCAGCTGCTATCCAATTCGCGTCTTTGTGTGGTACCGAAAGCATGGCATACAGCGTTCTTAGATAATTATCCAGTAACTTGGGAGGTAATCAATGCATTTGTTCATGCTGAGCGCAAGGACTTAGTGTCCAGCATGAAGCTTGCGGAAAACAATCGTTGAGTGGTAATAACAAAGGCAATATGTAGAAAGAAATTAGCCTTATTATATTTGATCATGCAAGTAACGACTGGCGCGATGTTATCAGCAAGAGAATCAACGTGTCGACAGCGGTTTTTACTGGCGAATATAGCTCAAACTTGCCAAGCCAGCGCTGGATGAAGTCTGTCATCCCCAATTCCGCACTCTATGTTTACGCAAAAGAAGAACAGGGTGATCATTTCTTAGCATTCAAGAATTCAGTGAAGTTTACCAAGGATCTACGGGAGTTCCTAGAACATTGATTTATAAAATCAGCTGTTATAAGCGCAATGCAATAAAAATCATGGTGACCTTATTGGTTAATAAATTTTTGGAGGAATATTATTATGAACAAACAAGTATCCTGGATTTTTGAAGTTTCTATCAACGATGGTGAATTAGAGAAATTTAAAGCATTAATGAAAGAGATGGTCGACGCAACAGCGGCGAACGAACCCGACACACTTGCCTATGAATGGTCTATTAGTGCAGATGGAACGCAGTGCCATATTCACGAATGGTACAAAGATTCCGCAGCAACTGTGGCACATTTGAAAACCTTTAAAGCAAATTATGCTGCACGGTTAATGTCAATGTGCATGGCGACACGGTTTGTTGTCTACGGCAACCCGGATTCATCCGTTCATGAAGCCTTGGAAGGCTTTGGCGCTGATTATATGTCTCCACTAGGCGGATTCGTACGCTAATACAACATAAGGCCACTCTTGGTATCATTGACAGGTGGCTTTATTATCTGTGTTTTAAGAAGTTTAAGTACGACTACCAAAGCCGATGAGGTAGGGGGAGTCGTCTATGAGCCGTGTAATCCTTGAACTATTTGTTAAAAAAAGTTTGTAAATAAAAACAACTAGCTGCATGGACTTATCATGTAATGATAAATCCAATGTGGCTTTTTTTATTGTATTTGCCAAAAAGACGATTTCAATTGTTCTAGTTATATGAAAGGCAAATATAAGGAGTCTTTGCGGAGAAAAAACATTAATATGGGCGGCGATAGCAGAGTCTCTTTTACAAAAAGGAGGCTGGTATATTGAGCTGCCAAGAGCAATTTGATAGTTTTTGTAAAAAACTCTTGAGAAATCATGCTCGTAATTATGAAAAACAATTGCGCATGATTAAAAGTAGGGAATGTTTTGCTGAAGATGTTTGTAGGGATTGCAGCTTCCAACGGTATTTTTCTGTTCCATCGCATGAAGAAGCTTATGTTTTTAAAGTAATGAATATGGATATAGCAATAAAAGACTTTCTTCTAGGAGCTGCTTTGGAAAAATTAGAAGATGAACAACGCGATATTGTCTTATTATCTTATTTTTTTGGACTGACAGATCAGGAAATTGCGGAATATCTTAACTTAATTCGCCGCACGGTATCTTATCGCAGAGGTACGACATTAAAACAGTTAAAAAAATTTTTGGAGGAATACATAGATGAATAAGAAAGAGTATGGCAAAAAAATAGTTTATAAAGGGAAACATAATTTATTGTCAAAAAAAGTAATTTTTTCGGCAATAAGCGGTGATGAAAAAGCTCTTCAGGAAATAGTACAGCATTATGACCACTATATTGATCGATTATCTTCCCGTGAATTATATGATCGCTATGGGAACATTTATATTTATCGTGATTCAGTTTTAAAGACCGAACTACAGAATAAACTGATTTCAGGTATCTTGAAGTTTCGCATTACTGGATAATGATGTTCTTGTTTGATGCAAATTAATCTGTTTAAACGAAGGAATAGATTGGTAGCGTGTGGTTGTTACCAAAAAACATAAAATTAGAACTTTATCCGCTAAATGAAGAAATAATTCTTAAACTTGTATTGATAGATTACAGCATAATATAGGACGTAACGTGATTTTTGCATTGTAACATGTTGTATGTTATAATATAAAAAATAATGTTACGGAGGTGCTGCTATGCAGGCCTTTTTGGAAGAGCAACTTCATCAAAAGGTAGATCTTATTCCTTATAACGAAGACATTCCGCTACCGCTATACTTGAAAAACAGCTATGAATTGTCTGTAATGAAAATTTTGGAAACGAAGTGTATTTTGATGCGCCCCATGGACAAAATCAATTTTGCGGCCATAAAGAAGCATTATGCGAAATTGCAATCGCTAACAAATCTGCAATGCGTACTTTACTTTACAGAAGTAAACGCCTATGCCTGTCATAAAATGATTGAATCCGGGATGGCGTTTATTCAAGAAGATCGGCAAATCTATTTGCCATTTTTGGGCATAGTTTTGTCTAAACGTTTATTGGACCGAAAACCATTGGTGGCAAAGCAGCAAGTATCGTTGATGACACAACAGTTTTTACTGTTAGTTATTTACCGGCAATGGAGAGAAATGACAGTTACCCAGGCTGCAGAACAGTTGCAAGTATCTAAGATGTCTATTTCTCGTTGCTTTAATGAATTAGAAGGGCTTAATTTGCAGTGTATTCAGCGTAGAGGGCGTAATCGCTTGTTTGCTTGGCAAGAATCTTGGCAAAAACTCTGGCAGGCGGCACGTGATTTTTTAAAGAATCCAGTAGTAAAACAATACAATTTACAAGATCGTCTTACTAACAGAGAGTTGATGCTTGCTGGTATATCGGCAATTAGTACGTATTCGATGCTTGCTGACAATTCCTATACAATGTATGCGGTGGATAAAGAGCTGGCGGCAGCCTTGCACCTGGAAGACAAGGCTTGTGTGCCTGCGGGCGAAGTACCGGCAGAGGTTATTGCGGTGATGCAGTATGTGATTCCTTTTCATAGTGGAAAAACAATAGATCCGCTAAGTGCTGTCCTGATGCTTTCCAAAGAAGACAGGGAAGATCCTAGAGTTGAAATGGCAGTGAATGAAATGCTAAAGGAGCAGTTATGGTCAAAGGATTAGATATTTTTAAACAGTATTTTGCTGAATATAGCGAACAGTATGTCCTCATTGGTGGAACAGCATGCAATCTTCTATTAGAAGATGCCGGAGTTCCAGCGCGAGTTACGAAAGATCTCGATGTAGTCTTGATTGTTGAGGCACTGACACCGGAGTTCGGTCGTGCGTTTTGGCAGTTTATACAGGAAGGACAATATGAAAATCGTGCAAAGAGTAATAGCTCACCACAATTTTTTCGCTTCGATAAGCCCAAGACAAACGGGTTTCCCTTCATGATAGAATTGTTTTCCCGTACAAAAATTGTTTTAAGCAGTATGGAACAAAGCGGTCTTGTTCCTTTGCATGTGGATGATGAGATATCCAGCCTATCCGCTATTTTGCTTAATGAGGCCTATTATCAAATGTTGGTTGCTGGCCGCAAAGTGACAGAGAATGTGGTGATCTTAGCGCCAGAGTATTTGATTCTCTTTAAAGCAAAAGCGTGGTTGGAACTTAGTGAACGGAAATTATTGGGGCAACATGTTGATTCACATGATATAAAAAAGCATAAAAACGATATCATTCGTTTGGCAACAATTTTGACGGGAAAAGAACAATGCAATTTGCCAGAAACAGTCAAGATTGATATGAGGAATTTTATAAACCGTTTACGAGAAGAAGAATTAGATTTTAAAGCCTTGCAAGTATCTGGTTTTACAAAGAAAATATTGCTTGATTTATTTTGGAAACTTTACATAGAGTAGTATTTCCAGTGGGTGCATCAATTCATTATTGATGTGCTTATTTTTTTTTTTGAAAATTTTTTATTGGATTTGCCAAAATAGTAATTTTGATTGTTTTAGTTATATGAAAGCAAAAATATCTGGAGTATCAAAAGAAAACTACAGCAGATTTTATTAAGGCAGAGAAGAGGGGCTGGCATATATGGAAAAAATAAAGAATGAGCGTTTACAGGAAGCTTATATTGGTCAGAAAATAGCAAAGGTTTTGGCGATTGACTATGATGAAAATCAGCTTTTAGTAAAAGAGTTTTCTGATAAGGCGCATCACTGGAGCATGGAGGCGTTGCCAGATGTCAAATGAAAAAGTTTTTGAAAGCCGCGATATCGTCAACAAGATTATTGTTGATAATTTGCGTGATTACGGAAATATCGAGCCGCCAGCGCTATATGGCAGACATTATAATGAAGGAACGCGAACGAAATATCAGTTTAGTGCGGCAAACTATCTGCGTATTGCTGCAGCGCAACGGGAAGATCGGTATCAGGATCTTCGGTGGCTAAGTGAACAGGCAGTGGTAGATAAAAAATTCACGCTAAGAGACAATGCAAAACCTGTAGACATCGAATACTGGGAAGGCATTGATGATGGGCAAAGCTATGAAGGAAATCTTCGCAAGTTCTATA